>JANXWY010000049.1 GCA_025350905.1 Verrucomicrobiota bacterium
TTATGAGCCTGACGAGCTACCGGGCTGCTCCACCCCGCGATCCGTTGTCACGGCATGATGCCCGCGACTCGCCGTGATGCAAGCTATATTATTTCAACTTTCGCGTAGTTTTCAAAACTGGAAGCTTTTGGAGTGTGCAAAACAGGAATGCTATTTGGGGCGTTTCGTGAAGAGGAGCAAGGGTTTTTGCTGTCGGGGTGCGATCAAAACCAGAGAGGACTGTGCGATCAAAGTTAGAGTTAGAATGATACGGGAGGCGATGCAGTTTTGTTTGAGTTTTGCTTGAGGTGTTGAGTTGCTGGGGCGCAAAGTGTCCTTGCTTCAGCGGCGGATCGGGCGCTGCGGGGACGCAACCTGAGCGCCGTCTGAAGCCTGCTAAACGGCCGGTCGGGCGGCCACACGGCGGCCCGGCTAACCTTGGCCGGTAGCAGTTTCATAGCGTTAAATCCGCGCGGCAAATCCTGCTGGAAATCCTCGGCGATGCCACTTGCCTCAACACCGGCGCACGCCTCTATCCGGCCGAAACCTTGCTGACTCACTTCGATTTGCCTTCCCGCGCATTTCAAGCCCACGGCCTGCCGCTGGCCGTTTATGTGGACTTCCACTCCTTCTTCTACACCCATACCCCCGACGCCTTCACTCAACTCGGCGCGGCCCGACACTTCTGCGGCGTTCAACTCCTCTATGCTCAACCCCGCAGGCCAATTCAAAAGGAGAACTGCCGCTTGGCGCTGGTCGACCCGGACGCAACCAAGAATTCGCATCGCGCCAGCACCAATTTTTTAGCTGGGAGTTTCGGCTTTAGCCAGTCCAAGGCCGACTTGCAATTCTTGCGGTCCAATCGCGACTCTCCCCGCGATGGCGCAGGTGACAGGTTGCCCGGCGGTTCCGACGGAAAGGTCGACGGCGAAACTGTCGAGGTTGGGATAGCTCGACTCAATTTTGATCAAACTCAATTCGAAAGCCCAGCCTGTTTTCACTTGCGCGCGGCGAGAATGTTTCGCGCGGTCTGCTGGATCGCCGCGGCGAGTTCCTTGGGCGTCACCACGATCACGTCCGCTCCCCAACTCAACACCCAGCGCTCGATTTCGACCAGGCTCGAGAGCTGCAATCGCAACTCCACCCCGCCATCCTTCAGCTCCCGCTGTTGCTGCGAGGCGTGCCATTTTTTTTCCCGGACGTAATCGGCCACGCGGGCTTTGAAGCGGAGCACAACGTCAAACCGACCGGCCCCCGAGTGAACCCCAAAGCTGTCGCGCAACCGCTGCTCGAGCGAAAACTTTTGCGGGCGCGGAAAGGTTTGGCCGGTTGGTTTCACCGCCTGCACGCGGGCCGGAACGAAAGTGCGAATGTCTTTGCGCGCATGATCCCAGGCAAAGAGATACCATTCCCCGTTGATGTTTGCGAGGTGGTAGGGATTAATGAGGCGGGCTTCACTCTGGCGGCTGCCCGCCTTGCGATACGTCAGTTCCAGTTGCTGCCGATGGGCAGTCGCTTTGGCGAGCGTGTCGAAGATTTCCAGATTTAATACCGGCTCGGCGCGCGTCCGGAAGGAAATGGTCTGTTCCACGTCCGCCAGATTGAGGGAAATCGTGTCCGGCAGGGATTGCTCGATTTTGCGAATCGCGCTGAGGAGGGGCTTCTCAAATTGCGTCCCGCGATATTGCTGGAGCGCTTTTTCTGCAATGACGAGGGCCACCAGTTCGCCCTCGGTGATGTGCAGCGTGGGAAAGGAGCTGACTTCCTCCGTGTAATGGTAGCCAAATTTCTGCGGGTGATATTCGAGCGGCAGATCCAGCCGGTCGCGCATGAATTCGAGATCCCGCTGGATGGACTTGGTGCTGACTTCGAGCTCCGCCGCCAGTCTGGTGGCATTGGGAAACTTACCGGACTGAATCGCCTGGTGAATCCGCAGCATCCGCGCCAGCGGCGGCCGGGAACGAGGGACCTGCGGCGGCATTCTTCCCTCGAAAGTCATACGCTGGTTAAGTAAGCCAAGTCAGCCGGCCAGAGCAATTCGTCAATTATGCTGCCCGGGGCCGTCACAGGCTACGGTGGGAAAACTCGCTCTCCGGTATCGTACTACTACACCAGCTTGGCCAGCAATTCGTCGTTGGTCTTGTGCTTCTTCAGCGCGGCGGTGAGAGTTTCCATCGCCTCCACGGGATTCAAATCCACCATCATCCGCCGGAGTTTGCGGATGGATTCAAGATTCTTCGGGGCAAACAGCTTCTCCTCCTTGCGCGTACCGCTTTTGGGAATATCGATCGCGGGATACAAACGACGGTCGGAAAGCTTACGGTCGAGGATCAACTCCATGTTCCCCGTGCCTTTGAATTCCTGGAAGATGAGTTCATCCATGCGCGATCCCGTATCAATGAGCGCGGTGGCGATGATGGTGAGCGAGCCGCCGTTCTCAATCTTGCGGGCGGAGGCAAACATCTTGCGCGGGATTTCCAGCGCGCGCGCGTCCACACCACCGGTCATGGTGCGCCCGCTACCGCCATGAACGCTGTTGTAGGCCCGGGCGACGCGGGTCAGGGAATCGAGCAGCACGAACACATCCTTGCCGCTCTCCACAATGCGCCGGCAGCGTTCGATCATGAAACGCGAGAGCCGGACATGGGTTTCCAAATCTTGATCATTGGAGGACGCCACGACCTCGGCTTTCACCGAGCGCTGGAAATCGGTGACTTCCTCGGGCCGTTCGTCAATCAGCAGCACCATCACGTGGACGTCCGGGTGGTTGGTCGTGATGGCGTTGGAGATTTGCTTGAGAATGGTGGTTTTGCCGGTTCGCGGCGGGGCGACGATGATCCCGCGCGTGCCTTTGCCGATGGGGGTGACCAGATCGATGACTCGCGTTTCCAGAATGTCCGGACTGGTTTCGAGACTGAACTTTTCGATGGGATCAATGCTGGTGAGATTCTCGAAGCGCACCGCTTTCGTGTAATCCTCGAACACCATGTCATTGACCTTCTCCACCGTCTTGAGTTGCGGGCTGGTACCGCGGTGCGGCGGCTGGGTCGTGCCGATCACAAGACTGCCTTCGCGCAGGAAATTACGCTTGATCGTGTCGGGCGTGACGAAGATGTCCGACGGCTTGGGATGAAAATGATTGGCCGGTGTCCGTAGAAAGCCGAAGCCTTTCTCGGAGATTTCGAGATAACCGGTGCCGTGATCGCCGCCGGCATTGACTGGTGCGGGTGCGGTGGCGGTATTGTTGTTTTTACTGCTCATAAACTGTCTGTGTGTCGCGAAGGTTCGGAATCAAGCCCGGATAAAACCCGATATTGAACTTGGAATTGTGAGAAGTTGCCGCGTGGCCAACCAATGGAAAAAAACCTAGCCTAACGCAGCATCAAACCTTCGATCTGCCCACTGAATACGGGGAAACCCGTACCGGCGCAACTCTTTTTTTTGGAAATCCGCGCCGGTCGGTACTAGCGCGCTGACCGTTCAGCAACCCGCCGCTCGGGTGCGCCGAGCGCACTGGGTCAACCGCCGACGGCCGCCCGCGCTTCCGCCGCCAGCGCCGTACTCAAATAGCGTTCGCCCGTCGAGCAAGCCACCGTGACGATCAGCTTGCCCTTGTTCGCCGGCCGCTTGGCCACCTCAATCGCCGCGACCACGTTCGCGCCGGTCGAGATGCCGACGAGCAAGCCTTCTTCCTTCGCCAGCCGTCGCGCCATGGCAAAGGCTTCGTCGTTGGACACCTGAACGCACTCGACGATCTGTGGCTTGCCTTGGGCATCCTTCAAATGCAGATTCTTCGGGATGAAGCCCGCGCCCGTGCCTTGGATCTTGTGCGGACCCGGTTTGACCGGTTCGCCCGCGAGCGTTTGTGAAATCACTGGTGAATCTTTCGGTTCCACCGCGATGGCCTGGAAGGATGGCTTCTTCGGCTTGATGGCTTCACAGCAGCCCGTGATAGTCCCGCCGGTGCCGACGGCGGCCACCAGAATATCAATCTTCCCATCGGTATCTTCCCAAAGCTCGACCGCGGTGGTGTGTTTGTGGATTTCCGGGTTGGCCAGGTTCTCGAACTGCTGTGGGATCCAGGAGTTCGGCGTATCCTTGGCGAGTTGTTCCGCGCGCGCAATGGCGCCTTTCATTCCTTCCGGTCCCGGCGTGAGCACCAGTTTGGCGCCGAGCATTGCGAGCAACGTCCGCCGCTCGACCGACATCGTCTCCGGCATGGTGAGGATGAGCTGATAACCCTTGGCCGCCGCTACGAACGCCAGCGCGATGCCGGTGTTGCCGCTGGTTGGCTCAATGATCACGGTCTCTTTCTTGAGGATACCGCGTTTCTCCGCGTCCTCAATCATCGCCAGCCCAATCCGGTCCTTGACGCTGCCCAACGGATTGAAAAATTCACACTTGAGCAGGATCGTGGCCTCCAAGCCGGCGGTGACCTTGTTCAGCTTGACGAGCGGCGTGCGGCCGACGGTTTCCAGGATGTTGTTGTAGATACGGCCCATAAAATTCAGGAATGGTTGGTGTTAACTGTGGCTGCAGTTTTGGCGGGAAACCAAAACGAGGGCAAGCCTTTTTATGCGGAAAAATTCCCGCGGCTCGCGGGGACCGTTTTAATTGAGTCCGTCGGGCGGGTGAATCGTCGCCGGCGCCAGTGGTCGTTTGCGCGGCGCGGTTACGGTCCGCCAGCGGAAGCTCTGGCTTCGCGACCGAACCGGGTGCCCGGGGGAATGCGTGCCTTGTGCGTTTCCGCGGCGGAAAATTTCTTTGGTTCCACCTGGCTCCCGGTTGGAAGCGCCGCCAACTTTCAGACTAGAAATTGACATCCCGGCGGTGCTCCGTCACTCTGCTCGCATGTCGAAACCGGCTTTGGGACGGGGCTTGGGCGCGCTGTTGGGTGGCACTCCTGTCATCTCCAACCCTGCGCCGATTGCCCTGCCGCCAACCACCGTCCTCCCCAGCCTGGCGTCGTCTGCGGCGACGTCTGGATTCGCGCCTGCCTTCGTGCCCGCACCCGCGATGCGGGATCAGGTCCGCCAGGTGGCCCTGACTCAAATCCGCCCCTGTGCGCTCCAGCCGCGCAAGGATTTTTCCGCCGAATCGCTTCGCGAGCTCGCCGATTCCATCCGGGAACAGGGGATCATTCAGCCGCTCATGGTCCGCGCGCATGGCCAGGAGTTTGAATTGATTGCCGGTGAGCGGCGTTGGCGCGCGGCCCAACTCGCCGGGCTCGCTGAAGTTCCCGTCCTCGTCCGCGAAGCCGACGATCGCGCCGTACTCGAGATGGCGCTCATCGAAAACCTCCAGCGCGAAAACCTCAATGCCATCGAAGAAGCCCTCGGCTATGCGCAACTCGTCAGCCAGTTTGAGCTGACGCAGGAACTCGTCGCCACCAAGGTCGGCAAGAGCCGCGCCGTGGTCGCCAACGCGATGCGGCTCCTGAAGCTCCCCTTGGATCTGCAAGGCTTCATCCGCGAAGGCCGGCTTTCGGTCGGTCACGCCAAGGTCATTCTAGGTCTGACGGAGGCCGCCCAGCAACGCGCCGCCGCCGAGCGCGTCATCAAGGAAGCGCTCAACGTCCGCCAGACCGAAGGTTTGGTCGCGAAACTGCAGACCCGCGATGGGGTTCGGACCCGGAACGGCGCGAAAACCCCGCTTGCCACCGACGCGCACATCGCGAACTTGGAGAACAAAATCCGCGAACGCCTCGGCACGAAAGTCCAGCTGCGTTACGCCCAGGGCAAGGGCGCCCTGCAGGTGACCTTCTACAGCGACGCAGAGCTGGAGCACCTGCTGCAAATCCTGGGGATCAACGCCGAGTAAGCGCGCCGGGTTTGGCTTTCCGCCGCAAATTTTACGCATCAACTCATGAATACACCTGAACTTCGCGCCCAAGGCGCTGCCCAACTCCAGGCTGCCACCGCTCAAGTCGCCGGCCTGAACGCCTTTCTCGGTCTCGACGGTTTTGTGGACGAAATCCTCCACGTCGTGGACAAACGCGAAAGCGCGGATAAATACCAGCGGCTCACCACCATTACCAAATACGCCGACCGCCTCGCCGCCGCCGCTGGTAAGAGCACCAATGTAGAAATGGTCAACCAGCGGACCAAACTCGGCGGCAATGGCCCCATCATGGCCAATGCCCTCGCCAGCTTTGGCATGAAGGTCTGTTACCTCGGCAATCTGGGTTACCCGGCTTTGCATCCGGTTTTCTCTGATTTTGCGAAACAGGCCGAAGTTCATTCCATCGCGGAGCCGGGCTACACCGACGCCTTGGAATTCGAGGACGGTAAAATCATTTGCGGCAAGCACTCCTCCCTGCGCGACGTGAACTGGGCGAATATCAAGGCGCGCTTCGGCCACGATAAGTTTGCCGCCAAGGTGCAGGCCGCCAACTTTGTCGCCTTCGTCAACTGGACGATGCTTACCTGCATGAACGAAATGTGGTCGGCGATTCTCCAGGAAATCTGCCCCAAACTCACCGGCCCGCGGCGCAAACTTTTTTTTGACCTCGCCGATCCAGAGAAGCGCACACGCGCCGACATCCGCGCCGCGCTGTCGCTCATCACGCAATTCGAGCAGCACTTCGATGCGATTCTCGGATTGAACGAGAAAGAGGCGTACGAGATCGGGGGGCATCTGGACCTTGAGATCAGTGATCACTCGCCGGAGGGTCTGCTAAAGCTCGCCACGCAGATTCGCGATCAGATCCGGGTCAATACCGTCGTGGTGCACCCGGTGCACTATGCCTTGGCGGTAAGCGCGGGCGACGCCGCCATCGTCGAAGGTCCGTTCACCCCCCAGCCGCTCATCACCACCGGCGCGGGTGATCATTTCAATGCCGGCTTTTGTCTCGGCAAGCTGCTCGGTTTCGACAACGCCCACAGCGTCCTCACCGGTGTGACCACCAGCGGCTTCTACGTTCGCTCCGCCAAAAGCCCCCACGTGGCTGATCTCGTCGGCCTGCTGCGCAACTGGCCGGCGAAAGCGTAATGTGACAGGTGACGAGTGACAGGTGACATGAATCCCGGCAGCAAGCCCAGCAACGATAGTGACGATTCTTCCGACCGGCTGGAATCCTTCGGGATTTACCGGCTGGCCCGGCAGGCTTTCGATGAGTTCTGGGATGATTCGGAGATTCTGGGAAAGGATTATCGTGGGAGGGAATTGGCAAAACAACAGGTGCGAAGTCTGGATTCAGTTTGTGCCAACATTGAGGAAGGCTACGGTCGTGGTTTTGGCAAAGAACTTCCGCAGCATTTGAAGATTGCGCGGGGCGAGGCTCGCGAAAGCCGCGGACGCGATGAACGATGTTCGCGCCTGTTATCCGCCGAAACGATTGCCAAACGAACCGAAACGCTCAGCAAAATTGTGGGAGGTCTTACCAAGACCATCCGGACTATCGAAAACCGACCGAACCGCTCGCGCTGATCATGTCACCTGCCACTCGTCACTTGTCACCACTTCGATGATTTTGCCCGTCGTTAAGTACGGCCATCCCCGGCTGCGCCAAAAAGGGGCTCGCATCGAAACCGTCACGGCGGACATCCGCCGGCTGATCGCCGACATGTTCGAAACGATGAACGCCAGCAAGGGCATTGGCCTGGCGGCGCAACAGGTCGGTCAGGCGTTGCAACTGACCGTGCTTGATTTGCGCGTGGTCACCGAACGACCTTCCACGCTCGAACAGAACGGCCAACCGGCGGACGTGAACGACTTCATGCCGCTCGTGCTCATTAATCCCGAAGTCCAAGCGGTCGGCGAACCCGTGGCGGGGCCGGAGGGTTGCCTGAGTTTTCCCGAGATCTACGCCGAAATTTCGCGACCGGAAACTGTGGACGTCAAGGCGCTGAACGAAAAAGGGCAGCCGATTGAATTCCGCTGCGGCGGACTGCTCGCCCGCGCGGTGCAACACGAAACCGATCATTTGAACGGCATTCTGTTCATCGACCGCATGGATCGGAAGACGAAAGCCGAATTGCGTGACGAACTCGATGAGTTGCAGGCCACGACCAAGGCCGCGTTGGCCGCCGACCGGAAGAAATAATTCAGCTCACCCTTTTGAGCCGGCGGCGATTATTCCTCGAATCATCCGCATCGCCGCGCGCGGATTACCCGGAGCGCAGTCCGCGCTCCCAGTTTGACGATTCTTGGCAAACACGCGGCGTTTCTTGGCCTTTGGGCGGATCCCACTTGTCGCTTTCCTTCGTCTGACGGACGTTCCCAACACCGGGCGAAGGTTTGCCCGAATTGGGGAATGGATCATGAACGAGAAAAATGATCGCGCCGCCTGGATCAAGGCCCGGGGCGCCCGTTGCAGCCTTCCGGCCAAACCTCGCGCCTTTCCGCCCCGACTGATTCTGCTGGGCGCGCCGGGCGTGGGCAAAGGGACGCAAGCGGAACTGCTGTGCGCGGAAATGCGGGTCTGTCAGCTTTCCACCGGCGATGTTTTCCGCGCCGCAAAAAGTTTGTGCCCCGCCGAGCGCTCGCCCGCCATCAACGAGGCTCTGGGCTGCATGGAATGCGGCGAGTTGGTGCCGGACGAAATCGTGCTGACTCTGATCCGCGAACGCACTCATTGCCTCCGCTGTCGCGGCGGTTTCTTATTGGATGGGTTCCCGCGCACGGTGCCGCAGGCCGAGGCGCTCACCGAATTGCTGGCGCAGGAACACCTCCGGCTCGAGGCCGTGCTGAATTACACGCTCCCCCTCGCGATCCTGGTCCGGCGGCTCAGCGGTCGGCGCACCTGCGCCGATTGCCAGGCCGTGTTCCATGTCAGTTCGCGACCGCCGCACGTCGCCGACCGGTGCGACCATTGCGGCGGCAAACTGGGTCAGCGCGCGGATGATCAACCGGAAGCCGTCCACGTACGCATGGCGGCGTATGTACACAGCACCAAGCCCCTCATCGAATACTATGCCGATCATGGTTTGCTGCGGACCATATCCGCCGAGGGTGAACCCGAACGAATCTACGAACGCACCCTGGCGATTCTGGATGCTTGAGCGCCGCCATCACCCCGCGGGCATCCGGGCCGCGGTCTGCCAATTGGAAACGCGGCACCTTCGACATCGCGCCAGCCACGCGCGAATTGTTCTCACGTAGGAGGAGGCGGTAGAGTCTGAAAGTTCACCACGCGAGGTTGAGTTGCAGTTGGAAGACCGTGGCCGGGCCGGCATCCGGATTAAAGGCCGCGTCCCATACCATTTGAAAGTCGGCCTGCAGCTTCATCGTGGGCGTGAGTTGCAGCGTGTAAAATGTCTCCGCAATATATTCGTTTTCGTGGTAAACCGTCTTGGTGGTCGCGGCGGGCTGACTCCAGACCAAGCCTACGCCCAGGAGATCGTTGTTCAATCGCGGAACGAGGCCGAGCTGTTTGAGCGGCGCTTGCAGCACGAAACCGGTGCCCACCTGCCGGTCCGTTCCGGCCGAAACTTCCGAACCGCCGAAGCCGAACCGCCCGAACCACGCGAACGGTGAGTGCGGCCCGAGATGTTGTTGCAGATTGAAGCCCAAGCCCGCCTGCGTCGGTCCGCCGGCCTCCGCCACAAACGGCTGGACGCGGTAGACGCCCGGGCCCAGCCCGAGGAAATTATTCGGTGCATAACCCAGCTCCCCGACGACGGACCAATGCTGCCAACTGAAATCCGTCCAAGGGGCGTGGCCGGCCGGCGCGGCGCCCACCGAGCTGCCGAGCATGACATACCATTCACTCACCGGCTGCCACTGGAGATTCACGCCGAAGTTGTATTCCGCCAACGGCAGCACCTGGCTGTGAATCAAAGCCGAGTTCATGAATTCGCCGCGCCCGGTGTGGGCGGCGGCGTTGCCATCGAGATAATTCCGTTGGCTGATCAGGCCCGCGACCACCATCACCTCGCCGTCGCGCAACGATTGTTGCCACGCCAGTTCCGGAAGCCGAAAGCCATTCACGCTCGACCAGAGGTCGGTGGGATCCGTGACGGTGCCGAGGTTGGACTTGGCGGATTGCGTCTGACCGGCGCTACCTAGGCCGGTTTTAGCTTCAAGTTGCGCGCTCAACCAGCCGGCCGTGCCGGAACGCGGGGCTTCCCAGATGGCCCACTTCGCCTTGAGGTCAAAAGTGTAAAAGCCCAAGGTCTTGTCCCCCTGCACCACGTCGCTCATGCCGACCCCGGTGAAACTTTGTTCGAGCGAGTAGCGCAGTCCTTGTTCGGCCAGCCAATATTTTCCACCTTGCACGATAGGATCAAGCGGGCTCAACGGCACCAGCGCGCCGGGTCGGAGGGTCGTATTGCCGTATTCATCGAGACTGGCGAGGTAAGGCTTTAATCGCGGCGCCACCGCCGGAAAAAATTGAAGGGAACCGGCGCCATTGCCGGCTGCGGTCTTTCGTTGCAGGATTTCCTCCGGCACTTTCATCCCCTGGATCGGGTCCGGCGTCTGGTGTTTCAGCCCAAGGTCGGACGGCGGGAGCAGGGAACGATGCAACTCGTTGGTCGGCACGTTGACCACGCGGCCTAGGTTGTCGATCAGAAGCACGTTGGCGGGGGGAACGTTGGCTTTGGTTTGATCGTCGGCGGAGGCGGTCAAGGCCACCGTGACCAGGGCGAGCGTCGCTAGAAATGCCTCACGTCTGAATTTGCGCTGCTCTTGGTTCGACCGGGTTTGAGCGGGTCGGCTTCCGGGCTCCATTGCTTACCTTTTGAATTCCGTTTGCGCGGAGTGGAAAGGTGGGGGGAGATCGACGAAGGCCCCCGTCTCGGCCTTCAGTTCCCGCCGAAGGCGGTCGAGGTTGTCGCCGTAATAAAGCGTGCCCATGACCGGAGATTATCGGGCCAACCGGCCGAAAGCAAATGCGCGGTCAGAAGTGATTAGCGGCGACCCGGCCAAGCGCCGCCCGCAGGATTTCAGTTGGCGGTAAGGCCGACCGACCGTGGCTCGGTTAGGTTTATTGTGGTGTGATTTCGCCCGATGACCGTCGCCGGGGGAGTTTGCGCCCGCGGCTCGACAACAACGCGCGCGCGGATTGGTAAGCAGGCGGCGAACTTCCTCCCTCTCCCTCCGAGGGAGAGGGTCGGGGTGGGGAAAACGTCCGAAGTCTTGCGGCGTGCGAATACCACGGGAGGTTCCGGCTTTTCTCCCTCACCTCATTCCTCTCCCGCTGGGAGAGGAGGCCGCTATGTCCGCGGCAAGTGCATTCGGGCCACGCTGGCCGCCGCTGACCGACCAAAACAAAAAAAGCGGGCGGCCCCTGTGAGCCGCCCGCCGTGAAGTTCAATGCGGTTAGTTGCCGGTGCCTTTGGCCGCCGCTTCTGCCTGTTGCATCCTGGTGGCCATCTCCGCTTTCACGGCGTCCAGATTGAAACTCGCGCCCCGCTGCATCGGCGGGTATTCAAGGAAGGTCTGAATTTCCTTGCCGATCACCTGCTGGACGAACACAAAGCGCCAGAATTGAAACTTGAACCAATCGAAGTATTGCTGCGCCCCCTCCTTGGTCCCACTGCCGGGCCAGCCCTGGCGCTCGAATGGATCGAGGCGCAGGTTGATCAGATAGGGCACATCTACGTGGGTCTTTTCTCCCAGCCAGCCCTGGGGTTGGTCGATAAAGCGATATTTGTAATCATCGATGCGCACCGCGCCGACCGTGCTTTCACCGAGGTAGAAGATCTCGTGCCGCGCAGATTTGTCGGTTTTACCGGTGATCAGGTCCAGTTGATTGTAGCCGTCCAGATGATTGCGGTAGGTCCGGTCGCCGATCTTCACACCTTTGAGCAACTGTTCGGTGATGTCCGGATTGCCCGCCGCGGCGAGAAAAGTGGGGAACCAATCCATGCCGGAGAAAATGCCGTTTTGTACTGAATCGGCCGGGATGTGGCCGGGCCAGCGGGCGATGCAAGGCACGCGAAAGCCGCCCTCCATTACCGTCCCTTTGCATTGCGCGAACGGGGTGGTGCCGCCGTCGGGCCAGGTGAATAGTTCGGTGCCATTGTCAGTGGTGAAGACGACGATGGTATTGTCGTCTTCGCCCATGTCTTTGAGCTTCTGCAGCACCAGAGCAATGTCGTTGTCGAGCTGGGCCATGCCGGCTTCCTCCTCCGACCAGCCATTCTCAGCGTTGCGCGTTGCTTCCCATTTCGGGGAGAGATGGGTGACAATGTGCATGCGGGTGGGGTTGAGCCAGCAGAAGAACGGCTTGCCTGCTTTCTTGGCCTTATCCATGAAGTTGATGGCCAGATCCCGGATCTCGTCATCCACGGTTTCCATGCGTTTGGGATAAAGCGTTCCGGCATCTTCGATCTTTTGCTTCCCGATCTTGCCCCAGCGCGGCATTTCCGTCGGGTCGTCTTTATCAGTGGCCCAGCTGTGGACCATGTTGCGCGGGCCGACCACGTTCAACAAATTCTGCGGGTAGTTGGGATGCGCCGGGTCTTCCATCGCGTCCAAGTGGTACAGGTAGCCGAAGAACTCGTCGAAGCCGTGGACGGTGGGCAGGAATTCGTTGAGATCGCCCAGATGGTTTTTGCCGAACTGGCCGGTGGCGTAGCCCTGCGCTTTGAGCGCGGTGGCGATCGTGCAGGCTTCCGCCGGGATGCCGATCTTGGCCCCCGCCTGGCCGACCGTGGTCATGCCGGTGCGGATGGGCAACTGGCCCATGATGAAGTTCGCGCGGCCCGCCGTGCAGCTCGCTTCAGCGTAATAGTCGGTGAGGAGCATGCCTTCCTTGGCCATCTTATCGAGGGCGGGTGTTTTTCCCGCCATCAGGCCGCGATGATAGGCGCCAATGTTCCACATGCCAATGTCATCGCCCATGATGAACAGGATGTTCGGCTTCTTGTCCGCCGCGTGGACGCACGTCACGGCGACCATTGTCGTCGCCGCCACGGCCAGCAGGGTCAGACCGGGTTTGAGGTGTTTCAGTTTCATGTTGTTGTCTGCGTTTTTTGTCTTGGTTGTTGTCTGCGAGGGGTCCTGAGATGTTATCTCCGGGCCCCTCGGACCGAGCCGAAATTGTATTTCGCCATTAAGCGGCGGCAGCGATGTCAGCTTTGGGTTTGGGCCGGCATCGAAGCGAGAGGCGCCAGAAATGAAGAAAGCTCGGAAGGACGCTTGCCTGTCTCAACTCTCGTGCGGGGAATTAGACTGCGGAATGCGGAGCAGGTAAAGAACTTTCCGGTTACACTTGGGTGCCAGGTGAAGGGTAATTGCCGCCGCCCTCGCAAGGCTTTCAATGCTGCTTCCCCGCGGGCGCAGCACGGTTCCGTTGCTGCAAACCAGCCCACAAGGTTTACGGGCTCCGCCGGTGCGACAACTGGATTTGGCCGCTCTGCAAGGAGTTTAGTTTGTCCGGCAACGGCGCAGCCAAAATGGTTTTTGCCCGGCCGGCCGATGCTCGACGCCGCGGTGTGGGCAGAAACCGTCTGGTCAACGCCATTCCATCCGAGGTCTTCGGTGGGTCAGTAATGCAAGCCGGCCAATCGCTGCGAGGCGATTTCCCCGGCCGCGGGTTCGTAATGTTGCACCGGACTCGACGCGCGAACGATGTCCCGCATCTCGGCCAACGAACCCAGTTCCCCACTGGACCGCACCTGCGTGAGCAGATTGCCCATCGCCGTCGCCTCGACCGGGCCGGTGATGACCGGCCGTTGGCAGGCGTCGGCGGCCAGTTGATTGAGCAGGCGGTTCTGCGAACCGCCGCCGACGATGTGAATGACTTGAATCGGTTCGCCTGTGAGTTCTTCAAGGGCGCCGAGGACTTCCCGATACTTGAGCGCGAGACTTTCGTAGGCGCAACGCACGAGTTCACCTGCCGTCTTCGGTACGGGTTGTTTTGTTTCGCGGCAGAAATCCTGAATGGCCTGGGGCATATCCGGCGGATTGAGGAAGCGCGGATCATTTACGTCGACGAGGGAGCGGAGTGGTTTCGCCTTCGCAGCTAATGCGGCGAGTTGTGCATAATCGTATTTTTTGCCCGCCG
The DNA here is from genome assembly GCA_025350905.1 of Verrucomicrobiota bacterium. Lineage (GTDB taxonomy): Bacteria > Verrucomicrobiota > Verrucomicrobiia > Limisphaerales > JADLHS01 > JADLHS01. The sequence goes on from JANXWY010000049.1 coordinate 13,934, forward strand.
CGTCGAACGATCGCTTGCATTGCTGCACGAGCCAGAGGCCCATGATGTTTTTTAGCAGGCGATATGTGCCGTCGAGGCCGCCTTCGTTGGTCATGTTTAACGCCAGCGTGCGGGGCGCCAGCGCGGCTTGTTTCACTTCCACGCCCATCAGCGACCACGTGCCAGAGCTAATGTAGGCCCAATTCGCCTTGCCGGTATGCTGGGTCGGCACCCCGGCGACGGCAGACGCCGTGTCGTGCGTGGGGGGAGCGACAACTTTCACGCCCGCGAGTCCGGTGCGTCCGGCCAGGGCTTTGCGTAGCGGGCCAAGCGTCGTGCCCGGCGGAATTATTTCGGGCAGGAAATGGGTGGGCAAGCCAAGTTTCTGGAGCAGCGGCAGCGACCAGTTGCGCCGGAGCGGATGCAGAAATTGCGAGGTTGAGGCATTCGTGAACTCGACCAGCTTGGCGCCGCACAGGCACCAGTGGAGAAAATCGGGCATGAAGAGCAACGTGTGCGCAGCGTTGAGAATGGCTGGCGAATGCTGCTGCCAGGCCAGCAATTGATACAGCGAGTTGAGCGGCATGAACTGCAGGCCGGATTGCGCGAAGATTTCGCGGCGCGAAACTTTCTTGAACGCTCGGGCCATCATGCCATTGGTGCGGGCATCGCGATAGTGGTACGGTTGGCCGAGGATTTCGTCCTGCCGGTTCAGGAGCACGAAGTCCACGCCCCAAGTATCCGCGCCGACGGACACAACTTTCTTGCCGTATTTTTTCCCGGCGAGTGCCAGGCCATTCTGGATTTCCGACCAAATGCGCATCACGTCCCAGCGGATGCTATCGCCGAGGGCGACCGGGCCGTTGGGGAAGCGGTGGATTTCCTCGAGTTGGAGGCGTTTTCCATTCCACAATCCCGCGATGACCCGCCCGCTCTCGGCCCCGACGTCAACGGCCAGATAAATTTTTTCGATCATACTGCCAAGTGCGTGGGATAGACCACATTTCGGCGTTCGCTTCCCTCTCCCCTTCGGATGGGGAGAGGGTCAGGTTGAGGGGTGGCG
>JANXWY010000078.1 GCA_025350905.1 Verrucomicrobiota bacterium
GTTTTCGCCCCGGATCCGGTTCAAGCTTTCGCCCAGTCTATCTATGTGCAGCGGCAGGAATTTGAACTCGCACCGGGTGCCGGCCTCGCGCTCGTAGACTGGCTCACCGCCGGCCGCGCCGCGTGCGGAGAACGCTGGGTCTTCGATCAATTCCAAAGCCGCAACGAAGTCTCGACCATCGCCGACCCAAGCCCGGAGGCGGCGGTGAAACCGAAATGTGTATTTCTCGATTCGCTCAAGCTTGATTCCGATCCGGGAAATCTCGCACCCTTCCAACACATGGGTCGCTTCAACTGCCTCGCGATGCTTCTGTTGGTTGGCCCGCCATTGCGCGAAGCTGCAGCGCGGTTGCTGGCGGAGCTTTCCGCCCAACCCGTGATGCGGCGGGCTTCCCTGATTGGCAGCGTGAGCCCCGTCCACGACGGCGCTTTGCTCCGAGTCGCCGGCGAAGATGTTGAGGCGGTTGGTCGGGAATTACATCGCCATCTCGCGTGCCTCAACGAACTGCTCGGTGACGATCCGTGGGCGAGTAAATGGTGAGGCAATGAAAGCACCAAGCACCAACGTCCAAATGCCAGAGAAACACCAAGCCCCGAACCTCATTAGTTGTCGCAGGCGAACGCACGGAATTGGTGTTTGGAGCTTGGTGTTTGGAGTTTGGATTTTCTAACATGCACCTGTCACCCCGTGAAATTGACAAACTGCTGCTGCACAATGCGGGTTTTCTCGCGCAGAAGCGTCTCGCGCGTGGATTACGCCTGAACCATCCCGAAGCCGTGGCCCTGATCGCCACGGTGCTGTTGGAATTCATTCGCGACGGTAAACGCGTCGCCGAGTTGATGAATCTTGGCCGGCAATTGCTCGGGCGCAACCAGGTCATGTCCGGCGTCCCGGAAATGATTTACGACGTGCAGGTCGAGGGAACGTTTCCCGACGGCTCGAAGCTCGTCACGGTGCATCATCCCATCGCCAGCGAGGACGGAAATCTCGCGCTCGCGCTGCACGGCAGTTTTCTGCCCGTGCCTGGCGCCGCCGCTTTCCAACCGGTCGCGGACGAACCGATTCCTGGCTCGCTCGAAATCAAAGCCGGCGAGATTGAACTCAACGTCGGTCGTGCCACGGCGGAGATTGCCGTGACGAATCTTGGTGACCGCCCGATCCAGGTCGGCAGCCACTACCATTTTATCGAGACGAATGCAGCGTTGCAGTTTGATCGCAGTGCGGCCTACGGCAAACGCCTTGACATCCCGGCGGGCACGGCGGTTCGGTTTGAACCCGGCGAAACCAAAACCGTGAGGCTGGTGGAGATCGCCGGGAAGAAAGTCATTCGCGGCGGCAACAATCTTGCGAGCGGAAACGTTTCTGCCGCAGGCAAAAAGGCGGCGTTGAAACGCGTGAAGCAGAAGGGGTTTGCCACCACTTAATTTTAAGGGAAACAGAATGAATCTGGAGACACTGCCTTGGAATGTTGTTCAAGCAAGCAATGATGAAGGGATTGTTATTCTCCGGCATCGGAATTTTCCTGACGACTTCCCCAAAGGCGAGTTTCCACACCGCTTAAACATTTTTTGGCAGATGTCAGAAGCCTCTTCTAATGGTTTACCTGAAGACGCCGAGACAGCTCGCATGAGCGTGTTCGAGGACAGACTGATTGAAGCCAGTGAGCCAGGCGCGCAATCCGTCCTATCTCTTGTGGTGACAGGCAAAAGTCAGAGAGAGTTTGTTTTTCATACTCGGAACAATGAAGAATTCTTGCGCCGCCTCGCAGACATGCCTCAAGAGGAAGCCCCATATCCAATTGAGATTTACCATACGGATGATTTGATTTGGGAATATGTTGACCGTGTTCTTGGCGACATTGATAGAGGATGATCCGATCGAATAGCAAAAACTTGAGCCATGCACAAAATGAAACGCTCGCACTACGCCGACATGTTCGGCCCGACGACGGGCGACAAAGTCCGGCTGGGCGACACGTCGCTCATGCTCGAAGTCGAAAAGGATTTCACCGTCTATGGCGACGAATGCAAATTCGGCGGCGGCAAAGTCATCCGCGAAGGCATGGGCCAGGCCGCGGGCGTCGGTGCGAAGGATGCACTGGATTGCGTCATCACCAATGCGCTCGTGGTGGATTACACTGGCATCTACAAGGCCGACCTCGGCATCAAGGGCGGCTTGATCTCTGGGATCGGCAAAGCCGGCAATCCCGACATGATGGCGGGCGTGACCAAGGGCATGGTCATCGGTGTCACGACCGAAGTCATCGCGGGCGAAGGGTTGATCGTCACGGCGGGCGGCCTGGATACACACATCCATTTCATCTGCCCACAGCAGGCCCACGAAGCCATCGCGGCCGGGCTCACCACCATGGTTGGCGGCGGCACAGGCCCGGCGGTCGGCACTTGCGCCACGACATGCACGCCCGCGCCGTTTTATTTCAAGGCGATGTTGCAGGCGGTGGATTCGCTCCCGCTCAACTTCGGCTTCACCGGCAAAGGTAACACCGCCATGCCCGCCGGCTTGCCTGAGCAAATTGCTGCCGGGGCCATTGGTCTCAAGTTACACGAAGACTGGGGAACAACGCCCGCGGCGATTGATTGTTGCTTGAGCATGGCGGACAAGCACGACATCCAGGTGACGATCCACACCGATACGCTAAACGAATCCACGTTTGTCGAGGGCACGATTGCCGCGTTCAAGGGCCGAACGATTCACACGTATCACAGTGAAGGGGCAGGGGGCGGTCACGCGCCGGACATCATTCGCATATGCGGCGAACCCAACGTGCTGCCGAGCTCCACGAATCCAACGCGGCCCTACACCGTCAATACGATTGATGAACATCTCGACATGCTGATGGTCTGCCACCATCTGGATCCGAATCTGCCGGAAGACGTGGCGTTTGCGGAGAGCCGCATTCGGGGGGAGACAATCGCCGCCGAGGATATTCTGCACGATCTCGGCGCCATCAGCATGATGAGTTCAGATTCGCAGGCAATGGGGCGCATTGGTGAGGTCATCACGCGCAGTTGGCAGACGGCCGACAAGATGAAGCAGCAACGCGGTCGCCTGGCTGGGGAGCAGGGCGACAACGACAATCTTCGCATCAAGCGTTACCTCTCAAAATACACGATCAATCCCGCGCTCGCGCATGGCATGGCTCACATCATCGGCTCCATCGAAGTCGGCAAGCTCGCGGATCTCGTGCTCTGGAAGCCAGCGATGTTCGGCGCGAAGCCGGAGATCGTGATCAAAGGTGGCGTGATCGCCTGGGCGCAGATGGGTGATCCGAATGCCAGCATTCCCACCCCGCAACCAGTTTATATGCGCCCGATGTTTGGCGCGTTTGGTCGCGCGACGGGTCTGACTTCAATTGCATTCGTCAGCCAGCTCGCGAAGCAGAAGAACGTTGGCAAGGCCTACGGTCTGACCAAACGCATCGAAGCCGTGAAAGGTTGCCGCCTGGTCGGCAAGAAGGATTTGAAGTGGAACGACGCGATGCCGAAGATTACCGTGGATCCCGAAACCTACGAGGTTCGCGCCGATGGTGAATTGCTGACATGCGAACCGGCGAGCGTCCTGCCGCTGGCGCAGCGGTATAATCTGTTTTAGCCCGCAGCAGCCGACGTAAGGAGGCTCTAATTTCATGCCCAAAGCGAAGAAAAGAATGAGCCTTCTGACATCGGTAGCTCCAGAGGAGAAGGCCCGCCCTCTGCAAGGTTTTGGGCTGCGGCAGTCCGCTGCCGCCTGCGATAATCCACGGCGCCCAGAGCGCCAGAGGGCTGGCGCAGTCCGAGACCCTACCACGCCCGACTTCCTTGTCTGGCAATTGATGGACTCCGCGTTTCCGACGGGTGGATTCGCGCACTCGTCTGGCCTTGAAGCCGCGTGGCAACATGGCGAAGTGCGCGGACGAGCGGAGTTGCTTTCATTTGCGGAGACAAGTTTGGATCAACTCGGTCATGCCGCACTGCCATTCGTAACGGCGGCGTTCGATGCGCCGGAGAAGTTCGCCGAGTTCGATCAGCTGTGCGATGCGTTTATGACAAATCATGTCGCCAATCGCGCGAGCCGCGCGCAAGGCCGGGCGTTTCTAACGGCGGTGGAACGGATTTGTCCGGAGCGCGGCGTTCGCGCCGCTTCGACAGCAAACGGCAATCATGAGATCAAACGGCCAGAAGGCCGCGCTCCGGTCGCAGTGCCCTTCGCCCACTTCGCCCCAGTGTTTGGCGCGTGTCTGCGACGACTGAAAATCTCCCGCGCGACCACTACACGTATGTTTTTTTTCAATCAGCTTCGCAGCGTGCTCGCGGCGGCGGTGCGTTTGAACATCGTCGGGCCGATGGAAGCGCAGATGTTGCAACACAAGTTGTCGGCGAAAGCGGAGACGGTTTTAAAAGTGTGCGACCGGCTGACGCTGGATCAAATTGCCCAGACCGCACCGTTGCTCGATCTCTGGCAGGGCGCGCAAGACCGGCTTTACTCCCGGCTTTTCCAAAGTTGATTTATGAAACGGCTCCTTCACTTCCACCCGCATGGCGGCCACGGGCACCCGCATGATCACGCTGATCGTCCCGGACATTTTCATGAGCGCGAACTGCCGCTGGACCGCGATTTCAACAAGCGCGCGTTCACCATCGGCGTTGGTGGACCGGTCGGCAGCGGGAAGACGGCGTTGATGCTCCAGCTTTGCAAAAAGTTGCGCGTGACGATGAACATCGCCGCCGTCACGAACGACATTTTCACGAAGGAAGATGGCGAATTTTTGACCCAGCATGGAGCCCTGCCGGCGGAACGGATTCGAGCCATGGAAACGGGCGGCTGCCCGCACGCCGCCATCCGGGAGGATATTTCGGCAAATCTGCTGGCGTTGGAGGAGTTGCACGCGAAGTTTAATCCGCAACTCCTCTTCATCGAATCCGGCGGCGATAATCTGGCCGCTTGTTTCAGCCGCGAGCTGGCGGACTTTACGATTCAAGTCATCGACGTTTGTGGCGGGGACAAGATTCCGCGCAAAGGCGGCCCGGGCATCACGCAGTCCGATTTGCTGGTGATCAACAAGACGGACCTGGCGGCCGGAGTGGGCGCCGATTTGGAAATCATGGCCCACGACACCAAGCGAATGCGGGGCCCCGGACCCTACGTGTTCGCCCAAGTGAAACATGGCGTGGGCGTGGAAGAAATCATCGCCCAGGTCCTTCATGCTTGGCGGCATGCGACCGGTGTGGATAACGAACATTGATCGCAACGCAAAACGAAGCGATAGGTCCGTTGCATCGCGCGGCCGTCGGTCCCGCAAAAAAGCGCGGCCAGTTGCCTGGCCGCGCTCGTGAGGGATTCGGGTTATCCGGATCCGAATGGATTAGTAGCCGCCCATGCCGCCCATGTCCGGTGCGCCATGGCCCGCCGGAGCGGGTTTATCCTTTTCCGGGATTTCGGTGATCAGGCATTCCGTGGTCAGGAGCAGCCCGGCGATGGACGCCGCGTGTTGCAGGGCTGAGCGGGTGACCTTCTTCGGGTCCACCACGCCGGCTTTCACGAGGTCTTCAAATTCGCCGGTGGCGACGTTGTAACCTTCGTTGCCCTTGCTCTTCTTGACGTGTTCCACAATGACGCTGCCTTCCACGCCGCCGTTCGCCGCGAGGGCGCGGAGCGGGGATTCTACGGCGCGCTTCACAATGCTGACGCCGATCGCTTCGTCTTCGTTGGCACCTTTGACAGCTTCGATCGCGGGGATGCAGCGAATCAACGCCACGCCGCCACCAGCCACAATGCCTTCTTCGACGGCCGCACGGGTCGCGTGCAGGGCGTCTTCGACGCGGGCTTTCTTTTCCTTCATCTCGGACTCGGTGGCAGCACCGACGTTGATGACGGCCACGCCGCCGGCGAGCTTCGCCAGGCGTTCCTGGAGCTTCTCCTTGTCGTAGTCGCTGGTGGTCTCTTCAATCTGGCGGCGGATCTGATTCACGCGGCCCTGGATTTCAGAGGACTTGCCGTTGCCTTCGACAATGGTGGTGTTTTCCTTGTCCACGACCACGCTCTTCGCGCGGCCGAGGTCTTCCAGCCCGATGTTCTCGAGCTTGAGGCCGAGATCTTCGGTGATGCACTTGCCGCCGGTGAGGATGGCAATGTCTTCCATCATGGATTTGCGGCGGTCGCCGAACCCGGGGGCTTTCACGGCGCAGACGTTGATCGTGCCGCGCAGTTTGTTCACCACGAGGGTGGCGAGGGCTTCGCCTTCGACATCTTCGGAGATGATGAGCAACGGCTTGCCGAGTTTGGCAACCTTCTCCAGGATCGGGAGCAGGTCCTTCAGCGAGCTGATCTTCTTCTCGTAATTCAGGATGTAGCAATCCTCGAGTTTTGCTTCCATGGCTTCGGCATTCGTGACGAAGTACGGCGAGAGATAGCCCTTGTCGAACTGCATGCCTTCAACAACTTCGAGCGTGGTCTCGATCGTCTTGGCTTCCTCGACGGTGATGGTGCCGTCTTTGCCGACCTTGTCCATGGCGTCGGCGATGATTTCACCGATGGTGGCGTCCCAGTTGGCGGACACGGTCGCAACCTGCTTGATCTCTTCCTTGTCCTTGACCTTCTTGGCGATCTTGTCGAGATGCGCCACGGCGGCTTCGACGGCCTTGTTGATGCCGCGTTGAATGCCGATGGGGTTCGCGCCCGAGGTGACGAACTTGAGGCCTTCGCGATAGATGGACTCCGCCAGCACGGTCGCCGTGGTGGTGCCGTCGCCCGCGTTGTCGCTGGTCTTGCTCGCGACTTCGCGAACCATCTGGGCGCCCATGTTTTCGTACGGGTCTTCCAGTTCGATCTCTTTGGCCACGGTCACACCGTCTTTGGTGACGGTGGGTGAGCCGAATTTTTTGTCGAGCACGACGTTCCGGCCTTTCGGGCCGAGGGTCGCGACGACTGCGCGCGAGAGTTTGGTCACGCCGCGCAGGATTGCCTGCCGGGCGGCTTCGTCGAACAATAATTGTTTTGCTGCCATAGTTTTATTTGATTTTTAATTGGTTAATCGGTGCGAATCGGATTAGGCAATCACGGCGAGAATGTCGTCCGTGTTGAGGATTTTGTATTCCTTGCCATCGAGTTTGATTTCGGTGCCGCCGTATTTGCTGACGAGGACGCGGTCACCTTTTTTGACTTCGAACGGAACTTTCTTTCCGTCGTCATCGGTTTTGCCGGTGCCCAGGGCGATGATGATGCTTTCCGTGGGCTTTTCCTTGGCGGAATCCGGAATGATGATACCGCCCTTTTTGGTTTCCTTCTCTTCGACGGCTTCCACGAGTACGCGGTCGCCGAGGGGTTTGACGTTAAGTGCCATAGTTTGGTTTTGTTTGTTTGTTTGTTTACTGTAAGCAAATCCCGCCGCCCGAGCGGTGGGAAAATATTCTGCGCGGCCGGTCGCCGGGTGGTTACTTCTTCTCGTCCACCACTTCGGCATCAATGATCGGACTCTCGTCCGGCTTGCCCGCCGCCGCTTCCGGCTTGGCTTCGCCGCCACTCGTGCCGGATTTGGTCTTGTCTGCCTGGGCGCTTGCGGCGGCGGCTTTATACAGCTCGGCGCCAATGCTCTGACTCGCCTCGCCGAGCTTATCGCTCGCGGACTTGATGGCAGCGCCGTCGCTGCCTTTGAGCGCTTCCTTCACGGCCTGAATGGCCGTCTCGAGCTTGGTCTTATCGTTGCCGGAAATCTTTTCCGCGTTGTCCTTGAGCATTTTTTCCGACCGATACACCGCATTGTCCGCCTCGTTGCGGGTCTCAATTTCTTCCTTCTTCTGTTTGTCTTCGTCCGCGTGCAATTCCGCGTCCTTGCGCATTTTCTCGATTTCCTCCTTGGACAGCCCGCTGCTGGCCGAGATGGTGATTTTTTGTTCCTTGCCCGTGCCGAGGTCTTTCGCGCCGACGTGCAAAATACCGTTGGCGTCGATGTCAAACGTCACTTCGATCTGCGGCACGCCACGCGGCGCGGGCGGGATGTCCGCCAGTTGAAACTTGCCGATGGTCTTGTTGTCCTTGCAGAACTGGCGTTCGCCTTGCAGCACATGAATCTCCACGCCCGGCTGATTGTCGCTGGCGGTCGAGAAAATTTCGGATTTGCGGGACGGAATCGTGGTGTTGCGTTCGATCAGCTTCGTGAACACGCCGCCCAGGGTTTCGATGCCGAGCGACAATGGCGTCACGTCGAGCAAGAGCACGTCCTTGACATCGCCCTTGAGCACGCCGCCCTGGATGCCCGCGCCGATGGCGACGACTTCGTCCGGGTTCACGCCCTGATGCGGTGGCTTATTCACGAGCGCATGGGCCGTCTCGACCACCCGGGGCATGCGGGTCATGCCGCCGACGAGTACGAGTTCGTCAATTTTGTCCGCGGCGATGCCGGCGTCCTTCAGACACGCCTTGACGGGAGCAATTGTGCGCTCAAACAGGACGTCCGTGAGTTGCTCCATTTTGGCGCGCGTGAGCTTGGTCGAAATGTGCTTGGGCCCGCTGGCGTCCGCCGTGATAAAGGGCAGATTGATGTCGTAAACCTGGGAGCTGGAGAGGGCGATTTTGGCTTTCTCGGCTTCTTCCTTGATGCGCTGGAGGGCGTCGGGTTGCTTGCGCAAATCCATGCCGGACTCCTTTTTGAATTCGTCGAGAATCCAATCCATGAGCGTGTTGTCCCAGTCGTCACCGCCGAGGTGCGTGTCTCCGTTCGTTGCCTTCACCTCAAACACGCCATCACCGATTTCCAAAACCGAAATATCGAACGTGCCGCCGCCCAGGTCATAGACCGCGATCTTCTCGTCCTTTTTCTTGTCGAGCCCATATGCGAGCGAAGCCGCGGTGGGTTCGTTGATAATGCGCAGCACTTCGAGGCCAGCGATGCGGCCGGCGTCTTTCGTGGCCTGTCGTTGCGAATCGTTGAAGTAAGCGGGCACGGTGATGACGGCCTGGGTGACCTTCTCGCCGAGCCGGGTTTCGGCGTCCGCCTTGAGCTTGGCCAGAATCATGGCGGAAATCTCGGGCGGCGAAAACTGCTTCGGCTTGCCATCCACTTCGACCTCGACCGCCACGTCACCGTTGGCCGCTTTCACAACCTTGTAGGGCACGCGTTTGATTTCTTCCTGCACTTCATCAAATTTGCGACCCATGAAGCGCTTGATGGAGTAAACCGTGTTGCGCGAATTGGTGACGGCTTGCCGCTTGGCCGCGTCGCCGACAATGCGCTCGCCGCTTTTGGCGAACGCCACCACGGACGGCGTGGTGCGCTTGCCCTCGGAGTTTTCCAAGACGAGCGGCTCGCCGCCTTCCATGACCGCCATGCACGAGTTCGTCGTCCCTAAATCAATGCCTAATACTTTTGCCATAAATTAATTCTTCCGTGGCTGTGACTCGCAAAGCCGAGATTACATAGCGATGCGCGTGCCATGGGTGGTGAATGGGCTGAAACTGCTGTGTTTGCTGAGCAATAGTGGAAAAATGGATCACCGAGGTTCGGTGACTGATTGTGCCAAAGGCGACGCATTGGCACAGTGGTGGTGGGCGTGGCGCAGGCCGACTGGCACACCTAAACGAACCACTAATCGGTGGTCGGGGCGGTGGGCTGCGTATAGGTGTGCGGGCTAAATTTTGAAAAGCCGGGCACGGAAGGACGAACCTCAAAAGCAAGCTTCCAAAGTCCGAGCTAATGCCGGAATGACTTCGCCGCTTCGGTTGCCAGCGTCAACAGGGTGCCGGGGAACAAACCCAGCCAGAACATACCCGCGATGCAGGCCGTCACCGCCAGGCGCATCGGGCGGGTGATCGGAATGGGTGAAAGGTTGGGCGCGTCCTGGCTCCAATAAATCGCCCGGATCACGCCGAAGTAGTAGTAGAGCGAAATCACCACGCCCACGAGCGCCGTGAACGCTAGGCAATAGTAACCGGGATGGGTCGCGCCTAGTTCAATGACGGCTTTGAGCAGGAGAAACTTTCCAAAGAATCCCGCCAACGGGGGAATGCCGGCCAAAGAAACCATCGCCAGCGTCATGGTTGTCGCCAACAACGGCGAACGTTCGTTCAAGCCGGCGAGCCCGCTGATGTCTTCGCTGTCCAAGTGTCGCATGACGAGTGCGATCACCGTAAAGGCCGCCAAGACGGTGAAGAGGTAGCCACTCAGATAATAAAGCATCGCCGCTCCGCCGTCGCTGGCTGGCGCGCCCGCCAAGGCGGCCACCCCAAGCAGCAAATAGCCGGCGTGTGCAATGCTCGAATAACCGAGCAGCCGCTTGAGATTGCGTTGCGGGATCGCGCAGAGATTGCCGTAGAGAATTGTGATTCCGGAAATGAGGATGAGCAATTTGTCCCAATGCGCGGTGACGCTCGGTATCGCCGTGAACAAAAAACGGAGCAGTAAGACGAAACCCGCCGCCTTCGAGCCCACGGCCAGAAAGGCGGCGGTCGGGGTGGGCGCACCTTGATACACATCCGGCGTCCACATCTGGAAAGGAAATGCCGCGATCTTGAAGCCCAGGCCGACGAGGATGAATAGCACGCCAAATAGAAAAACTTTGTTGGCCGCAAAGTGCCCGGCCACTGGCGCCAGCTCCGTAAAGTTGAACTTGCCGGTGATGCCCCAGACCAGCGCGATCCCGTAAACCATGAACGCCGAGGCCAGCGCGCCCAGGATCAGATATTTCACGCCCGCTTCCAACGAGGTGACCCGGCCCCGCTGAAAACTCGTCAGGACGTAGAAGGTGATCGTGATGAGTTCGATGGCCACGAACAGCAGCACGAAGTCGTTGGCGGAGGCGGCAAACAACATGCCGGCCAGCGCAAAGACGATCAACGAGTAGTATTCGGAGACGCCGGCGGCGATGCGGTCGGAGAATTCAACCGCCAAGATCAAGACGAGCGTCCCCGCCAGCAGAAAGAAACGTTTGAAGAAGACGGACAAACCGTCCTGGACGAACATCCCGCCGCACGCCTCGCCGAACGTGCCGCAACTGCAATGACTGGTAAAACTATTCAGCAATAACAATCCCAGGGTCGCGGCCGCCGCATAGCCAAGCGCGCGTTTGCGCTCAGCTGGCAGCCACAAATCCGCCAGCAGCACCACGAGGCCGAGCGCCACCACCGAGATTTCCAACGACATCAGAGAAAGATTCATGGTGATTTCGCGGCCGCCGACGTGCGGAGGTTCTGATTTCCTTTTGCAATGTTGGCGCGCTCGCCCTCACCCTGGCCTTCTCCCACCGGGAGAGGGGACAGCGGTCGTCCACTCTGGCTGGCTCCCACGTTTCCCGGCCTGTCTCCGTCTCCAGGTTTACCAGGAGACTGCGAACGATTCTCCCTCTCCTGGGGGAGAGGGCCGGGGTGAGGGCGGTTCAAAACATTAATATACGCCACAGCTTTATCGGTCCTTAGGGTCGCCATGGTCACGATTTGCTCCGTCACCGGTTTAATTTTCTCCGTGAGCAGCTTCGGGAAAAATCCAAACGCCAACAGGCTCGCGATCAGTACCGCGTACGGCAGCTTCCGCCAGAGATTCGCGTCGGAAACATCCGCCCATTTCTCTGGCATGGCGCCCTGCAACACCGCCCGCACCGCGCGCAACATGTAAACCGCCCCGATGATCAACGCACCCCAGACGGCCAGCACGGTGACCCCGCGCAACCCTGGCGTCTGCCACGCACCGAAGAACACGGTGACCTCCCCCACAAAATTCAGGAAGCCCGGCAGGCCGCAGCCCGCCATCGCCGCCATCACGAACGCCACGCCAATGAAACGTAGCTTCTTCGCCAGTCCGCCGAGCTCGCTCATTTCGAGCGTGCCCGTTTGATGGTAGATGTAGCCGCTCAAGCCGAAC
>JANXWY010000089.1 GCA_025350905.1 Verrucomicrobiota bacterium
CGAGTTTGAAAAGATTGGAACTGTTCATGGCGGCGCAAGCGAAAGTGGGTCAATGCGGATCTGTTTTCACGGACCACCAGCATTCGTCCAAATTACAAGGGATGCGACCGGCATCGAGCAACGACGCGCTCCCGTCGGCCAGCGCGTAGTTGGACCGACGGTCGTGACGCACCGCCCCCTTGTCTCCCTGGGCCACGCGATTGAAACCGGGCGTGTTCTCCGAATCATATTTCCAAATCCACCAGCGGTCATTGGGCCATTCATTTCTTATGTCGCTGTGGCCGTCGCCAAAAAGGATGACGCGCGAAGGGCGCTGGATGTTCCCCGCCCGGCAGACATTATTCTCGTAGGGACGACCAAACGGGGGTGGCGCCCCGCCTCGCGACCAATGGACATCCACAGCGGCAATGCCGCTGAGCAATTTGATTTCACCATCCACGGCCAGCCCGGCCAACTGCGGAGCGGGTATGATGTTGGCCCGCTTGCCCAGGGAGTAAACCTCTTCTTTCTCGGTTGGACAATCGTACACCTGCTTGTTTTTCCCGACGAAATTGAAGAGATAGGAACGCCAGCTCGTTTCAAATCCCGCCGGCATCAAATCCTGCATGGGTGGCAACCACTGGCTGTTTTCATCAATGTAAAGGTGCGTCCCCAGTGACAACTGCTTCATGTTGTTAAGACAGTAAATTTGCTGGGCTTTGCCTTTCGCCTTTGACAAAGCGGGCAAAAGCATGGCGGCGAGAATGGCGATGATGGAAATGACGACGAGCAATTCAATCAGGGTAAAACCGTGGCAGGGCTGCAAGCGGACCTGCACCCGCCCGCTCAAGTCAGCGTTTTTGAGATCAGATCGAGTGTTACGCACGATTCTTAGTTGCTGCTGAGAATGTGCAAAGCTAGACCTAATCTGACGATGTTACAACCCCCTGTTTTTGGGGGACGCACTTTTGTCTGCTCCTTTGGATTGGAGCTGCCCTGTCCGAAGTGCTCGCGCTTGCCGCAATCGTTGCCGAGTCGTTCAAGGCAACCCGGTCAATCATAACCGAAAGCCTTGATGAGAGGACCAAGTTTATCCAGCCAAGGTTCAAGGTGCTTCTGATAGTTTCGCCAGCGCCCGACGGCGCTTTTGAAAACCGGTTTCGCCACCTCCGCGTAAGTCGGCGAGCGCACGAGCTTGCCTCGCGCGTGCTCGTTGAAACGCAATACGCGCTCATCCCAGGCGACACCGAGAAATTCCAAGACCCGGCGTGAAGCCGCTTCGAGATCGCTTACCAAATCTTCATAGCGCACTTCAACAAACGGGTTCGGCATTCGCCGTGACATGGTTCGCCACAACCCCATGACTGATGAGTATTCAGCAACAGTGCCTTCGAGACTCAAGTATGCCGAACTGACGGGACTGAGCGGCAAGGATTGCATGAAACAGCTCAGGCACACATCGCGGGGGTCGCGCAGCGCCGCCACGAATTTTATCTCGGGGAATATGCGCGCAACCACGGCGACCATGACGCTGAGCGACGGATTTTTGTCCAGCAAAAGGCGGTTGCCGATGGCCGAACCGAGGAACAGTTCAGTGCAGCGAAAGTAGTCTTTGCGGGACTCTTGCAAGCGCCGGGCGGGTGTCGAATCAAGGAGCGTAAGGATCGAGGTATCCGGCGCCACTCCGCGACTCAGCGGCAGGTAGGCTTCGTCGTGGAACACATGCGTCTCTTCGGCCGAAATGACGTCCGGATGCGAATCCAACACTTGTTCCAGCAGTGTGGTGCCGGATCGAGGATGGCCGCAAAGCAAAGCGATCCGATGCGGTGGTTGAAGTGCAGCCCCCTGATCGGACCAGCGCCTCAGCACTTCGGGTGTAATCGTCGCTTCCATTTCCTTGACTCGGTCGTGGACGAGTTGCAGCGCGCTGGCAGAAGGCCCGGCCGCGGGACGCAAAAGCGCTTTGGCCTCGAGAAACGCGGCCATCGCCTCGTCGTAACGCGACTGGCGATCAAGTATTCCTCCCAACTCATACCAAACCCGAACCCGAGTCCATGAGTCCGCTTGAGCGCTGGCCAGAATACTACGGAGAATCTCCTCAGCTTCAGAGAGCCTGCCAGCTCCGCGAGCGAGGCGCGCCCGAGCGAGCGAGGCGGAGGGGTGCTTGGGATTCGAGCTCAACGCCCGGTCCACCAGCGCGGCAGCGTCTTCGAGCCGGTGCTCCCGTTCGCATAATTCAGCCAGCCTGACCAGGGCCTCGGCCGGGGAATCATTCTGTTCGGCGGCCTGCGCGAAGTAGCGTCGGGCCAATTCATGGCTGCCAAATTCATGCGACCGCTGCCCCGCCGCAATGAGCACGTCCATTTTTCGCGGTGCAACACGGACGGCCTTTTCAAAGCAGCGCTCGGCAGACGCGAAGTCATAGCGCAATCCATAGGCCCTTCCCAGGTCCAGATGGATCCGGGCGTTGGCAGGGTCCAGCCGGGCAGTGCTTTCGAGAATTTCGATGGTCTGCTGGTACTCCTGGCGCTTCCAAGCCTCTGCCGCCTCCTCGAACCTCCGGGCGAGAGAGCCTTTGGAGACCAGCCGGTGTCGTTTCATAGTCG
>JANXWY010000317.1 GCA_025350905.1 Verrucomicrobiota bacterium
TGTAACCCGCGGCCGGGCCGGCCAGGAACAGCGCCGCACCCGCGATGTCCTCTGCGCCACCCAAACGGCCAAGCGGAATCTGCTTTAATAGTGCCGCGCGCATGTCCTCTTTCAACTCCGCCGTCATGTCGGTCTCGATGAACCCGGGCGCAATGGCGTTGGCGGTAATGCTGCGCGAGGCCAGTTCGCGCGCGCAGGACTGGGTGAAGCCAATCAAACCCGCTTTGCTCGCCGCGTAATTGCACTGGCCCGCGTTGCCGATCAACCCGATGACGGATGAAATGTTGATGATGCGTCCGCTGCGCTGCTTGAGCATCGCCCGGCTGAAAGATTTCGTGACAAGGAATGCGCCCTTGAGGTTCGTATCCAGCACCGCGTCCCAGTCCGTGTCGCTCATGCGCATGAGCAAACCATCGCGCGTGACGCCGGCATTGTTGACCAGGATGTCCACCTTGCCACAATCGGTCAAAATCCCATCGGCGGCGACCTTCACGGCGGCTGCATCGGCCACGTCCACGGCATGCGCCCAAGCCCGGCGGCCCAGGGACCGGACCTCGGCGGCGGCTTTCTCGGCATTCTCCAAGGTGCGCGAAACGCACACCAGGTCCGCGCCTTCGGCCGCAAATTTTAGGGCGATGGCGCGGCCGATTCCCCGGCCGGCACCGGTAACGACGGCGATTTGGTTCTCGAGCAGTTTCATGACGGCGAATCTTTAACCACGAATGGCGACGAATGAACATAAAATTATTTGGGAGGCTTTTCCACCGAAGCCCGTCCAACTCCACCGTGAGACAACTTCAACAAAGGAAATTATGAAAATGACTGCCCGCATCCTCACAGTCTGCATCGTGGCAATTTTCGCCGCGCCCGCGCCCGCCCTCGATAAATCGGAGAAGACCACTCCCAAAGCCGCCAAGCCACGCATGGAGGTTTGTTTCGTACTCGACACTACCGGTTCGATGTCCGGCCTGATCGAGGGCGCGAAGCAAAAAATCTGGTCCATCGCCAACGAAATGGTCAGTGCCAAGCCCGCGCCGGAACTGCGCCTCGGCCTGGTGGCCTACCGCGACCGGGGCGACGAATATGTGGTGAAGTCGTTTGATCTCACCAACGACATTGATGCCGTTTATGCGAACCTGCGCGGGTTTTCCGCCGGGGGCGGCGGCGACACGCCGGAGTCCGTCAACGAAGCGCTGAACGAAGCCGTGACCAAAATGTCGTGGTGCGCCGATCGCAGCGTGTTGAAAATCATCTTCCTCGTCGGCGACGCGCCACCGCACATGGATTATGCGAATGCACCGAAATACCCAGAGGTTTGTCAGGCCGCCATGAAAAAGGATCTGATCATCAACACCGTGCAGTGCGGCGGCATCGCCGAGACGACGCCCATCTGGACGGAAATCGCGAAGTTGAGCGAAGGCAGTTACGCGGCCATTGCGCAATCCGGCGGCATGGTTGCGATCGCCACCCCGATGGACAAGGAACTCGCGGAATTGAACCGGAAGATCGGGACCACGCTCGTGGCTTACGGCAGCACGCGGGAACGCAGTTTCGTGCTGGCGAAACAGGCGGCGTCCGAGTCAGCGGCTCCGGCGGCGGTGGCGGATCGGCTGTCCTACAACGCCAAGACCGGCGTGGCCGTGCAGGGTGGCGGCGAATTGCTCGACACGCTCAACAGTGGAAAACTCAAACTCGCCGAGGTGAAGAAAGAACAGTTGCCGGCGGAATGGCAGAAACTCGACGACGCGAAACTGAGGGCCGAGGTGGACAAGAAGCAAAAGGAGCGCACGGAGCTTCAGGCGCAAATCACGAAACTCAACCAGGACCGGGACCAATACCTCGCCATCGAGCGCAAGAAACTGGCCGTATCCGGCAAGGCTGATTCCTTTGACGAACAGGTGGCGAACGCCATCCGGTTGCAGGCGGCAAGGAAGGGAATGACCTTCAGCTCGAATTGAAATCCTCAGTGATGCTTGCGTTTCGCGGAATCAGAGGCAAAGTCCGACTTGTCACCTGAACGGTGGCAAGAAACTAAAAACGATTATGGCACTGAACGCACCTGATTTGACGAAACAACCACCCCGCAGCGCGCGCGTGCGGTTGGGCGGTTATGTGATTCTCGCGCGCATTTTGGACAAGGGCCGAGCATCGCTCGCCGGCAAGAATGGCGAATACATCTACAACTGCCCGCTTGACGAGCGCTTCCTGGAGTTCACCGGTATTGATGCCGCAGCGCTCAAGAAACAGCTCCGCTCGGGCAAGGGCGATGGCGACATCCTCAAATGGATCGACACCCACGCCAAGCACCGGCACAACGCGGCGGAGATCGAAGCGTGGTCAGCGTGGCAGGAACACCGCGCGCCGGACAACGTGGATTCACGCGCCTTCTTTAACGAACTGCACAAGAAATCCGCGGCCGAGCGGACGGACATCACGTCGTGGTTTGAGTTGCTCGACGTGGATGACTACGCGAGCTTTGGCGGGAAGGTGTAGGTCGGAGACCGG
>JANXWY010000145.1 GCA_025350905.1 Verrucomicrobiota bacterium
CCGCGCCCGCCTCCGGCGACATCTACGAAACCATCCCGCTGCAACGGGCGGAGATTTCTCACCAGCGTCGTGCGGTCCATTCCCAGCCAATCGCTCAACTCCGCCATGTTCCAACTGTCCTTGGCATTCAATGACGCCAGAATCGAGCCTTGCGTTGGGCGAATGCCGTGCCGCCGCATTTCCGCGTCATAAAACTGCGTGACGGCCCGCGTTACCCAACGCAAGTTGAAGCACACGCAGTTTTCCGCCGCCGACATATCCAGTTCTTTGGACGACATGTTGTGTATATGCACTACTGGAGCAAAATTGTCAACAGCGATTTTGAATTTATTTATGTTGCGGGCAAAACGGCTGAAAATCAGATGTGCTGCGGTCGAGCAGTATCGGCACAGCCAATATAGCAAACTCCCTCAAAATCTAAATGATTCCTCTCCGAGAGCACAAAAGGCGAGGGTCGGGTTTTCAACCAACGCCTCGTGGTCGCAAACTGCTGCTGAATAAGGGTATTCGTGTTTTGGAGCTGATTTCGCGAACCTCGGCAGCTCGAAGCAGGCTGAGTGCCGTTTTGGAACTACACCTTCACTACACTAAAGGCGAAGGTCGGAATCGGCCTGATTTCCCCGCCGTTGCAGTTCAAATATGCCTGAGTTTATTGGGTATTCAAGCATTAACTACTTTATCGAGTCATATCATTTTTAATCCGTTTGGTGTCCGTTTTGGTGTCCGCTCCATCAACCCGTCCTGAAAGGGATATTGTGACTTGTCCGGTCACTTGTCCTGATGGAAGTCGGTTTCGTAGCCGCGGTGAGAAACCGGATGCGTCCAAATCGTGGCTGATTATTATCCGTTGTGTGGTTGATTATGTGCGGCGAATGATCTGTTGAGTCACCACGAGGTCATTGCCGCGCGAAAAGATTATTGCAGCCAATAACTGGCCGGCTTCGTTAGAAATTCAGCCAGTTCAATTCCCTGTCCACCCACGAGCAGTTTGCGCTTTGGTTTGAAATGCGTGGCAAAAGCCGTCATCCCCGGCAACGATTCAGCACGCCGTCCGCTTTTCACTTCGATGGCGACAGTGGTCTTGCCTTGGCGCAGGATGAAATCCACTTCCTGATTCCGTTCCCGCCAATACGTCAGTTCGATGTTGGTGCCGAAGCTGGTGTTAAGCAGGTGTGCGCCGACGCAGGACTCGACCAACCGACCCCAATAATTGCCATCCTGTCGGGCTTCTGCCGCTGTCCGGTTGTCCTGCGCGGTCATCAACGCAGTGTTGAGCACCTGCAATTTGGGACTCGACCCGCGCTGGCGAACGAGTCCATGAGCATACTTGGAAAGCCCCGCGACCATGCCCGCTCCTTGGAGCAAATCCAAATAGTGTGCGAGCGTGACGGTGTTGCCCGCGTCCGTGAGTTGGCCGAGCATTTTCTGGTAAGAAAGAATCTGGCCGGAATAGGCGCAGCCAAGATGAAACAATTGGCGTAACAGCGCGGGCTTGTCCACGCGGTTCAGCAGGAGAATGTCGCGTGAGATCGTGGTCTCAATGAGGGAATCCACGATATAACGCCGCCACCGTTCCGGCTCCGTGATCAATTCGGCCGCGCCGGGATATGCACCGTAGAAAATGTATTGCTCCAGATTCCAGCCGAAGGCTTCCCGCATTTCTGCGAACGACCAATGCGGCACGGCAATCACCTCGAACCGTCCGGCAAGGCTCTCGGTCAAGCCACGCTGAATGAGCAACGGCGCAGAACCAAGCAGAACGACTTTCAGTGGCAAACCGGCGTGCGTGTCCGCGTCCCACAGTAATTTTACCACGGTTGACCAGTCCGAAACTTTCTGGACTTCATCCAACACCAGCAATGCGCCTGTTTTGCTGTCGCGTGCCATCAAGCGGGCGGCGTCCCATTGCTGCTCAATCCAGGTGCGATCCCGCATGGACGGTTCGTCGGCGGAGGCGTAATGCGCGGGCAGCTTCGACGCCTTGATGACCTGTCGCACCAAAGTGGTTTTGCCGACCTGACGCGGGCCGGCCAGCACTTGCAAGAAGCGGCGTTTTTCCTTGAGCCGTTTCAGCAGTTCGTCATGGAGCGTTTGGCGCGTCATACAATTTACTCAATACGTTGAGTTA
>JANXWY010000319.1 GCA_025350905.1 Verrucomicrobiota bacterium
AAATTCATGGCGGCGTCATCCAGGACGAGCACCCAGTCAAGTTGCTCCCCGAGGTCCGGCGGGGTGAACTCCCGTTCGCCGGCCTTCGGGAATTCGCCGATCACTTTGGCGCGGCCGTCGCGGGGATTGAACCACCAGGCCCGAACCGTGGCGCCCTGGATGACATCCAGGCGCACCTTGAACGGCCGGCCGATCGGGGCGTAAACCATCGCGTAGGTGCCGTTGCTGTCGCGGGTCGCGGCAAAGTGGTAACGTCCGGCCCCGGGCACGCTCGTCGGCACCCGGTCGGTGACGATGAGTGAATCATCCGGGATGCGCGTCAGGAACGGGCGCGATTCCATCAGCGCCCGGCCGTGTTGCATTTGCGCCGCCCCCGGCTGGTTGATGGCCTCGGTCCAGGGCAGCAGCGGATTGTTGATCGGCACTTTGCCCGGCGACCACATTTGCCAGACGGAATGGTGGCCATAAGTGTGCCCGCACGCGCCGCTGAACAAATCCCAATAGAGCGGGCGGCGTACATCGGCGGCGATGGAATGGCCAAATTTTTTGGCGTCGAACGAGATCGGGTGATCTTCGTAGATGGGCTCGCCGTCGAGCACCGGCTTGGCGGGCGTGCGGTCGTAATCCCGGCGCGTGCCATCGTAACGACCGGTGAACTCCGCAGTGTGGCCATTTTGCCGCAGGTTGAAATCCAGCCAGTCATCGTCATGGAACCAAGTGGCGGAGCCGTTGCCGCCGGGCGGATGGAAAGTCATCAAGTGATTGCCGCCATCGCCGTGGCGCAAGCCGCGCGCCATGGCACGGATGATTTCTTTTTGCTCGGCCGTATCCACTCCGCGATCGCCGCCGAGGATCCAGATCAAACCGGCGTCCTTGTACCGCTGGCCCAACCATTCCCCGTAGCGTTCGGCCTTCGCCACGGTGAAGAGCGGTTGGCGCGTCTCCGACTGGTCGTGCCAGAAACGACCCCACGTCGGGAGGAAACCCAGGTACAGGCCGCGCTGGTTGGCCTCCCTGACGATGAAGTCCACCTGGTCCCAGTAATCATTGGCCGGGCCATCCTTCACGGCGGGCTGGTCGACGTCGTGGTCCACGAAGGGCAGATCGCCGTACGCATTCGGGTCGGTGTCGCCATCAAGTTCGGCGATGGCCACGGCTTGGAGCACGGTGAACTTCCGCGCCGCGCGGTTTTCCAGCAAGCGGATGGCGTCCTCGCGATTGAGGCGGTGAAAGAGTTCCCACGTCGTGTCGCCCAGGTAGAAAAAGGGTTGGCCCTCCGCCGTAACGAGGAAGTGTTGGTTCGCGGAGACCTTGAGTTTCGGCAACGGCGCGGCCGGGATGGAATCCCCCAGCCAGCTGGCGGCGGCGATCAGACAGAGGTGAGCGGTATTCATAAATAAAACAGGTGAGCGGTCAGGTCGAAAATGAAACAGCCGCCGAGGACTGGTGCCCGGGCCGGCGCTGGGAAGGGAAGGCTCGCTTCGTCCCAGAGTCCGAGCTCGGCGCGGCCCAGGAATGCCTTCGCGCAATATTAATATTTAGTCCCCGGCGGCCATGGTCCACATGCCTTTCGGGTTGCTGGTCGTGCCGCTCCCAACGGTTTCCGTGGTCTTGTGTAACCCTACGTGGCCGTCGTGGAAGAGGTAATTAAACCGGAGCGAATGCAGGCCGTAGGAAAGCGATCCATAGGTATTGCCGGTCGCGCTGACGTTGGCCACGGGAGTAATTTGAATGCAGTCTTCGCTCACCCCGGAGGGAGCGGTCGGTCCGGGTCCGGCGCAAAAGGAGGGCCAATCGTTGCCCGCCATGTTCCGGCCATTGGCGAGTTCGGCCAGGAGGATGGTGCCGGCCTGATCCCGCACTTGCGCGACCTTAAATCCGCGAGGCTCCCAATTGAAGGTCGCGGGGGCCGACCCGCGCAGATTGTAAAAAATTCCCACCCCCATGACGCCGCTGTTGGGCAAGGCCGCGTTGCCCATGGTCAGCATGAAGTTAGGACCCGCCCAGTTCATGGCGTAAGAGCGCCGCGCGGCAAACGCATTCAGCCACGACTCGGCTTTCGGAAACTCGATCCGATCCGCCGGACAGCGGAGCACCTTGGGAGTGACCCCGGGTGGAGTGACGCCGAACAACAAGTCCTGATCGCTGGCTCGCCCGCCAATATAACGGTTGATGTAATCGTCCCAGGTCAATTGATAGGTAACGTCGCCCGTCGAATAAACGGCAGGGGGATACATTTCCTCGCGGTCATTCGTAAACAGGGTGAGCCCGAGCCCTAGTTGTTTCATGTTGGACATGCAGAGCGTACGCTGGGCCCGGGCTTTGGCCTTGTTCAACGCGGGCAGGAGCAGCGCCGCTAGAATTGCAATGATGGCGATGACCACGAGCAACTCAATCAAGGTGAAAGCCCGCAGGCCCCGCCTAGGGAAGCCACGGGCGGATCTGGGTACGGGGAATGAATTCATAAAATTTCCAATTGGACTGGCCACAATCTACAACCCCAAACCCACCGTGCAACCAACTAAATCAGGAGGCATCCAGGTCGTCCGCTGGGTCGAAGTGCAGGTTCTGAGGTCCTGCCGGTCGCGGCTCACCGGAAGGTGACGGTGAGCGGGGCACTCGAGGCCCACGCCCGACAAAATCCCACTTGTCGGGCCGGCGCTTCGGCCTACCATCGCCGGCATGGGTTTGCTTCGAGTTGAGGGGTTATTCAAAGCCTTCGCGGCGATCCGCGCGGTGGACTCCGTCAGCTTTGAGGTGCGACCCGGCGAAATCTACGGCCTGCTTGGGCCCAATGGCGCGGGCAAGACCACCACCATCTCCATGATCTCCGGCTTGCTCGAGCCGGACGCCGGGGAAGTTATCGTAGACGGCACCCCGTTTGGTTCCGATCCCCAAAAAGCCAAACGCATCATGGGGGTTGTGCCTCAGGAGCTGGCAATTTACGAGGAACTCACCGGGCGCGAGAATCTGGAATTCTGGGGCCGCATGGCCGGTTTGAGTTCCGGCGATGCGAAGGCGCGAGCCAGCGAAGTGCTCGCCGCGCTGACCCTCACCGAGCGCGCGAAGGACGCGGTGAAGACTTATTCTGGCGGCATGAAGCGCCGGATCAATCTGGGCTGCGCCTTGCTTCACCGACCAAAACTGCTTTTGCTCGACGAACCGACCGTGGGCATTGATCCGCAGGCGCGGCTGAACATTCTGGAATTTATCCGCGGCCTCCGCGCGACCGGCACCGCGATCCTTTACACCACGCACTACCTCGAAGAAGCCGAGTCGCTTTGCCGACGGGTAGGCATTATTGACCACGGCAAACTGCTCGCCGAGGGCACGCTAAAGGAATTGCAGGAGCGTCTCGGTGGGGATCGTTTGTTCGTGTTGGAAGCTGACCTTAAGGATATTTCACCGGATTCGTGGGCTGGATTTCACCAGCGTTTCCGCGTCATACAAAAGACCGAGCGGCAGTTGGTCGTGTCGGCCATCGGCTCGCGTGATCCGTCCGACTGCCTCAAGGATTTGCTCGGGCTTCCGGTCCAGGTCGAGAACGTCACGCTCAAACGGCCCAGCCTGAACGATGTGTTCCTGCAACTCACGGGCCGCGATTTGAGAGAATAATTTCACCGGCCCCAACTACAGCGGCGCATGAACCCACCCGGAACGCCCCTTACCCCGTCCCTCTCCCCATCGGGTGGGGAGAGGGTGTCCGAAAGACGGGAGCGGGGTATCTTCAACCTGCTGCGGGTTCTGCTCGCGAAAGATTTGCGCCGGGCCGGGCGCAACCCGCTCCCCGTGTTCATCAACTTGCTCATTCCATTGTGCATCACCGCGCTGGTCGGTCTCGCGTTTGGCGGTAAATCGGACAGCGGCGGTTTGGGGCGCATCCGGTTTGCCGTCGTGGACGAGGACAAGACGGTGCTCACCGATTTTCTGCGCGGCGCGGCGAACCAGCGCGAAGGGGGCAAGTATCTCGAACCGGTTTTCCTGGAACGCGACGAGGCCTTACGTCTGATCAACGACAACCAGATCAGCGCCGTCCTCATCATTCCGACCAACTTCTCGCGCAACTATCTCCTCGGCCGGGCAGGAGTGAGCCTGGAACTGGTCAAGAATCCGGCGCAGTCAATTCATCCCGCCGTGCTGGAGGAATTATTGGGCGCGGTGGTCACCGCGTTGAATGCCATCGCACGCAATTTGCAGTCTGAGTTTCCGGATTGGCAGCGGGTTTTTGAGGGCGAAGTTGATTACAAAGTAGTCGCGGCGCTGATCGAACGCGCGGGCGACAAACTCAAGCGGGCCGGGAAGTTCATCAATCCACCACTGGTCCTGTACGAAAAAGATGTCCCGACGGATGCTTCCAAGGACCAGCCCGCAGGCGCCGTCAAGCGGACGACGCAAAAAGCCGATCCCGTCTCCGGTATCTTCGGCTATCTGCTGACCGGCATGGCGGGCATGTTTCTGTTGTTTCTGGCGAGCAACGCCACGACCGATCTGCACCGCGAAATTCGGCAATGCACGTTTGCGCGGTATCACACGTTGCATCATCAGTTATCTCCTTTCCTGGCGAGCAAACTACTGTTCACCGTGGTGGTGCTTTTGATTTGCAGCACCATTCTGCTGGGCGGCGGCGGCCTGGTCTTTCGAGTGGCTTGGCGGCATCCCGCCGCGCTCGCGGGCTTGGCGCTGGGCTATGCATTTTTCGCGGCCGGCCTGATGGCGATGCTGGTGGCGTTGATCCCCGATGAACGCAAAGCCGGAGCTCTCAACACCGTCGTCGGCATGGCGCTGGGCCTCGCCGGCGGGTGCATGTTCCCCCCACAAGGGCTCCCCGCTTTCCTGCGCGATCACGTCACGCCGTGGTTGCCGACCTTCTGGTTCGTGGACACTGCGCGCAATCTTCAGTACGGTAGCGGCGAAGTCGCCTGGGTTTCGGCGCTGCTCAAGCTGCTCGGGCTCAGCCTGGTGCTGTTGGCGTTGGCGGCGCTGTTGTTTCGCCGGCAATTCCGGGCGGGAGGTCGCCCATGAAACGCATCCGGGCCATCGGCCACAACGACCTCCGGCTCTTCCTAAAAAACAAGTCCGCCTACATCTGGCTCTTCGCCGTGCCGCTGGCGTTTGTTTACTTCATGGGCTTTGCGAACCGCGGCCCGGGCGATCCCTATAATCGCCGGCCGCCGGTGTTGGTGGAAAACCACGACCCCGGTTTCCTTGGCCGCATCTTCCTCGATGAACTGGACACCCAGGGCATGTGGCTGTTGCACCCGACGAATCACGAAACCACGGCGCGCACCATCCGGATCCCCACCAACTTCACGAGCCGCGTGCTCGGGGGCGAGCAAAGCAAGGTGGGTTTCTTTCAGCGCGACGGTTCGGCGGAAGCGGATGCGGCCCTCATCGAAGTCCGGCTGGTGCGCGCGTTGATCGCGATGAACAGCCATTTGCTCGAAGCCGCGACCCAGACCAACGCCCCGGCAACCATCACGGAAGCACAACTCCGCGCGGTCCGGCTGAAACCCGATCCCGTGAGTCTCCAGGCAACTTTCGCCGGCCGCAAACCCGTTCCGTCCGGATTTAACTTTTCGCTCCCGGGCAATCTGGTGATGTATCTGATGATGAACCTGATGATCTTTGGCGGCGCCAGCGTGGCGGCCGAGCGCCGCAACGGCGTGATCCGCCGGTTACTGGTCCATCCCGTAACGAAGTTCGAACTGATCCTG
The DNA here is from genome assembly GCA_025350905.1 of Verrucomicrobiota bacterium. GTDB lineage: Bacteria > Verrucomicrobiota > Verrucomicrobiia > Limisphaerales > JADLHS01 > JADLHS01. The sequence goes on from JANXWY010000319.1 coordinate 5,715, forward strand.
GGGAAGATCTACGGCCTGATGTTGCTGGGTGCGGTGCAAATCCTCTTCTTCCTCGCGGTGGGAAAATTCGCCCTGGGAGTCAATCTGGGGGCGAACTTGCCGGCGGTCACTTTGACGTTGCTCGTGCTGGGTTGGGTCGGCAGTTCGCTGGGCGTGCTCATCGGCTCGCTGTTTGCCGCCGAAGATCGCGTCACGGGGACCTGTGTGCTGACCAGCCTGTTGATGGGCGCGTTGGGCGGTTGCTGGTGGCCGTTGGAGATCGCCCCGCCCGCCTTCCAGACCATGGCGCTTTGCCTGCCCACCGGTTGGGCGTTGAAGGCACTGCATCAACTCATCAGCTTCGGCAGCGGATTCGGCGCCGTGCTGGTGCCGCTGGCTGTTTTGCTCGGGTTCGGCACCGCCGCCAATTTGCTGGCGGCGCGTTATTTCCGAAGCTGAGCCTCGGCCACGACAGGCTTCGGGTCCGCTCCTGCCATCCATATTTTCAAACCGGACTTGTCCGACGGGAGCGCCTTTCGCATCATTCCACCAAACCCAGCGCACCTCCGCGAGGAAGAGATGGCCAGCCGGGAGTGACGCGCCTCATCCAGCTCACAACTTGAGAATCCATTCCGCGGCGGCGGTCAAATTATCCACGATCACGGCGCGGGTGAGTTGCGCGGCGGCGTCGCGCTCCACTTGTCGGCCGTAACCGGTGCGGACGAGCAGGCTGGCCTGAACGCCCGCGTTCCAGCCACACTCGAGATCAATCAGTTTGTCCCCGATCATAAAACTGCGGGCCAGGCCCAGGCCGAACTCATCCCGAGCCTCGAACAAAAACTGCGGTGAAGGCTTGCGCCCGCGACTCGGCTGGTCCGGAGCTTCCGGGGCGACGAAGATTTTCTGAAAAGTCACGCCGTGTTGCCCGAAGTCCCGGACCACGCGGGCATTGACTTGGGCCACGTCCGCCAAGGTGAAATAGCCGCGGCCCACGCCGGACTGGTTGGTGACGAGGAACAAGCTAAACCCCGCTTCCGCCAGGCGCTGTAGGCTCGCAAACGCATCCGGGAAAACTTCGACCTGCGCCGGGTCGCAGAGATATTCCTTCTCCTGGATAATTGTCCCGTCGCGGTCGAGGAAAATGGCGCGCTTCATGATTCGTTGCGGAGGTATTGTGCCGCCGGCTGGGCTGGAGCAAAACATAAAAGAAGGGCGACCGGTGTCGTGGGCGCAAGGCGCAATCGGCTTTCCGAATCCAATCCGGACCGCGCCGTTTCTTTCCACGGATAATTCTAGTTTGTCCAAGCGTGCGTTTCTGCTGCATAGTTGCCGGGTGAAAGTGACCATCGCAAGTATGGCTTGGCTGTGGGTGTGGTTGGGCGGGGTATTTGTTACCACGGGCAGGGCGGCGGACTGGCCCATGTTCCGGGGCCAGCCCGCGTTGACCGGCATCGCGCCGGGGCAACTCCCGGAAAAACCCGCGTTGCTGTGGACCTTCAAAACCACCGGCCCCGTGAAATCCTCGGCGGCCATCGTGGGAAATCGCGTCTTCGTGGGCTCGGATGATCATAATTTGTACGCGCTCGACTTCGCGACCGGCAAAAAAATCTGGGCCTTTACCAACAGCGACGCGATTGAATCTTCCCCCCTGGTATTGGACGGAAAAGTTTTTGTGGGCTCGAGCGATGCCAACCTCTACGCGCTCGACGCGGCTACCGGCAAGCAAGTTTGGAAATACACCACCGGCGACAAAATCCTGGGGGCGCCCAACTGGTTTGTTTCGGGTGGGCAGACCAACGTGCTGATTGGCAGCTACGATTTCAAACTCCACTGCCTGGCGGCCGCCACGGGCAAGAGCAACTGGGTTTATGAATCGGCCAATTACATCAATGGTTCCCCGGCCGTGGCGGCGGGGCAGACGGTGTTTGGCGGTTGCGATGGCCTCTTGTACGTCATTGCGCTGGCTGACGGCTCCCAATCGCGGAGCAATGAAATCGGCGCGCCCATCGCGGCGTCGGTGGCCCTGGCCGACGGGCGGGCCTACTTCGGCCATTATGAAAATCAATTTCTCTGCGCCGATCTGAAAGCGGGCACGAACGCGTGGTCCTTTCACGACCGGCAATTCCCGTATTTTTCTTCGCCCGCGGTGACGCAAGATCGCGTGCTGTTTGGCGGACGCGATAAAATGCTGCATTGTGTGAATCGGGCCGATGGCCAAAGCGTCTGGACCTTTGCCACGCGCGGGCGGGTGGACAGCTCGCCGGTCGTCTGCGGCGACAAGGTCGTGGTCGGCTCGGATGACGGGCGCGTGTATCTGGTCAGCCTGAGTGACGGCAAAGAACTCTGGTCCTATGAAATCGGCCAGCCGGTCGCCAGTTCCCCCGCCGTGGCGGACGGGAAAATTGTGATCGGCAGCGATGATGGCAGCGTTTATTGTTTTGGCAGCAAATGAATCCCATTTTCTCGCGTTCGCTAGCGGCTCTCACTTCGGCCTTGGTGCTCGTCTTTAGTTTCCATCTCCGGGCGGCGGAAACTTTGGAGAAGACCAACGCCCCGGCGGCGAAAAAAGAAGAGGCCAAGGATGCGAAGCCGAAAGACGACGCCAAGTCCGCGGCCGTCGTGCCGGACGCCACCTCCAAACCGGTGGTCCAAACCAATACGGTGCGCATGGCGGGCCGGGCCATCACCTACACCGTCGAGACCGGCATGCTGCCGCTCCTCAAGATTGATGGGGCCGCCCGCGCTTCGGTGTTTTACACCGCTTACACTCAACAGGGGGAAACCAACAAATCCCGGCGGCCCGTGCTCTTTTGTTTCAACGGCGGCCCGGGGTCGTCTTCCGTCTGGCTGCATTTGGGGGGACTCGGACCGCGTCGCGTAAAGCTGAACGACGACGGCACCATGCCCCCGCCACCCTTCGGCTTGGTGGACAACGAATATTCCATCCTACCCGCCACGGATCTTGTGTTCTTCGATCCCGTGGCCACGGGTTACAGCCGGCCAGCGAAGGACGAGAAGGCCGAACAGTTCTTCGGTCAGTCGCCGGATGTCGAGTCGGTCGGCGATTTCATCCGGCTGTGGACCATGCGGAACCAACGCTGGCGATCGCCCAAATATCTGCTGGGGGAAAGTTATGGCGTCTTCCGCGCAGCTGGTCTCGCGGAACACCTTCAATCGCGTTATGGCATGTACCTAAACGGGGTGATCCTGCTTTCCGGAGTGCTCGATTTCGCCACCTTGCGGGAAGGACCGCGCAACGATCTGCCGTCGCTGGTCTTCCTCCCCGCGTACACGGCGACCGCCCAGTTTCATCAGAAACTACCTGCCGACCTGCAAAATAACCTGCCGCAAGCGCTCGCGGAGGCCCGCGAGTTCATCCGGGCCGAATATCCATCGGCGCTCCTGCAAGGGGCGGCGTTATCCGCACCGCAACGCCAGGGAATCGTCGCCAAGCTGGTGCGCCTGACCGGGTTGTCGGCCCAAGTCATCGAGGACAACGACCTGCGGGTGGACACCACGACCTTTCGGAAAAAACTCCTGCTGGATCGGGGCTTGATTCTTGGGCGCTACGATTCGCGCATCACCGGGCGCGATGCAAATCCGGCCGCTTCCTTCCCGCGTTTCGACCCGTCGTACGCCGCCACTTACGGTCCCTTTTCCGCCGCCATGAATTCATATGTGCGGGAGGAACTCAAGTTTGAGGACGACCTGCCATATGAAATTCTCGCCGGGGTGGAGCCTTGGAATTACGATAACCACGGCAGCTATCCCAGCATGGCCGACCGACTGGCCTCCGCCCTGAGTCAGAATCCTTACTTACGCGTGCTCGTGCTCGGCGGGTTACGCGACCTCGCGTGCCCCATTGATGGTCTGCATTACAGCATCGATCACCTCCAGCTCGATGCGGCCTACCGCAAGAACATCAGCTTTGCCGAATACGAATCGGGCCACATGATGTATGTGAACCTGCCCGACCTGAAGAAGCTGCAGCAAGATCTCGAGAAGTTTTTATCGCCATGAGCCACGCTGCCTCGAACCTCCCCGCCCCGCCGTTGCGGCACGAAACCACCGCGGGCAATTACTTCGTCGCGAACTACCCGCCCTTCGCGTTTTGGAAACCCGAATATGTTTCCGAATTCGAAGCCGCGCTCAAGCGCCCGCCCTCGACCCTCGACCCTCGACCCTCGCCGTCGTTTGGCCAATACGTTCACATTCCGTTCTGCCGGAAGCGCTGCCATTTCTGCTATTTCAAGGTCTACACGGACAAGGATTCGTCCGAGGTGCGTGGCTACCTGGATGCGTTGCTCGCGGAGTTGGCCGTTTATGCGGGCCAGCCGGCGATCGGCGGGCGCAAGCCGAAGTTTGTTTATTTCGGCGGGGGCACGCCCAGTTATCTTTCGCCCGATCAGTTGAAGTTTCTCACCGACGGTATGAAGCACCTGCTGCCGTGGGACGAAGTCGAGGAAGTCACCTTCGAGGCCGAGCCGGGCACGCTCACGGACCACAAGCTGAAGGCGATCCGCGATCTCGGCGTTACGCGCCTGAGCCTCGGCATCGAACACTTCGACGATCACATCCTGGAGATCAACGGCCGGGCGCATCGCTCCAAGGAGATCGCCCGCGCCTACGCCTACGCCCGTGAAATTGGCTTTCCGCAGATCAACATCGATCTTATCGCCGGCATGGTCGAAGAGACGGAAGACAAATGGCGCGAAACGGTGGCCAAGGCCGTGGCGTTGCAGCCCGATTCAGTGACGATTTATCAGATGGAAGTGCCGTTCAATACGGGCATCTATCAGCAGATGAAGGCCGGCGGCAAACTCGTCGCGCCGGTGGCGGATTGGGAAACGAAACGTGCCTGGGTGGACTACGCCTATCGCGCTTTCGAGCAGGTCGGCTACACCGTCACCAGCGGCACCACCGTGGTGCGCGATCCGGCGCGGGTTAAGTTCGTCTACCGGGAAGGCTTGTTTTCCGGCGCGGATATTCTATCCATTGGCGTGGCCAGCTTTGGCCATCTCAACGGCATGCATTATCAGAATCACCACGAGTTCCAGCCGTACGTGGATGCGGTGACGGCGGGCAAGTTGCCGGTCTATCGCGCCCTCACGCCATCGGCCGAGGAGCGCTACATTCGCGAATTCATGTTGGGCCTCAAGCTGGGCAGCGTGAGTGCCCGCCACTACGCGGAAAAATTTGGCGCGGACCCGCGCGTTCAGTTCGCCGCCCCGCTCGCCACCTTGAAGGGTTGGGGTTTCCTCAGCAACGGCGGCGACCGGATCGGCGTCACCCGCGCCGGCTTGCTCCAAATTGACCGCCTGCTGCACGAGTTTTTCAAACCAGAACATCAAACCGGACGTTATGCCTGACGCCTGCACCTTTCCGCTGTCCGAATTCTATGCGCACGCCAAACTGCCGCTGCCCCGCATCGAACTGATCGCCGGGGACGCCGTGCCCGCGCCCTACCAAGCGCTGCTGGTACATCCCCACGACATGACCCCGACGTTGGAAGCCTTTTACCAGTCGGACATCCATCTCGAAATCGTAAGCCAGCAACGCCGCGGGGATTTTTATTTCCGCGAAGTGGTGCTCCGGCTGAACCGCGACGAGCAACCGGTGGAATTCGGCGCGAACAAGCTGTACGTCGGGCGTTTCCCCGAAGAGGTACAGGAACTGATTCTGGCGGAGGAAATCCCGCTGGGGCGTATTCTGGCGGACTGTGGGGTGAAACATCGCACGGAGATCCGGGGGTTTCTGCGCGTGGAATCCGACGCCTTGATTTCTGAGAAGTTTGAACTCACCGCACCAGCGGTGCTGTACGGTCGTAAGGCCTTGATCTCGGACCTGCAAGGCCGTCCGCTCTCGGAGGTCGTTGAAATCCTCCCGCCGTAGTTTTCACGTTTCACCCCGCACGATGGCTGGCGCTCAAGCTGACGGTTGCCTCACGGGTTAAGCGTAAGCGTGAGTTTACAATTACGACCAAGGCAGCAATTCCGAGTGGCCGCGGTGCGCGGCCTCTGTTAGCTTCCCGCCAGCAAATAATTCAACACCCGAGGAACGAATATGCCACAGGCCATCATGGATCCCGGCGAGGTCCGCCGGTTTGCCGAAGAATTGAAGCGGTTCAATGTCGAGACACAAAACCGACTGTCGCTCCTGCAGGCGCGCTTCTCGGCCTTGGGCGACACCTGGCAGGACCAGGAACACGCCAAGTTCTCCGAGGAATTTCGGGACACCATGAAGGTATTGAAGAAATTCATCGAGTCGTCCAACCTGCACACGCCCTTCCTGCTCCGGAAAGCCCAGCGCATCGAGGAATATTTGGATCAACATTGAGTCCCACGCATGAGCCAAAACACCCAACGCCCAACACCAAATACCAACGCGCCAAGCGCGGTTCCAGTGCGGCGCTCCGTTTGGCCCACTTGGAAGTTTGAAGCTTGGTGTTTCTTTGGAATTTGGATTTTGGGGCTTGGAGTTTTTTAACATGCCTGAACGCGCCCGGGTCACTTCGCTCGAAGCCATCGAAGGCTTCCGGGCGAAACTCATCATCTACCGCGACAAGGCCGGGCGAGTGCTCGACGAGGTGAGCGACGACGTGATCCGCGCCCGGGTCTGGCTGGAATCCGAGCGCCCCGCCCATTGGCAGAATAAAATCCGCCGCCTCACGCGCGAACTGGAGCAGCGCCAGCAGGAACTGTTCAGCGCCCAGCTCTCCGGCCTGCGCGACTCCTCGTACGCCCAGCAGGCTGCGGTGCAGAAGGCCCGCCGCGCGATTCGCGAAGCCGAGGACAAGCTCAAAACGACGCAGCAGTGGCATCGGCAGTATGATCAGCGGGTGGAACCATTGGGGCGCCAGGTGGAAAAGCTTCGGCACTCGCTGGGTCATGATCTCGGCCAGGCCGTGGCATGGTTGAATGAAATGACCAAAACGCTCGGGGAGTATGCCGAGATAACGTCCGGCCCGGCGCCGACTGCTGGCGAACGCGCGGGGGAAAATCCGCCGTCGCCGGAAGGAGCCGCCGCCCCATGAGCGCGAGTCAGAACCGCCTGGTGGGCCTGACCAAAGAACTCGCCGCCGAATGGGCCAACACCAAACAATCCTGGAGTGACGCGAAGAGCCGGGAGTTTGAACACCGATTTCTGGACGAACTTTTCACCGGGGTCAACCAGGCGGTTACCAATATTGAATCCCTTGAACGCATCCTCAACAAAATCCGCGCCGACTGTGAATAAGCTGCCGGGCGCCGGCGAGACGGTGACCTTACTGGATCGCTTGCGGCAGGGCATGCGCGAGGCCGTGCAGCGGGCCGATGAGTTGGAGCGCGATTTCAACGCGCGCTCGCACAAACTCCGCACCCAGTTCGAACAGGCCCGAGCCGATCAACGGGCGCGCGGGACCTTGGAAGGCGAAGCGGCGAATGCGTCTGCGACCGGAAAGCTGGAGCGGGTCGACGCTGCCTATGCCGCCCGCAAGACGCGGATCGCGCGGGCGGCGGAGGGGGCCCGCAAACAGCGCCTGGCGGAAATCGAAGCGGAAGAAGGCAAGCACACCCTCGAAAACCAGGACGGACTTTTCGAGGCGAAACGCGTTTACGAAGCCGGCACGCAGCAGCTTCAATCCAACCATACTTTGTTCACCGACCAACTCGCCAACGAACGCACCGCGCTCGAACAGCTTGAGGTCCGCGCCCGCGCCACCCTGGCCGGCTACCGCTCGCTCGCGCGACGGATCACGAATCCACCCAACGCGGCACCGCCCGACCTCTCGCGGCCCGAGAGCCAGCTCCTGGAATCGCTGCGCGCGCATCGCGACCAGGCCAGCAACGCCCTGACGCGCTGCAATCCGTTCGGGCTATCGCTGTTGTTCCGCATCTTCCGGCTCTGGGTTTGCCTGCCATTGATTCTGCTCGCGCCGTTTGCGTTCGTGTCGGCGGCCAGGCGATTTGATTTTCCCGCCGTGCCGACAAACGTTTGGGCCCTGGTGGGCGCGGGTCTGGCGGTGGTTTTGAGCCTCTACTATTTCGGCCGGCGACTTGCCGCCCCTCACGCCCAGACCGCCGCCATGGCGCTCCATTCCGCCCGGTTCCTCGCGGAGGCCTGTGCGCAAAAGGCCGAAGCAAATTTCCGCGCGGAATCCGCACGCCTTCAGTCAGTCCACGCCAGCACGACGCAAAATCTCAACGACCACTGGAAACAGGTGCGCGCCGAAGCCCGGATCCTGCGCAGCGGCTGGATCGACCGCCTCACCGATCAGTCGCGCAAGCTCATTCTCGCGAACGAGGAACGGCAGCGGTTATGGCTCAAAACCATCAACGAGCAGCAGGCGGAACTGAATGCGCGGCGACAAGCACAAACCACCACCGTGGCGGAACAACTCGAAGCCGGCTGCAATGAAAGCCTCGCCCGGCTCAGCGCCACGCGGGCGGCGGGCCGCCAAGCGATCGAAGCGGAATGGCAGCAAGTGGTGTTGCCAATTTACGCGACCCTTCAAAGCGCCGCGGCCACCGCAGATGAAATTTTTCCGCCCTGGCGCGCCGAGTTGTGGCGGAATTTCCGGTTGCCGGATGCATTTGCCGCGGGCGCTAAGTTCGCCATGCTCGCGGTGGATTTGGAAAAATTCGACGAGGTGTCGTTGGCCGGCAAGGGCTTCCCGCTCCCGGGACCGCTGTCCTTCCTCACGCCGCTGTCGCTTCAGGTGCCGGGCGCGGCGTCAGTTTTGTTCGAGACGAAAAGCTCCGGGCACGAGCAAATCATCGGCGCGTTGAACAACCTCATTTTGCGCCTGCTGACCAGCGCGCCACCGGGCCGGCTGGCATTTACAATTTTTGATCCGGTCGGCCTCGGCCAGAACTTTGCCGGCCTCATGCACCTGGCCGATTTCGAGGAACGGCTCATCAACAGCCGTATCTGGACCCAGACCGCGCAATTCGAGCAGCGGCTGGCCGACCTGAACGAACATATCGAGAAGGTCACGCAAATGTATCTGCGCAACGAATACGAAACGCTTGCGGAATACAACGCCCAGGCCGGGCGCATGGCGGAGAAATATCAGTTCCTGGTCATCGCGGACTTTCCGTCGAACTTCAGCGACCTGGCGGTGAAACGTCTGCAAAGCATTGCGGCGAGTGGTCCTCGTTGCGGCGTGCATCTGCTCATCCATTGGGATCAACGCAAGGCGACCCCGGTGGAGTTCGTGCCGGAAGAGTTGCGGAAAAATTCCATTTGTATCGTGCCCAAGGGTGATGGTTTTGCCCTGGCCGGTTGTCCAGCGGCTGAACCGCTCCTCGCCCGGGCTGCGGCCACCCTCTCCGCTCCTTCGGAAGGAGAGGAGAGGGCTGGGAGAGGAGTGGTTCCGGGCATCAATACCTGGAACGGCGTCAAACTCTTGCTCGACGCGCCACCGGACGCGGAGCTTGCCACGCAATTGCTCCAGCAAATCGGCAAGGACAGCACCGATTCGTATCGCGTGGAAATGCCGTTCGCCGAAGTCGCGCCCGATGATGCCGATTTGTGGACCCGGGAAACGACGAGCGAACTGCGGGTGGCGGTGGGACGCACCGGCGCGACGAAGTTGCAATATCTCGCCCTCGGCCAGGGCACACGGCAGCACGGTTTGATCGCGGGCAAGACCGGCTCCGGCAAGTCCACGCTGTTCCACGTCATCATCACCAACCTCGCCCTCTGGTGCAGCCCGGAGCAGGTCGAGTTTTATCTCGTGGATTTCAAGAAGGGCGTCGAGTTCAAATGCTACGCCACCCACAAACTGCCGCACGCGCGGGTCATCGCCATCGAGAGCGATCGCGAGTTCGGTCTGAGCGTGTTGCAGCGGATTGACGATGAACTGAAACGGCGCGGCGACTTGTTTCGTAAACTCGGCGCGCAGGACCTTGCGGGCTACCAACGCGCCGGCGGCACCGAGCCGATTCCGCGCACCTTGCTGTTGATTGACGAGTTTCAGGAATTGTTCGTGGAGGACGACCGCGTTTCGCAGGGCGCGGCGTTGTTGCTCGACCGCATTGTGCGGCAGGGTCGCGCGTTCGGCATCCACGTTTTGCTCGGCTCGCAAACGCTGGGCGGCGCCTACTCGCTGGCCCGCGCGACCATCGGGCAGATGGTGGTCCGCATCGCGCTCCAGTGCAATGAGGCCGACGCCTACCTCATCATGAATGAGGACAATCCCGCGCCGCGCCTGCTCTCGCGTCCGGGCGAGGCGATTTACAACGACGAAGGCGGTGCGCTGCAGGGCAACAGTCCGTTCCAAGTCGTGTGGCTGCCGGATGAAGTGCGCGAGACATGGCTGGCCAAGGTGAGCGCGTTCGCGGAGCGCCGAGCCCCGTCTCGGCCCGTTTCTGACAAAGCTTCCCAACGTGCCGAAACGGTGCTCGGCGCTCCAATGCGCGAACCGATTATTTTCGAAGGTAACGCCCCCGCCAACGTGCGCGACAATGCTTTGCTCCGAACCCTGCTCGTAGCGAAATCAATGCAGCCTACCGCTTCGCCGCACATCTGGCTTGGTGCGCCGAACTCAATCAAAGGCCCGACCGAGGCGGTCTTTCGCCGGCAAAGCGGCAATCATTTGCTCCTCGTCGGTCAACGCGAGGAAGCGGCGTTGGGCATGTTGGGCGTGGCGCTGGTTTCCCTGGCCGCGCAGCATTCGAAAGCCAGCGCGCGATTCTTCGTGTTTGATTGCAGCGCACCAGATTCCCCGGAGGCAAAGTTCCTGGAACGCGCGGTGCAGACGGTGCCGCAGGCGATCCAACTGGTTCGCGCCGGCGACGTGGATGCAGTGATGACTGGGCTCGCCGTCGAGCAACAACTGCGTACCGACGATCCCGGTGCGGTCACACCGGAAACCTATTTGCTCATTCACGGGTTGCAACGGAACAAAAAGCTGCGCTTCGACGAGGAGATGAGCTTCTCGCTCGATGCTGGTGCGGGCGGAAATCCGGGACTACAACTGAACAAACTGATCTGTGAAGGCGCGAGCCTCGGTTTCCACGTCATCGCCGATTGCGACACGTACAACAATGTGATGCGTTTCCTGAGCCGCAAGGCGCTGAGTGAATTTGAAATGCGGGTGGTGTTCCAGATGAGCGCGAACGATTCGGCGAGCCTGATTGATTCGCCCCAGGCCAACAACCTGGGCCTGCATCGCGCCATTTTGTTCAACGGTCAGGAAGGCTGGCTGGAAACCTTCCGGCCGTATGCGCTGCCGGATGAAGGCTGGCTGGCGGAGGCAGGGCAAGGGTTAGCCCGATTACACGGTTAACTCCGGTTCGGGATGTGTTTATATGCTGCAGCCGCCGGAGACATGGGCGATGCCGCGCTTCGTCTCCTACCAAGCAGATGGTTTTCAACGACCTGCCGGCTAAAGCCAGTCACAACCACTTCTTGAGCCGTTCCCGCAAGATTTGGCGCGCTCGATAGCAGCGCGATTCCACCGCCTTGGGCGTCGCCTTCAGAATACGTGCCGCTTCCGCCATGCTCTGTTCTTCCCATTCGCAGAGAACGATCGCTTCGCGCAAGTCGGCGGGCAACTGGTCCACGGCCGCGCGGACGGCGGCGTTGCGCTCGGCCGCCAGCAACTGTTCTGGGGGCGCGGCTTCGGGGGAAGCCAAGGTGCCGGACAGGGATTGTTCCGCGGCACCGGTTTCCGCGTCGAGCGAAACGTTTGGGTGACGGGTGCGCCAGCGGATTTGATTGCGGGCGAGATTGGCGGCGATCGTGAACAGCCAGGCCGAGAACTTTTCCGCGGGCCGGAAAGTTTCGCGCGCGCGAAAGACGCGAACAAAAGTCTCCTGCGCCAGATCGTTCGCATCGTCTTCGTTGTTCAACATCCGGCAAAGGAAATGAAACACGGCCGGCGCGTGCCGATGCATCAGTTCGTTGAGCGCCGCGTCCTGACCAGCGGCCAAGCGTTGCATAGCCGCCCGGTCGCTCGCGTCGGCTTCAGTGGTGTCCATGGGTCTGGTCCGCTGCGTTCGACATGGATTGTTCGATCTGTTCGTGGAAACCGAGGGTGAGGCGTTGCATCTCCGCGAGGTAGCGGCGGCCTTGCGCGGCTGGCATGGCCTGGCTGACTTCGACAAAGTGCCCGAGCATCTGCCGCTGACACTGCACCCGGAGGGCGGCGAGTTCGGTCAATTTTTGTCCGGCCTCGGCGGTGACATTGGTGGCCCCGGCAAGCGCCGCTTCGAGTTCGTGTTTCTTGACGGCCATTTGCTGGCACAATTCACCACACTTGGGCAGGTAGCCGTCGTGCAGTTCGCGGATGCGCGTCAGCTCGGTGGCGCTCAGCTGAAACTCCTGACGAAGCCAGGCCAGGTCATCCGTCGAACTAGCGATGTGTTTTGCGCAAAGTCGCTGGGCGAGAACGTAGGAGGTGGCGAACACCGCAACTCCGGCGACCAGCAGCAACAGCACGATGAAGGGCGAACGTTTCATCGCGTCATCGAACTGAATTGGGCGCGACGGCGGCCAGATAACGGGCCTGCGCCTCGTGCCGCGCCAGTTGCTCGCCTTGGTTCCAACCCAGACCCACGCCCGCCAGCACCAGCACTGCGGTCAGGGCAAATGCCCGTCGGGGTCGCCAGACCCAGCCCACCACGGCATCGAGCCAGCCGTCCGCATCCGCTGGGAGATTGCGCCCTGCTGCGCCCTCGATCCGGTGCCAGACATTATCCTGAAAGCGTGGTGGCAACGCCGGCGTCGCGCGCGCTGCGCGCAACAACGAGGCGAGTCCGTCCCCAGCGGAATTGAGAAGCTGTTTGTTCATTGCGAGCCAGCGGCGGACTGATCAACCACCGCGAGGTATTGCCGTTAAGTGTTCGACTTCAAGGGCCGCCCAATTTCAGATGGCCCGTTGTATCCAGCATTACACCGCAAGCGGCCACGGCCCGCGAAATATTTCCACAAATAATTTGCCGGAGTTGCCGGCGATCAAGGGATGCCACTTTTGCGGCAGCCCGCACGGGCGACCAGCAAACACTCAAGGTAAGATTAAACCGTCTGTTTTTGAGCGGGCAGCGCAATTTCTCTGCCCTAAAACCCCGCTGCGGCCACCCGGTGAGATCGTCTGGGTGGGACGGAACTGGGGTCGGAGCTTCCCCTCATGAAAATGACATGCGGACATCAACCTGGGGGGGGGTGGCGAGAACCAGGCGAGAACCAGGCTTGACTTGGGCGCCAGGACGTTTTAATGAAGCGAGAGTAATTTCAGTGGCCGGTACCGTGCCGGCTAAAACCAATACACTCATATCAGAATGCGCCTCGTATGGAGTAATTTTTGCCTGGTGTTCGTACTAACGCTGGTTGCCTGTAGCAAGTCGAGCAACGCCGACAAACTGCCGCCAATGGAATTCGAGGGCGTGAAAGTGGATACCCCACAATTAATGGCGGAATTTGTGACTGCTTCGCCGCAGCTCCAGCAGTCGGTGAACGATGCGGTGACAAAAATCCGCTACCGGCAATATTTAGATGCGATGATGGAGTTGGATGGAGTTCTCAAAGCCCCGGACCTGAAAGACCCGCAGAAGAAACTGATCGCCCAAGTAATGGACCAGTTGAAGGAAGTATTTGCAAAAGCTCCGCCGCGTCCCGGCCAATAGCCAATAGCCGATAGGATTGCGTGGGGAAATTCCGTGGACCACTCCATTGCTGGACGAGTCGGCGCCAAACACGAGCCGAAAGCTAGCGATCGCTAGCTCTTCGAGTTCGGCGCTCGGCGCTTGTTGAATCTCCCTCGCGAGTTGAGCATCGATCGATCTACTTTCAACCTCTTTCTCCTGCCTTCGCAACGTTACCCGAACCCACGCCGGGCCACTCATTCGCTCATGTTACCAGGTTGATTTCTTATCTCTGAACGCGGAACCCTCGTGCGCCAAGGATTCAGTTAGTCGCAACCGCCTCCCGGCGGTGGCCGTACTTCGCGGAAGGGCTAATCGGGCTGCGACTCGCTCAGGATTTTTTGGTAGGCGGCGCGGGCGTGATCGTAGGCCAGCCGGGCGGCCTCCTTTTCCGCCGGCTTGATCAATTTTTCCTTCTGCGACCAGCATTGCTCCACGCCTTTGACACACCATTCCGCGCTGCGCTTTGAGGCCCGAATGGGCTTGCCATCGACGAGCACAAAGATCGGATTCGTGTGCGAGGAAGGCAGGATGCGCAGCGCGACCCAACTGCTGCGGTCGATCTGCACGTCGAAACTTATCTCCTGCAGTTCGCCGTCGGCCACGATGTTTTTCTTCGCCACCGGATAACCGTTGACGATCACTTCCACCGGTACTTCACGCGTGTCGGCGATGCGCGCGCGCTCGATGTCCCAATACGGTTTCTTGGCGTAATCCAGGTGCTGTAGCGTCGGATTCGGCGTCTCGTTCAATCGCGCGGCGACGTGGGCGGTCAGTTTGACCGTAGCTGGTTGCGCCAATTTTAGTTCGCTGCCGCCTTCGCCCACCGCCACGTCGTTGACTTTGAACTCCATCAAATGGCTTTTGCCGTCGCCGACATAATTACGGCCCTGGCGAATGCCTTCGCACCATTGGTCGTAATCCAGTTTGCCGTCGAGCTTCACGTAGGAACGGCCCAAGCCAACCTTTTCCCCGTAGATACAGGGGAAATCGGTTTCGCCGCTGACGCGAGTGCGATAGCCGACGTTCAAGGTTTGATACCACATGTTTAACTCCCAAACATAAGGCGTGTCCACCAAGGAAAGAAAATCCACCGCCGGGAGCAACTTCCCATCCGGGCCGGGCAATTCGTGCGTCACGTCCACGATGTATTCGTTGGCGCCGATGCCATTAAACGGCGGCACAAGGTAGTTGGGCAGCTCCGTGGTTTTCACTTCCAGCCCCCAGCCAGAATGGGCGGGGCCGCAGACCGAGCCTTGCTGCTTGGCCCAGCGCAGCGTGTTCAGGCCCAGCGTCGGCCAGTGATCCTTGGAATTGCCGCCGGGATAAATTTCTTCCTTGAGCCGCAATAAACACAGATGACCGGACTGATGCGAACCAAAGCCGGAAACCTCGATGTCGTAGCGGAGCAGGTACGGATATTGGGAAACCTTGTCGAGCGCGCCGCAGAAAAATTGCTTCTGGTAATCGAAGCACGGCCCCCAGGTCAGGTTCGCACCGATTTTCAAATCCTCGCCGATGCAGTGGCGGATCATGTCGGCACCCAGGACCCCCTCGGTTGGTTTCACATAGTGGGCGCAACCGGCGGCGTGGATGTGATGATCCCCGGACCACCAGCCGAATTGGGACGGATCAATCCAGCGTTTGACTTGGAAATCGACCCGTTCTGTGGCCTTTTCAATCTTTAAGTTCTGGGTAGAGGGAATTGATTCCGGTCCGCGCGAAAATTCCACCGTGTAATCGCCTGCCGGCAGCTTCACGGTTTCGCCGTCACCGCGATAGACCTGCGGGTGAAACGGAAAGTCGGGCGCCAGCCGTTTGGCGGGCGACGGATAGACCCGTTGCTGCGCGTCACGAATGACGAATGACGCCGTGGTCGGCTGGCCGTGCTCGTCGCGCACACGGAAGGTGATGGGGTGGGCAGGCAGGCAGGTGAACAGCAGGTCCACTTCGTTGCGGAAACCGAGGTCCTGCGTTCCCTGGCCGACGTTGAAAGAGAACTTCGCCTCCCGTTGGCCGGCGTCGCGGCTGTACAGCTGGAGGATGCGGTATTCGAGCGGCAAACCGCTGAGCGTCTGGGCGAGCGGCTGCTGATCATACGTCTGCAACTCGAGCCAGAGCGGCGCCGCATTGGTCAGGGCGAAGGCCTCGCCTTTCTTGCGATAGAACTGGTCGGACGCACTGCTCCGGGGCCCGCCGCCGTCCTGCGAGTAAACGGAGACGGCATTGGGGCTGACTGCTTCCAACGCCGCGGTAGTGCCGGATTCGTTGACGACTTTGACGAGAAATTGTCGCCACCCCTGCTCCACCAGTTCCGGCTTTGCCGGACCGGGGGCAACCTTCACGCGCATTTCGGGATTAATCTGGACCCCGAATAGACAATGGCGGTCCAGAATCTCCTGCAACTTTTCCGTGGCACTTTTGGTGTTGGGGTCCTGCATGGCGGTAGCGATCGCCATTTTCTCGTCCGCGCTGAAGGGCGAACCAAGATAATCCGTGGCCTCGATCAAGCGGGTGACTTGCGCGATAAACGGCTGCCCCTCGACGTTTTTTTCGATGGGCAACGTTGCCGCGAGCAGGAATGGCGCGGCACCGGCAAACAGCGTAAGGCGAATCAACCATTTCTCACAAAAGCGGTTTCGGTGCGCTGACATAATTATTCAGGACTGGGGTTAGCTGCGGCGAGCCTAGCACTTTGGGTGCAACTGACCAGTGTTTAATGGGTGCGACCAGAGGTGGCGGTCAACCCAGGTGGTAGGAGTGTTCGCGCTGCGAACACTCCGCCCGCGCCGAGCGGGCGGAACGTGCGGTGCCTCGGGCGTGCCGCTGGACGCGGCCCGACGGCTCGCAGCGCGAGCCGTTCTACCACGCTGACCGCCCCTTCCAGTCGCACCCGTGTTTAATGCCCCGACCGGACGGCCCAGCGCGGCGTCCGAGCCGAGCCGATGCACCCGGCAACTCGCGCGCGAAGTGCATGCCAACGAATAGGGATTCTCCCGCCGGCGACGACGAGAGGAATCGCTAACTCGACGCGTGGGTTCCGCGTTTAACCCTTCAATAACCTCGTTTGACCAGGAGATAAACCGCAACCATCAGCGCCAGACCGATGAGCGACATCAGCAGCCAACTGCTGACAAGATAGGACACGCCAATCATAAGGACGCCGCCGACCATCGGCATTAGCTCCCGCTGTTTCTTGCCGTAAATCCAATACCCGACGCCGATGGAGCCCCACAGCAACGAAGCGAAGAGAAAGCTGGAATCAAAGTCCAGAAGCGTGGTGGCGGTGCTCGGCATGGGCCCAAAGTTTCGCGGCTTTTCAGGCGCTCAGCAATGGCCAAACCGTTCCCCCAGCTGCCGGCGACGAAACGCGAAAATCTTTTCCACGTCGCGCCGGACGAACAGGCGGTTGGTGAGCTCGCCGCCCAGCACGGAGTAATGGACTTCGTCGGTGCAGAGTGTGCCGCCGTTCTGGGGCGTGAAGCGATGTTCGTGCTGCCACAAGCGATAAGGTCCGCGCTTTTGTTCGTCGACAAAATACAGCGGTGGTTCCCAGGCAGTAATTTCGGTCTGCCATCGCACGGGCCAGCCATGAATGCGCAGGCGGTAATCAATCAGCGCGCCGCCGTGCAAGCAGATTGGTTTAGGCGTGAGAATTTCAAAGTTTACCCAGTCGGGCGTGAGCGCTTGGAGGTTGGAGGCGTCGGCGAAGAAGGCAAAAATCTCGGCCGCTGGCCGCGGCAGCCAAAGTTCGGCGTGGAAATGGTGAATTGTCATGGTGGGTTGAAGATTTGAATCCGCGCGACCTTGTGCTAACCATGGCGTATGAAAAAGTTTTTCCTGCCGAACTTGCAAATGCCAGGTCGGCTCGTCCGGGGCGTGGGGGGCGTCGCGTTCGTCGCCGTCGGCGTGGGGTTGTGCGGCCGCAACCTCCCGGTGGCGGTGGTCCTGATCCTTTCCGGTGCGTTCATGTTGTTCGAGGCGGTACGGGGCTGGTGTGTGATGCGGGCGTGCGGCATCAAGACGAAACTTTGACCGCCGCGTACGCTGGAGCTCATGCCGGCACCCGCATTTGCTCCAGCAGGAGATAAAGCGCACTGAGATCCTTGACGCGGACCGCCCCCAGTTTTTCCAAAATTGCGGCGTAA
The DNA here is from genome assembly GCA_025350905.1 of Verrucomicrobiota bacterium. Classification (GTDB taxonomy): domain Bacteria; phylum Verrucomicrobiota; class Verrucomicrobiia; order Limisphaerales; family JADLHS01; genus JADLHS01. Next base: position 23,470 of record JANXWY010000319.1, read on the forward strand.
GATTCCGCCGCTCGCCCGCCGGTGAGGAGCTTGATTTCGGGCGGCAAATGCTTGCGGAGGCTCTGGAGTTCCTGCGCCAAGTTCGGGTCGTCATCGGGAAACACAATGCTCATCGCTACGGCCCGCGCCTTGTTTTGAATCGCCGCGCCCGCGATCTCCACGGCCGGGAGGCTGGTGCCCAGGTAAATGACGCGCCAGCCGAGGTCGTTCGCCGCCGCGGCGACCATGACCGCGCCCAGTTCATGCAGTTGCCCCGCCGGTGTGCCCACCACCAGCACCGGGGCCGCGCCGTTGGCGGCGTAGGCTTTGGAAGTCTGGAGGAGATAATTGCGAATGACGGCGCTCGCAAAATGTTCATGGGCCGCGGTGATGGTGCCATCGCGCCACAGCTCCCCAATCCGTTGCGCGAGGGGCGCGATGACTCTTTCCAGCAATCCGTGCTGCCCAAAAGCCACGGCGGCCTGTCCGAGGACGGCCTCCAACTCGGTGGAGTTCAATTTCTCAATAGCCGCCAGCGCGAGCTCAACTGCTTGCGGGGGGGCGACTCCCCGCGGTTTCTCGGCTGTCCGGGCGACCGGAGCTGCTTCGGCGGCCAGTTCCCTTAGTTTCGCCACGGGCAACTTGGCGACGGTGCCGATGCTGTGACCCGCATGCGTCGCGGCACGCAGCAAAGTTAATCGCTCGATCTCCGCATCCGAGTAGCGCCGGCGATTCGTGTCGGTACGATCGGGTGAGACCGCGTGGTAACGCCGCTCCCAAACCCGAATGACATGGGCCGTCAATCCGCTTTTTCGCGCCGCAATTTTAATCGAGTGCTGAATGTCTGACATCGGGCGAATAATAGACAATAAATGAACAGTTGCAAACAATTGCCTCCATGGTGTTCGCAAATCGCAGTATTACCAAGTATTTCAAATAAATTGCGACTAAGCTCCCATTCCTGAAATAAAATAAACAAAAAGTTGACAGCTGCCATTTTAATAGACAAGATATAGACATGATGAATGGCAATTACCGGACGCCGCTGCAAGCCGTGCCGGCAAATCGCGGTAAGAAATTTTTAATTTCAAAGGCGTCAAAAGGCACGGGCCGGGGTGGCATCGAGTCCTTTCCCAACCCACTTAATGGGCTGAATTCGGTGACCGCGACTCCGGGGGCTGGTCGCGGTAGCCAACCTGAAAATTCTCAACTCATTCAAATACTTCCCGCCGCAACCGCGGCCGCGTGGCTGCCGCCGTTCGCTCCGAGCCGGACCCGCCCGGAAATCGTTCCGACCGGCGGGCTGGCCGAGATGAATTCCATCCTTGCGCTCTATATGCGGGAGGCGAGTGAGGTTGCCTTGCTCACCCGGCCGCAAGAGGTGGAACTCGCGGTGCGCATCCAGCGAGGTGACGACGCGGCCCGCGAACATATGATCCGGGCCAACCTGCGTTTCGTGATCAAGATCGCGCGCGAATATGAGCACCTCGGCATGCCGCTCCTGGATTTGATCAACGAAGGCAACCTCGGCCTGATGAAGGCCGTGGAAAAGTTTGACCCCGCCAAAGGGGCAAAGTTTTCGACCTACGCGGTGCTTTGGATTAAACAGCAAATCCGCCGCGCGCTCGCCAGCCAGGGCAAGACCATTCGGCTGCCCGTGCATGTGGCGGACAAGATTTACCAACTCGGCAAGGCGGAAGTCCGGTTGCGCGACTGGCTCGGACGCGAGGCAACGAATGAAGAACTCGCGGCCGAACTGGAAATCCGGCCCGACCGCGTGGCCAAACTGCGCCGCGCCGCTTTGCGGCCGTCGTCGCTGGATGCGCCTTTGGGGGATGCCAACAGCAGCACCATCGCCGAAGTGGTGGCCGATGAAAACGCGACGTCCCCTTTCGAACAGTTGCGGGAAAAAACCGAAACTGTATTGATTCGTCAGTTGGTGCAGCAACTGCCGGAGCGGGAGGCGCGCATCATTCGTTTCCGTTTCGGCTTGGACCGCGGGGGCGAGCGCACGCTCGAAGACGTGGGTCGAAAATTCAAGCTCACCCGGGAGCGCATCCGCCAGTTGCAAAATGTGGCGCTGGCGAAACTGCGCAAGATGCTCGAGGACCCGGACGCTTTGCCTGTCGCCGCCTGATTCCATCCCAGCCCAACCCCAACCATGAATCCAAAGGGAAATATGACGAAGGAAGTTATCATCATCGGGGCCGGCCCGGGCGGTCTCGGCGCGGCCATTCAACTCGCCGCCGCCGGGGTGCGCGTCAAGGTGATTGAACGTCTACCCCTCATCGGCGGGCGGACCTCGACCATTGAGGCCGATGGTTACAAGTTCGACCTCGGCCCGACCTTCTTTCTTTATCCGCGCGTATTGAATGAAATCTTCAAATCCGCAGGCACGACCCTGGAGCGGGAGGTACAGATGGTACGCCTGGATCCGCAGTATCGGATTCAGTTTGGCGCGGGGGGCAAAATGGATTGCACGCCCAATGTGGCGGCCATGGAGCAGCAAATCGCCGCGCTCGCGCCCGCCGATGCGCCGAACTTCAGCCAGTTCCTGGCGGAAAATCGCACCAAACTCGCCCGCATGGAGCCGTGCCTCGAAACGCCCTTTAATGGTTGGGGCAGCCTCTTGAACCAACGCCTGCTGAAGATGCTGCCCTTGCTCCGGCCGCATCAATCCGTGGATGCCTATCTTCGGCGCTTCTTCCAGGATGAGCGTGTCCGCCTGGCGTTTTGCTTCCAGTCGAAATATCTCGGCATGTCGCCGTTCCGCTGCCCAAGTTTGTTTTCGATTCTTTCGTTCCTCGAGTACGAGCACGGCGTATGGCATCCCATCGGTGGTTGCGGTGCGGTGACAAAGGCCATGGCGCGCGTCGCGGAGCGGCTCGGCGTCGAAATTCTCCTGAACGAACCGGTGGAAGAAATGCTTTTCGCGGGTCGGCGCGCAGTGGGGGTGCGCACCGCGACCGGCACGCATCGCGCCGATGCCGTGGTGGTGAACGCCGATTTTGCCCGCGCCATGGAACGGCTGGTGCCCGATCGGTTGCGCCGTAAATGGACCAACCAGAGATTGGCGCGGAAGAAATATTCCTGTTCCACCTTCATGATGTATCTCGGCGTGGAGGGCGAATTCAAGCTGCCGCACCATACCGTCCACATCGCCGAGAACTACACCCAGAATCTCGATGAAATCGAGAACCAGCATGTGCTGAGCGAGGATCCGAGTTTTTACGTCCAGAACGCCTGCGTCACCGATCCGACCCTGGCGCCCGCCGGCCAGAGCGCGCTCTATGTCCTGGCCCCGGTGACCCATCAACATCCCAATGTGGATTGGTCGCGCGAACGCCAACGCTTCCGTCAGCTGCTGTTGCGACAAATCGCCAAGGCCGGCTACGGCGACCTTGCACCCCGCATCCGGTACGAGCGGGTCATCACGCCCGCGGATTGGGATTCGCGCTATGAAATTTATCGCGGCGCCACTTTCAATCTCGCGCACACCCTTGATCAAATGCTCCACCTGCGCCCCCACAATCGTTTTGAAGACCTTGACGGCGTGTACCTGGTTGGCGGCGGTACGCATCCGGGCAGCGGCCTGCCCGTGATTTTTGAGTCGGCGCGGATTTCCTCCAAGCTCGTCCTCGAAGATTTCGGCATCAAGCCGCCCGGCGATTCCCTCGGTACCAGCGAGGTCCGCGCCGCGCGTGCAACGACCCCTTATGAAACCGTCAACCGGTGAAAAAATTCAGCCTCTGACGGTGACGGGGTTTTCGGCCGGAGACGATTTCCTGCTCGACGCCAGTTCCGCCTGCGCCGAAATGCGCCGCGCCCAAGGGGCGTGGGCCGGGGTCGTGCTGCGAACCCGGCTTCAAATCATCCGGCGATTCCGCCATTTGCTCGCGGATCAAGCGGAGTCCGTGGCCGTCGCCGCGCGCGGTTCGAGTCAACGTTCGGTCGCTGAGATTCTCTCAGCGGAAATTATTCCGCTCGCCGCCGCGGCCCACTTCTTGGAACGCACGGCGGAGAAAATTCTTGCGCCCCGCCGTGTTGGACGTCGGGGGCGTCCGCTTTGGTTGGGTGGGGTGAAATCCGTGGTTTACCACGAACCGTTCGGCTTGGTGCTCATCATCGCGCCCGCCAACTACCCGATTTTTTTGCCCGGCGTGCAGGTGTTGCAGGCGTTGGCGGCGGGGAACGCCGTCTTGCTCAAGCCCGGCCCCGACGGAGGCGGCGCCGCGCACGAACTCGCCCGCCTGCTCCATGCCGCCGGCTTGCCCGGCTCGCTTTTGCGCGTGTTGCCCGAATTGCCCGAAGCCGCCCAGGCCGCCCTGCGCGGTGGAGTGGATAAGGTCGTTTTCACTGGCTCGGCGCGGACCGGGGTGCAGCTGCTCGGGCAACTCGCGCCCCGGGCCGTGCCCGCGACGATGGAGCTATCGGGTTGTGATGCCGTCATCATTCGCGCCGACGCGGATTTGGAACTGGCGGTACAAGCGCTCGTCTTCGGTCTGCGGCTCAATTCCGGTCAAACCTGCATTGCGCCGCGGCGCGTGTTCGTGGCTCGGGCGGTGGCGACCGAATTTGAAGGGCGGCTGGCGCAAGCGTTGTCCAATTGTGCGCCGATGGTATTCTCCCGCACCCAGCGCGAACAAATCTCCCCGCTGCTGCACCAGGCCCTGGCGCAGGGCGCGCATTTTCTCTCCGGCAAAATTCAGCCCGGGGGCGACCTTATCGGCCCGGTAGTCATTGCCGGCGCCGCGCCATCGTTACCGTTGCTGCGCGAAGACATCTTCGCCCCGCTGCTCGCGATTCTTACCGTGGCGGACGATAACGAGGCCATTGCGCTCGCCGCCGATTGTCCGTACGCACTGGGCGCCACGATTTTTACCCGCGACGAAAGGGCGGCGCGCGGGCTGGCCCGGCGGCTGAATGTGGGCGGCGTTATCATCAACGATTTGATCGTGACCACGGCGGACGCGCGGTTGCCGTTCGGTGGCCGCAAACTCAGCGGGTTCGGTCGCACGCGCGGCCCGGAGGGATTGTTGGAACTGACGACCACGAAAGTTGTCACGCAACGGAGCGGCCGGTGGCGGCCGCATTACGTGACGCCGCAGGCGGCCGATGCCGATTTGTTCACGGCTTATCTGATCGCAGCGCATGGCGGTGGCTGGGGGACCCGATTCAAGGCCCTGCGCGAGTTGGCCCTCGCTGTTTGGCAACGGAAAGGCCAATCAGAATGAGGACCGTGCCGACCCTCAACTCGGCCTTCTACCGTCCGGTGGGAGGGGAGACGGGATCGGACTTTTCCGGCAGCAAGCCTGGGCGTGCGCCCCTTTAAACATTTATGAAATCACAAAATCCAAAGCCCATCGGCATTATCGGAGGCGGACTCGGGGGCCTGGCCGCCGCCTGCACCCTCGCTACGCGCGGCTACCAAGTAGTGGTGTTTGAAGCCAACCCTTGGCTGGGGGGCAAGGCCGCCGAGCTCAACGAGCAGGGCTTCCGTTTCGACATGGGGCCGACCATTCTCACCTTGCCGTCGGTGCTCCGCCGCATCTTTGACGAGTCCGGCCGGCGCCTGGGTGATTATCTGGAAATGGTGCGGCTCGAACCGCAATGGCGCTCGTTCTTTGAGGACGGCTCGACGCTCGATCTCGTTTCGGACGAGCGGGTCATGGCTCAGAATCTTGATCGTTTTGCGCCCGGTGGCCGGGTGAGCGCGGGCTACCGCAAGTTTCAAGGGCTCGCCCAACGACTCAACGACATTTCGCAGCGGTTTTTTTTCTACAAGTCGATTGGCGGGTTACGCGACATGTTCGACGTCAAGAATGCCTTCAGCCTTGAGACGCTTCGCGACGTGCTCGCTTTGCGCATGGGCCGAAGCGTGGCGAGCACCATCCGCGCGAAGGTTCCGGATGAGCGCGTGGCACAGATGCTCGACCACTACACGCAATACGTCGGGTCGTCGCCGCTGAACTCCCCCGCGGTGCTGTGCGGCATCGGTCACATGCAAAGCGACGAAGGGGTGTGGTATCCTCTCGGCGGCACGCGCGCCGTGCCCATGGCGTTGACGAAACTCGCTCAGGAGCTGGGCGTGCAGTTCCGGCTGAACACCCCGATCTCCCGGATCGTGGTGGAGGGAAATGGCGTTGCGGGAGTTGAAACCGCGAGTGGCGAACGCATTGCGCTGGCGGCCGTCGTTTCCAACATGGATGCCGTCCGCACGCATCGGGAATTGATCGGCGGAGCGATTGGCCGGCGCTTCGCTGCGCGACGGAACTACGAACCAGCGTGTTCGGGGGTGGTGCTGTATCTCGGGTTGAAGCAGCGCTACGAGCATCTCGCCCATCACAACTTTGTTTTCTCCCGGGATCACGAGGAGGAGTTTGACGCGATTTACCGGCAGGGTGAACCGGCGCTGGACCCCACCGCTTATCTCTGTGCGCCGTCGCAAACGGAATCCGTCGTCGCACCGGCCGGCGGGGAAGCCTTGTATGTGCTGGTGCACACCCCCTACCTGCGGGCGCACCACGACTGGACGAAAATGCTGCCCACCTATCGCCGCACCATCCTCGAGAAACTCAAGCGCACCGCGGGCCTGGAAGATATCGAGCGGCGTATTGTGTTTGAGCGGACGCTCACGCCCCAGGATATTCACGACCGCTATCGGGTGCTCAACGGGGCGATTTATGGTTTGTCGAGCCACGGCAAATTCCTGGGCGCCTTCAAGCCGGGGAATCGAAGTCGCGAGGTCCGCGGGCTCTACCTCGCCGGGGGCGCGGCGCATCCCGGACCGGGAATGCCGATGGTCATGATGAGCGGGTGGATCGCCGGGGACACACTCCACCAGGATGGCGTGGTTCAAACCCAAAGCGCTCCCCGTTTCGAGCGGCCGCAGTCCGACCTGGTGGCCGCGTGAGTGAGACAAGGCTGCATTGCTACGGAATGAAAACGGAATCCTTGCCGCTGAGGCCCGCCGGCTCCGCTCCGAATGCGGAGAGGCAAGGGCATCGAATCACGACCGTTAACTTCGCCGGGCGTTCCGCTGGGCGTCACCACCCACCCGGCAGCCGAGTAGCGGTTGGCGACTTGCCGATCATCTCCCAACCGCTGCACCGGCTTTTCACGTGGTATGCGCGACGCTATCTCCGGCGGCATTTCCATTCGCTCCGCGTATCCCGGGCAAGCGCGCTGCCGGTGAAGACCGAGCGACCGTTGGTGATTTATTCCAATCATGCATCGTGGTGGGATCCGCTGGTCGCGCTCGTGCTCGCCCAGGAATTTCTGACGGGGCGAAGCGTCTTCGCTCCGATTGATGCCGCGGCCTTGGCGCGCTACGGTTTTTTCAAACGCTTGGGTGCGTTTGGCGTTGAGCAGGGGACGCGGCACGGGGCGGGGCAGTTCCTTCGCCGGGCCCGGAGGATTTTGCAAAACCCGGAACATACGCTGTGGCTGACGCCGCAGAGTCGGTTCGCGGATGCGCGCGAGCGGCCCGTAAATTTCAAGGCCGGGATCGGCCATCTGCCCCAGCTGGTGGGCCCGCTCTGCTTTGTGCCGGTGGCGATCGAATACGTTTTTTGGGAGGAGCGCTTGCCGGAAATTCTCGTCCGCTTCGGGGCGTCGTACGAAACCAGCCCCGGGAAAATGCCGCTCGCGCCGGCGGGGTGGACGGAATTTTTTGCGGGCCGGCTGGCGGAGAACCAGAATGCGCTGGCGGCCGAAGCCGGCGAGCGGCAGCCCGAAAAATTTCGATGCTTGTTGCGGGGACCTGCCGGGGTCGGTGGCGTTTATGATCGCTGGCGCGCCCTGAAGGCAAAGGCGCGGGGCCAAGCATTCCAAGCTCAACACGGCAAACTGTGAACCTCGAAACGCTAGCGCTCATCGCGGTCGTGCTGGCCGGAATTCCCGGCGGCCTGTTTGTGGCGAATTTATTTTTCTACCGGAAACTGGCCGGTGCCGGCTCGTCGCGTTCGTCGTCCCCACCTTCGGGCCGAGAGGGCGGGAACGGACGCACCCGGACCGGCCCATTGTCCGTCCTGATTCCCGCCCGCAACGAGGAGGCCAACCTCCGCGGCCTGTTGGAATCCGTGCTGGCCAACGCCGGGAGGGACTTCGAAGTGATTGTTCTCGATGATCACTCAACCGATCTGACGGCGGAAATCGTCCGCGAGTTTGCTCGGAAGGATATCCGGGTGCGATTGGAATTTGCTCCCCCCCTGCCGGCCGGTTGGTGCGGCAAACAACACGCTTGCCACGTTCTGGCGCAGCGGGCGAAAAATCCGCTCCTGGTTTTCATGGACGCCGACGTGCGGCTGGCGTCGGATGGGCTGGCGCGGATGGCCGGCTTTTTCCAGAATGCCGACCTCGCCTTGGCCAGCGGCGTGCCGCGCCAAGAACTCGGCACCGCCTCAGAGCGGCTGCTGATTCCGCTGATTCATTTCGTGCTGCTGGGCTATCTGCCGATGTTTATGATGCGTTGGACGAAGCGGGCCGTGTTCTCGGCGGGGTGCGGTCAATTATTCATTGCGCGCGCTTCGGCTTATCGGACAACGGGTGGTCACGCCCGGATCCGTTCGACGCTGCACGATGGCGTCAAGTTGCCGCGCTTGTTTCGCCGGTCGGGCTTTCGCACGGACTTGTTTGATGCCACCGACATCGCGAGCTGTCGCATGTATCAGACGAATGGCGAGACCTGGCGCGGGCTCGGCAAAAACGCCACCGAAGGCCTGGCGGCACCCGGCGCGATCCTGCCGATGACGGTGCTGTTGCTCGGCGGACAGGTGTTGCCGTTCGGACTGGCGTGCCTGGCCCCATGGCTGACGGAGCGGGTGCTGACACTGTCCTTGATCGCAGTGGCGCTGGCGTATGGTCCACGGCTGCTCGCCGTTTGGAAATTCCGGCAACCGTTGGGTGCCGCTTTGCTACATCCGGTGGGCGTGCTCGCTTTGTTGGTGATCCAGTGGCTCGCGCTCATTCGTCATTTCGCCGGGAAGCCATCCGTGTGGAAAGGGCGTGCCTACTCTACCGGCGGCCTGGCCGAACCTTTCCACGCCGCATGAAAATTAGCTTCCTGTGGCTCGGCCTGTTCGTCGCCTTGACGGTAAACGCGGGCGACCAGGTCGTCCCGGCTTCCGACGTGACTCACGCCCCCGCCTGCATCGAACTAAAAGATCAATTCGACTCGCCGCGGAAGCTCTCCTTCCCTGCGACCAACCTCACGGTCCTGACGATCGCGGATCATAAAGGCTCGGAGCAAGTCGCCGGTTGGGTCGCTCCGGTGAAAGCACGTTATGGTCTGCGGGTGGCCATTCACGGAATTGCGGATGTCTCCGCCGTGCCGGGTTGGTTGCGCGGCGTGGTGCGGAAGAAGTTTCAGCAGCGGCAAACTTATCCCGTCCTGCTCGACTGGTCCGGTGAAACGGTTAAGGCCTTTGCTTCCGTTCATAATTGTGTCAACGGCTTCGTCCTGGACGAGCACGGGCGGATTCTCAAAAGGTTCCTGGGCGAGGCGACGCCGGGCACGCTGGCGGAATTGTACGGCACCATCGATCAAGCACTGTCCCGGAATCAGCCGCCGGGCGCCACCCAATGAAACCCGCCCGGCTCACTGCGGCGGGCCAATCGCCCGCCCTCGTTTGGTTTCGGCTCGATCTGCGCCTGACCGACAACCCGGCTTTAGTAGCGGCGGTACAGCATGGTGGCCCCGTCATTCCGGTCTTCATTCACGCACCGGACGAGGAAGCGCCCTGGGCTTCCGGCGGCGCATCGAATTGGTGGCTGCATCAATCGCTCGATTCACTGGCTGCGTCATTGCGCGGACTCGGCTCGCAATTGATCCTCCGCCGGGGCCCGACCCTGGCGACGCTGCAAGCGCTCGTAAATGAGACCGGCGCCACCGCCGTGTTCTGGAATCGCCGTTACGAACCGGCCGTGATCGCGCGCGACACCGCGGTCAAAGAGGCGCTACGCCGGGACGGGGTCGCGGTCGAGAGTTTCAATGCCGCGCTGTTGCACGAACCGTGGACAATCCAAAACCAGAGCGGCAAGCCATTCCGAGTCTTTACGCCCTTCTGGAAACATTGCCTCCAGCAAGCCGCGCCCCCCGTGCCGTTACCCGCGCCGTGCAAGCTTAACGCGCCGGAACGATGGCCCAAGGGACTCGCCCTCGCCGCGTTGGAACTGGAGCCGAAAATAAACTGGGCCGCTGGCCTGAAGCGCGCCTGGTTCCCGGGCGAAGCCGCCGCCCACGCGCAGCTGAAGCGCTTCCTCCAAGCCGCGCATGCCAACTATGGCGACCAGCGAAATCGTCCCGACCTCACCGGCACTTCCCGGCTCTCGCCGCATCTTCACTTTGGCGAAATCAGTCCCCGGCAGATCTGGTACACCATAGCCAGCGAAGTGGGGGGGCGGAACCCAAGTTCGAAAGCTGACCGCCTCCGTCCGTCGGCGGCTACGGGCGACTGGCGAGCGTCGCAATTTCTAACCGAGGTGGGCTGGCGCGAGTTTGCCCATCACCTCCTTTACCATTTTCCGCAAACGCCCGCGCTGCCTTTGCGGCAGGATTTCAACCGATTTCCCTGGCGCAAAGACGCGGCCTTGCTCGCGGCCTGGCAACAAGGAGGTACGGGCTATCCGATCGTGGACTCGGGGATGCGCGAGTTGTGGACGACCGGTTGGATGCACAATCGCGTGCGGATGATCGTGGCGTCGTTCCTCGTCAAGGACCTGTTGCTGTCCTGGACCGAGGGCGCGCGTTGGTTTTGGGACACGTTGGCGGACGCCGACCTCGCGCAGAATACGCTTGGCTGGCAATGGACCGCGGGGTGCGGCGCGGATGCGGCCCCGTATTTCCGAGTGTTTAATCCCATCAGCCAAGGCGAGAAGTTCGATCCCCGGGGGGACTACGTTCGGCGGTGGTGTCCTGAACTGGCGAAGCTTCCGGATCAATGGCTGCATCGTCCCGGGCAAGCGCCGCCGGAAATCCTCGCTCGCGCCAGCCTGGTCTTGGGGCGCGATTATCCGGAACCCATCGTAAGCCACGCCATTGCCCGTGAGGTGGCGCTGGAGGCGTTTGCGTCCCTCAAAGGTCGGTGAAAATGCGCGCGGCGAATATCAGTTGGGCGCCCCGGTTGTGAGGGACGAGGCCGTGCTTCGATCTTGACGGGCGCGGAAAATCTGCTTGTCTGTTGCACGAATGAAAATTGGCTTTCTTATCATATTGGCTGGAGTTGCGCTGGGCGCTACCGGCTGTGTTGGCACCGTTGACGGGCAAAAAACCGCTGGTCTCTATTTGTCGCGGGACAAAGTCTCCGGCAACTATAAATTTCCGCTGAACACCGTGGTCGAAGCGTCCAAAAAGGCGCTCCAAAACTTGGGTCAGTTGACTCGTGAAACGACCTTGCTGGAAAGCACGAATCAAGTGCGGGCGCTCGAGGGCAAGGTGCAAGATACGGACGTCTGGATTCGGGTTGAGGTCGCCAGCCCTCAGGTCACCGCCGTGACCGTCCAGGCGCGTTCCACCTGGATCGGTAGTAATGTTCCGGTGGCGCATGAAGTGGAAAAGCAAATCGCCTTGGAACTCGCGCGCTAATCCGATCCCGTCGGGGGAGCGGTGGGCTTGTGGGCTTGACGTCGCCCGCAATATCGGCCCGCCGAACCGCCGCTCTGAAACGGGCTTGGCTTCGTCCTTGACGCGGGCGGCAGTTTTGATTGCATCGTCGGTAATTATGAAAACAAAATTCATTGCCATTCTCGCCGGCGTCACGCTGGGCCTCGTGGGTTGTATCAGTAATGTCGCGGAGCCGAACCCTGGCGTTATGCCGGGCTACCTGGATCGGGTGGACCGCCGCTTTGATCGTCCGCTCAACCAAGTTTTCGAGGCGGCCAAACGGGCCCTCAATAGCTACGGCACTATCACCGCCGAAAGCGCTTTTGCCACCGCCACCAACCAAGTGCGCACCGTTTCCGGCTCGGTGAATCAGACCAAGGTGTGGATGCGGATCGAGGGGGTGACGCCGACTGCGTCGGTGGTAATTGTGCAGGTGCGCGCCAAAATGGGGGGCACTGATCTCACCCTGGCTAACGATTTGGAAAGCCGGATTGCTCTGGAACTCGCGCCCTGAACCTGGACGGCGCTCGACTTCGGATTAAGAGAATGCCGGGTCGCCATCCCGGCTTTTGGACAAAGCGGCTAAGCCATCGGGGCGGAGTTTTCCTTTCGCAATAGTTCCAACTTCCGACTCAAGGCCATTTGTTCCGCACGAAGTCGGCGCAACAACTTTGGCCGCATGAGCATTTTAAATTCATGCCGCCACGCTCGGCCCGTGTGCCGCACATGCCCGGCGTAATGGAGCGCCACAATTCCGCAGAACGGCATCAAGCCCGTCCATAGCCCGGCGAGCCAGGCTCGCGTTTGTGACGCGAGCCACCACCAAACCACTGCATACCAGATTCCATAAAGCGGTAGACCGATCAGCAAGCGGTTTTGCGCAATGGTGGCGCGTCCCGGATGTTTCACGAGCTTGACGAGGCCGCGCGTGATACAGAACGGGACGACATGATGGAGCGCGCCCGCCAGGGCGGGCCCGAGTCCGAGGAGCAAGCTTGTGGTTTCCTTGACCAAATGGGCGGTCAGTCGCGCGCGGCTCTGCCCAAGAATCGGGGAGTCCATCGTCAATCCCGCGGCGGTGAGTTGGGCCCGATGTTGCTCGATGGCGGCCGCCAGCATTTCCGCGCGCGGACGGTTGGCCGCGAGCAATTGGTTCATCGCATCCGCAATCCGCTTTCGCTGACGGAGGGCCGCGATGGGATCGAGCGCCGGGTTGCCTTCCGCCGGCAGCAAGACGTCGAGTTCGGACAGAAACGGTTGCCAGCGTTCCTCGTGCAAATGAATAACGACTTGTTGCAGCCGCCGGTCAATTTCCTCCGTGAGATTGCGGATCGCCGGTCGTTCTTCCTCGCCCCGCGCCCGCAGCCACGCGTTTGCGTCCAACGGCTTGCCGACGCGCACCCAGATGGCGCTGCGAAACTTCTCCTTGCCTTCGTAATTCAAGCCCAGCGGAACAATCATCACCGCCGCGCCGCTTTGCACCGCGGGCCACGCGATGCGCGCGGCGCCAGTTCGGACTTGCTCCAGACCTTCGCGATCATGCGTTTTGCCTTCGGGAAAAATCCCCACCGCTTCGCCGCGCCCCAAATACTTCGCACCGACCTCAAGGGTTTCGAGATTCTTGCGCACCGACGCCTTGTCGTCCTGGCCGCGATAAGCCGGCACCATGCCGAGCGCGTGCATGAGCGCACCAAACACCGGCACCTCGAACAGCGGAGCCTTGGCAAAGAAATGCACGGACCGTTGCACGGCGTAACCGATGAGCGCCGGATCCATTAATGAGTTGGGATGATTCGCCACGAATAAAACCGCGCCGCTCACCGGCAGGCGCTCGCGGCCTTCGACCTCGATCCGCGAATAATAGAGGCGCAAGGATTTCCGGACCAACCAGCGCGCCGCTTCACCGATGGCGGTTAGGAGGTTCATGGATTCGCGGGCGGAGATATGACGACTGGGTTGCGTCGGTAGTTGGTGACCACGAGCCAGAGTACAAATAAGCCCGTCACACCCACGCACACTGGCGCGAGATAGCGGTCGAGGGGGAGCGAACCCTTCGATCCGATGCGCGCACCGAAGAAAATAAATTCGCCTTCACCCGGGAACCGGGCGCTGGATTGAACCCGGCCCGATTTGTTCACGCCCTGAGAAATGCCAGAACTGGCCAGGCGAAAGATGGGGATACCGTATTCCGCCGCACGAACTGGGGCAACGCGAGCGTGCAACTCGTGCTGATGCCGGCCCCAATCCGCCACATCCATCGTCGGCACGATGAGCATCTGCGCCCCTTGCCGCACCAGTTCGTCGGTCACACGGGTGTAGCTCAGGTCGTAACAGATGCAGATGCCGATCTTGCCCCACGGCGAATCCCAGACCTTTTGCTCCGGCGCGGGCAGGCCGTCCTTGAAGAACTGGATCGGCACGCTCTTCACCTGCTTGAAGACAACTTCGCCATTCGTGCTGATGACGAACGCGGTGTTGTAGTAGTTCGTGCCGGGCGAAGCATCCTTGCCGCCGACGATGAGGAATTTCTGGTTCGTGCGACACCAGTTTTTCAGTTGCTCTGTCGGTTCGCCGTCCAAGGTGTATTCGCTCAACACGATCAAATCCAAATTCGTGTTTCCCGAAAGTCCGGTTCCGCTCTTACCCACCGATCTTTTGGCGTGCTCAGCAAGAACTCCGTCTAGCGCCTGTCGAATCTGGCTGGCATTGGGAAATTCCAATTGGACTCCGGCAATATGTGGGCCATTGATTATTCGGTAATGAATCAAAGGAGCCAGCATCACACATAAGATCAGTCCGGTAGCGCTGCAAATCAGTATGTCCTTTAGGCGGAGGACTAGAAATAGAGCCGCGAAAGCAGCGCCACAAAAGCCCACGCCGTATACGCCCAGATCTCGCAGGGGTGCCGGCCAATCTGAGAATGCATATCCCACGTTGAGCCACGAGAATTTCAGGTAATAAAGTTCGCTGCGAAAATACTCCAAGCCGGTCCAGAGAAACGGAATAAGCAGCGCGCCGCGTTTCAATCCGAACCGGGCCAGCGCAAGGTGGGAAAGTGCGATGAACAGCGCAATCCATAACGCCAGCACCAGCCAGAGCGCGATCGCCCCCGCGCCGAAGATGCGCCAGAAACATTCCAGTTGCGGCGCGAAGCACGCAAAGCCAACCGTCAACCCCGTATAAAAACATTGCCGCGGGGTTCGCAGTCGCGCGAGTTGCACGAGGCAAACCACGTAGCCGACGATAGCCAATGCCAGCAGGCCTGACTGTGCGGGTGTGTAAGCAACGTGAAAGCACACCACCGCGATGAGCGTGAGCAAACCAGCTTGGCGACAGGTCAATGGTTGGAAACTTCCAGGCGAGTTTGCCGCCGGATTTGTTTCGGCAACTTCACTCATGGCTTTGTGTATTCGTTGTCCGGCTCTTCGAGCAAACACCGTATCGAAAATATTGCGCCGTGTGTGTGCAAACAGAAGATGGTTCCACGACCGCCCTCACCCTGACCCTCTCCCCCAGGAGAGGGAACGGCCATTCGCGCCCGTTGGTTCTTCCAACGCGCGTCCGGCCATTCCAGCCGCAGGTTCTTGCGAGAGACGGAATCCGGTGCTCCCTCTCCCGGGGGAGAGGGCCGGGGTGAGGGCAGACGTCACACAAACTGTTTCGGGATTTTTTCATTCCTGCGGACTGACTGTGGAGTCCATTCGAACCGCCACTTCCTTCACCTTGCGCAAATCCAGTTTGCCGGTGCCAAGCATGGGGAAAGCTTCCAATCGTACGAAGGCATCGGCTTTGGGCTTCCACAGATTCGGCAGATCGCAGGCGTTGAGTTTTTCCAGACACGACTGAAGTTTGTCGTCGGTCAACTTGTGCAAGACCACGAGCCGTTCGCCTTTCTTTTCGTCGGCGACGCTCGTGACGACGAACGTTTGTTCCGTCACGCCGGCGAGCTCGTGCAACTTTTCCTCCACCTTGATGTGCGGGACCATTTCGCCACCGATCTTGCTGAAGCGGCTCAGGCGATCCGTGATTTGCAGAAAGCCATCTTCATCGAGTGCGGCGACGTCGCCCGTGACATACCATTTGGCGGACGAGTCGGGTCGCCCTTCACCCGGCCCGCTCCCCACTGGCTGGGGAGCGGATGGCTGCAGGCTCGGCGAGGGGTCATCTATCAACACTTCCGCCGTCTTCTCCGGCTTGCCCAGATAACCCAGCATGATATTCGGACCACGCACCAACAACAAACCTGGTTGACCTGGCGCCACCGGCGCGCGTGTTTCGGGGTCCACAATGCGCACGCAAATGCCCGGCAGCGGATGACCGATCTTTCCGCGTTTGGCGCCCACTTGCCGGAATCCCGCCGCGCGAAAGTCGTGGGTATTCACCGTGACCGCCGGCGAGCATTCGGTGCAACCATAGGCCTCGAAGGGCCGGATGCCGAATTGTTCGTCGAAGGCGGCCGCCACCCGGTCCGGCAATTTCTCCGCCCCGACCGCGACCAGGCGCACGCTGCCGAATTGTTCCGCCGTACAGCCGCGCAGATACAGTTGCAGAAACGTCGGGGTGGCCAGCAGGAACGTGACTTTGTGATCGCACACGAGCGGTCCAATGGTTTTGGCGTCGAGCGGATTCGCATGATACGCGGCCCCGACGCCGAGCACCGCCGGCAACATCAGCGTGCCGGTGAAGCCCAACGAATGAAAAAACGGGAGCACCCCGAGCACGCGATCGTTGCGTTGAAAGGCGAAGACCTGGCCCATCTGCTCGATGTTCGAACCGAGGTTGTAATGCGAGAGCATGACGCCCTTGGGTTCGCCGGTGCTGCCGCTGGAAAAAATCACGGTGGCGAGATCGTCCAACGGATCTTCCGCTTCGTAGGCGACGAGCTGAGGAGTCTCTTTATTTTTTCCGAGGGCAGAAGTTTGAGACTCCTTACGTCGTCTCCTACGATTACCAAGAGCGCCTTCCAACAGGCCCACCGGTAAAAGCCACGCCATGAGAAAGGCGGTGAGTTTTTCCCCCGCGGATGGTGCGCCCCTCACCCGTCCTGCGGCCACCCTCTCCCCATCCGATGGGGAGTGGGACGGGGTGAGGGGTTCATCGGTCGTTGGTTGTGAGCCAACCACATCCTCCAAATAGACGACTTCTCCGGGCAATTTCAGTTTCACCTTTTCCAAAAAAGCCCGGGAAGTCAGCACGGTCTTGATGTCACATTGCTTCACACACGACGCGAGCGCCTCCTCGGACAGGGTGTAATTCAAATTTACCGGCACCTTGCCACTCAGCAGCGCCGCGAAGTTCACCAACGCGCCGGGCACTGAGGGTGGCAACAACAAGCCCACCATTTTCTGGCCGGCCCAAACACTGCGTAACCGGCGGGCGAGGAGAACCGTCCGCACCAACGCTGCACTGAAACTGAGTTCCGGATTTTGAGCGCCCACCATCGCCAGTCGGAACGGAACACGCCGGGCCGTTTTCACGAACGCCCGGTGCAACGGTTGCATCCGGTCGCGGCGATCATGCCAGGCCGACGCTTGGAGTTCCTGCACCGCCTGGCGCACTTCGAAGACGGTGGCGCGCGAAGTCAGCGGCGAACCGAAGCTCACCGTGACCGGGTGCGGGATGCGATGGGGCAGTTTCCAGATGAACCGCCGCTTTTCAAAACTGAACAAGCTGCCCCACACTCCATCCAACGCGATGGGCACGATGGGCGCCTCCACATCTTTCATGATGCGCTCCAACCCGCGTCGGAACGGCAGCAGTTGGCCGATGCGCGTGATCTGGCCTTC
>JANXWY010000321.1 GCA_025350905.1 Verrucomicrobiota bacterium
GTCAAACTCGGTGAGTTTCGCGCAACGGTGATCAATGCGAACCGCATGTCACTAACGATGAACCGAAAAATGATGGCGCCGGGCGGCAAGTGAGTCCGAATTGGTTTTAGATGATCGACCGCTTCAGGTACAACTGTTTCCCGCAAACAATCCCAATCCCTCATGACAAAAATAATTTCACTCCTGGCCGTCACCGTGCTCCTGTCATCGGTCCTCGCCTCGGGCGCGGAGACCACCAACCTGACCGGCCATTGGAGCGGCACGCTTGAAGCCGGCTCAATCAAACTGCGGGTCGTGTTCAAAATCAGCAAGGGTGCTGATGGCGCGCTGACCGCAAAAATGGACAGCCTCGACCAAGGCACGCACGACATTCCGGTGGACGCTGTCACGGTGAAGGACAAGCTGCTCCGGATGGAAGTTAAAGTTGTGAACGGAGTTTACGAGGGAACCTTGGACGCCGCGGGAACGAAGGCCACCGGCAAATGGACTCAAAACGCTCAATCGTTGCCCTTGGCGTTGGAAAAAGGATCGCGGGCAGATTCAGCGTTCGCGGCGGAAAAGCTCTCGCCCGCGGATCTGGCCGCCAACCAACAAGCCGCCCTGAAGATCGCGGGGACCTGGAATGGCGCGCTGGCCGTCGGCGGCACCAGCCTCCGTTTACGACTGAACATCTCCAAATCACCAACTGGTACCGCGACTGGCACGATGGATAGTCTCGATCAAGGCGCGAATGGGCTTCCGCTGAGTTCAATCACCCTGAAAGAGGGCAAGGTCCGCTTTGAGGCGCGCGGGATCGGCGGCGTTTACGAAGGCAGGCTGGCGGTCGAGGGCGCCACGTTTTCCGGTCAGTGGCAGCAGGGGGGCCAGACGCTGCCGCTGGAATTCAAGAAGGCCACGACCAAGTGACGAAGTTGCTGTTGGTTTCCAATATCACCGGGAGAAACTGGCGGTGGCGTTGTCGGTTGGTTAGGATTCGGCACCTCACCGAACCACACCGATGAACGACCATCATCCTGAAAACGTCGTGCCGCTTGAATTGCACGGCGTCACCAAGCTTTTTGGCAACTTCCGCGCGGTGGATGATGTCAGCTTCAGCCTGCCGGCGGGTGCCATCTACGGTTTCCTGGGGCCCAACGGAGCCGGCAAGACGACAACCATCCGGATGATTCTGGAAATCATCAAACCGACCAGCGGCAGCATCAGCGTCCTCGGCCACGCTTCCGCGCTCAAAGTGCGCCAGCGCATTGGCTACTTACCCGAGGAAAAAGGGCTCTACAAAAAGATGAAGAACTGGGCGGTGATCGCCTACTTCGCCACCTTGAAGGGCATGAACCGGAAGGCGGCGAAGCAACGCGCCTTCGAGTTGCTCGAACGCTATGGTCTGAAGGATTTTGCCAACCAACCCACCGAGGCGCTTTCCAAGGGCATGGGGCAGAAGGTGCAGATGCTGGCTTCCATCGCGCATGATCCGGAGTTTGTCATTCTCGATGAACCGTTCTCGGGTTTGGATCCGGTGAATCAACAGGTGATGGAGGACATCATCCGTGACATGGCGAAACGCGGACGGACGGTGTTGTTTTCGACGCACGTCATGCAACACGCCGAACGTTTGTGTGATCGAATTCTGCTGCTCGCCAAAGGGCGGAAGATTTTCGACGGCACGGTTGGTGAGGCCAAACAAACCATTCCCCGCCGCGTACGCGTTGAGACGGAGGATGACATCGCGCCATTGCGCGAACTGAGCGGGGTGGTTTTGGTTCGCCAGTTGGAAACGACGAATAGCGTGACGGTGCCGACCACTGCCGCCCATTGGGAACTGGAGTTGCGCGATCACGCCGATCCCCAAGCGATCCTGCAGACTTGTTTTGCGCGCGGCATCCGGCTGCGTAGTTTCAATCAATCAGAGCCGACCTTGCATGAGGTGTTCATGCGCCTGGTGGGACCGGACGCCAAGGAGGCGACGTTCCGATGAAATACATCTGGCTCGTCGCCTGGCGGGAATACGCCGAGAACGCCAAGACCAAGGGTTTCTGGCTCGGCATGCTCCTGGTGCCTGCCATCATATTTTTCAGCGCTCAAGTACCGATCTGGCTGCAGAAAAAGGGCACGCCGGTTCGGCACTACGTTTTGGTGGATCAATCGGACACGCTCGCCGCCGTCGTCGAAGCCCGGTTGGAGCGGGCGCATCAAAAGCGGGTGCTGGGCGAACTCACTGATTACGTGCGGAAGCATGGGACGGCCACGAATGCGGCGCCAATGCCGTCCCTGGACCAGTTCATGAGCCAGGGAGGAGCGACAAACTATTTGGAAAAACTCCAGTCGCGTTTGAAGCCGGATGCGCCGCCGTTCAAGCCGCCGCGCCGGGATTTCCAATCGGCGCCGTTGCCCGCTGGTTTGAGCAAGGACGCCAATTTTGCGACCCTCGTTGAAAAGTTGCGCCCGTATCTGCGGGGGGAGGCAAAGATCGAAGTGAATGGACAACGGGTGCCGTTGAGCGCCGCGATTCTGATTCCGCGCGACATTGAAAAACAAATCGTCCGGCCCCCGGACAAATCCCCCCGCCCGACGAACAGCGCCGCCGGCATCGAATACTGGTCGGGTAATTTGGCGGACAACCAGCTGCGCGACGAGGTCGAGCAGTCCGTCAACATGGAGATCCGACGGCGCGAATATTTGAGTCGCGGCCTCGACGCCGCCGCGATCCGCGAGGTGGAACAAACCTACGCGCCGTTTGCCAGTCTCAACCCGAAAAAGGAGGCTGGCCAGGAAGCCGTCAAAAGCGTGGACGTCATCAAGCAATGGATGCCGAGCGCATTTGTTTATCTGCTGTGGGTGTCCATTTTCGCCATCGTGCAAATGCTGCTCACCAACATCGTCGAGGAAAAATCCAATCGCATCATCGAAGTCTTGCTGTCGTCCGTCACGCCCGGCGAATTGATGATGGGCAAATTAGTCGGCATCGGCGCCGTGGGCCTGACCATGGTGGGTTCGTGGATCCTGGCGCTGTTCGCCATTCTAATCTGGAAATCGGGCGAAGCGGCCAGCGTCACGGGTCCGCTGCTCGCCGTGCTGCAATCTTCTCCGCTCATTCCGATGTTCTCGGTTTATTTTCTGTTCGGCTTTGTGATGTATGCGGCGTTGATCCTGGCGTTGGGCAGCGTATGTAACACCTTGAAGGAGGCGCAAAGTTACATGGGCGTGATTACCATGCTGATGATGGTTCCGTTGATGACCATGACTTTCATTCCGAAGGACCCCAACGGCGTGCTGGCGCGGGTGCTCTCGTGGATTCCGATTTATACGCCCTTCATCATGATGAACCGCGTCATGGCCGATCCGCCCTGGTTCGATTTGGTCGGGACCGCCGTGCTGCTGCTCGTCACCACCGCCGGTGCGTTGTGGATGGCCGCCAAAGTATTTCGCGTCGGTATTTTGCGAACCGGCCAGCCGCCGCGGATTTTGGAGATGCTGCGCTGGCTCCGGCGGTAAATCGGGTAGCGGCCAAATCGCCGGGGCTGGCAGTGATTCGGTTGCGTTGCCACTGGAAAGCTCCAAGAGGGCATCGCAAGGCGGTTGGGCGAAAAAGCATCGTCGTCACTAAACCAAGGAGGATGGCGAGTAAATTCAAGGCTGGGCAGGTTGGCTTTCCATCACCTTTCCAGTCCCACTCTGTCGCTCCAACCACGACAAAACGGGGGGGCTGAGTTCGTCGAAATAATAAGGCAAGGCTTCGTGCGTGGCGTGGGGGAGTACCATCAACTCGCTGCCCGGCGCTGCCTGGTCGTATAGTTGTCGAACGGTGGCTGGGGGGGCGATCTTGTCCTCGGTGCCAGCCACAAACAATGCCACCACCGGTCGCCGCGCCAGCACGGTGCGGGTGTCGAGTTCGTCCGGTTCAACTTGCAAGACGGCGGGGAGCTGGCGCAACCCGGTTTGGACGAGGCCTGTTGGGAGCCAGGTGGCGTAATCGCGACAGATATTTAGAACGGCATTGGATAATACGGCGTAGGGAGCGATCGCGACCACACCGGTCAGCCGCGGCTCCACCGTTTTCCAGCGCAACGCCAAGGCGGCGCCGTAGGATTCTCCGATGGCGGCTAATGGTTCCGCCAACTGGCCCGCACGGGTCAGCGCGTCCAGTAGTTGACTCAAGTCCAATGTTTCCTGGACGCCGAAATAAATCCGCTGCCCCGTGGATTTACCGTGGCCGCGCAGGTCCACCAGCACGCAACGCCAGCCGTCCTGCGCCAAGCGCATGGCCCAAGGGGCCATGGCAAACTGGGCGAGTCCGTAGCCGTGCAACAGCACCACGGTGCCGCGTGGGGTTGCCGACCAGGCGTTCGCTTGGCCGGGCAGGCTGGTGTGAAAGTTGAAAGTGAAATGGGATCGCCCGTGCTTAAGCCAGTTCGTAGAGGAAACCTGGAGGTGGTAATCCGCCGGCTCGACGATCCGATAACGCAGCCGAGCCGAAGGTGGCCCGACCTCTGTGAAGTGCGCCGGGAAGTTGGTGAGGAAATTTTGGTCGAACGCCAGTTCCACCCGAGCCAGGCTCCCAAACCACTGCGGATACGAATTTGGTGCCTGCGCCATCCGGCGAGCCACGAAACTGCCGCAGCCCGTCGTCGCCAGGACCAGAACGAGCCCGGCCAGCCAATTCCGAAATCTGCGTCGTCGGAATGCAATTGGCGTTGGTGAGATTGCGAACCGGGCAAGGCTTAACCAGGTCGAGCCGGGCCAAGCGGCGGCTTCCAACTTGGCCGACCTAGCTTTGGTCGGGTGCCTGCGGTGAGTAAACATAGCCTCACGGTTTAGTTGCATCGCAAAGGTGGCTTAGCCGGTTTCCACCCATTTGCCAGAGAAAACTTTCAGGTGATAGAGAACAGGAACGCAAAGAGCGGAGTCCGGGCTATCCAAACCGCGCCGCTGGTCGCCTGGATTCACCCGCGGCAACCACGCCGTTGTGTCCTCATCCGGTAAGGTGGTCAGCGGCTGAAATTAGATGGGAATTGTCCCGCGCCCGTCAAAATTTGGGACGCGCTTGGCTGGAACCAATAATCGAAACCGAAATGGCCTGGCGGACACCGGCGACTGGACTCCATGGCATCGGAACGGAGGCAAGGCTTAATATGCAGCCTGGGATCATGCAGCGTGCCACCGCATCTGGGCCACCGAGGCGTCAAATAAGTCCGGCCCGAGGTTGGTTTGACTCTTGCGTAGCGGTAAGGACCTGGATGAGGAATTTTCGCAAGTAATATGGCCAAACTGGTTGTTGTAACACACGGGCTGGCAGGCTTGGCGCATGAAGTGACCGGGAGCTGGGATTCCATCGGGTGCACGGACGGGAACAAGTTCAAGATCGTTGATTCGTCCATTTCGGGTCAGCACTGTGAAGTGCGGCTGCGCGGTAATGAACTGGTGGCGCGCGATCTTTGCTCTGCGAACGGTACCTTTGCCCATGGTCAGAAGATCACCGAAGCGGTCCTGACGGCGGGTCAAATGTTGCGGGTGGGCGATGTGGAATTGCGTTTTGAAGCGGTTGCGGCCGTGGCGCCGGCCGCGTTGCCCTTTGTCAACACCATGTTGCTCAAAGCGGGACCAGCGCTTCCCGCAGCTGCGGTGGTCCTCGGGCCGCATGCGGAGATGGCGCCGGCGAAAAAGCAGCATGTGCTGTTCGTGGACGACAGCATTGCGTTTCGCGAAACGTTTGGCGAGCTGTGCTCCCTCCTTTCAGATCATGCCTGGGAAATTCATTTCGCGTCGTCCGCCGATCAATCGCTCGTCGTCTTGCAGCAATCTCCGATTGATCTTGTCGTCTTGGACCTCGGCCTACCGCTGGTGGATGGAATCCAATTGTTGGATCTCATCCGTCAGCGCTATCCCGGGGTCAAACTTGCCGTCTTGACCGGCATGGCTACGGAAGGCAATCGTGCGACCGCACTCGCAAACGGGGCGGATCTTTTTATTGAGAAACCAGTTTCCGCCCCGGATACGCGGATCGTTTTCAACCTCTTGAACGACCTGGTTTCACAGGCTCACCGGGAAGGCTTCAGCGGTACCTTGCGGCAGGTCGGTTTGCAGGAAGTCATCCAGCTGGAATGTAACGGACGCCGCTCCGTGATCTTGGAAATCCGCAACCGAAAGCTGCGGGGTCGCATTTATATCGAGGTGGGGGCAATTACGCACGCCGAAGTTGGCGACCTTGTCGGCGACCAGGCCCTTAATCGGTTGCTTTCCCAGACCGGGGGCGAGTTTCAATTGAAACCGTTCAAAGTGCCGCCGCAACGCTCGGTGCAGGATCGCTGGGAATTGTTGCTCATGGAGGCGGCGCGCTGCAGCGACGAAGACACGGCCTTCATTGTCAACGCCGCCGCGGAAGCTGCCCGCCAGCCGCCCCTGCCTGATTCGGGGCTGCAAATTAAGGGATCTGAACCCGCCAAGACTGACGATGATTTCGTCGTGGTCGCCACCTACGACGGACATTGGAATCCGGCGCCCGCCGCTGGAAAATGATCGGCTGCTGTAATTGGCAGCCAGGGCTGAGGCGAGTCGTCCGCTGACCAGGCTTGTTGAAATTTGAGCCAGCGAAATAAGCGCTGGGATAACTTACCGTCATCGGCGCCCCGAAGTGGGCGCTTTCACAAGACAGCGGATCGGAGTGCAGAAACCAAATTATCGAAGTCCGCTCGCCTGGCGAAGGAGCGCCGCGCCCAGTGTCCACGGTGGCGAGGGAGCTAAATTCGGCCCAATGCCGATTAAGATGATTTGGGCATGAATACCGTGGTGGGCAGGCGACGCACTTAAGATTATTAGGCTTCCGGGCGGCGCGGCTCACTCAGTTGGCATGCTGAGTTGGGTTTAGGATACCGACCGGCCCCTGCCCAGATTTTTGCTCGAGGTTGTCAATTAGCAGGCCAATCCTCGGGGCTGGAAGGGTCTTCGGCCGGCAGGGTGACGAAGTTGTTCTCGAATGAAGGGCCATTTTGCCTGGCCCCAACTGAAACCAATAGAAACGTGAACAGTTTCGCCATCTCAGCTTTACCGGAGGTGAGCATGGCAGCTTGATTGCTTAGAGACGCTTACGAAGCGCACCCGAAATCACGACCGGGGTTTCGGAAACCCGGTGGAATTAATGCCTGTGACTGAAACGGAAAAATTTTGTGTGTTGGTACTCGATGATGACATTTGTCTGACAACAATTGTCATGAAAGCGGTGCGCAAAGGGCTGCCTGAGGCTGAAGTGCTGACGGCCCGGAGTGTGGCCGAGGCCCAGTTACTCTTATCGGAATTCAAAATTCACTTTTTTATCCTTGATGTTAATCTTCCCGACGGAACGAGCATCAATTTCCTTAGTGACATTCGTGCGAAATCGCCCGATGCACGGGTGATGATGATTACTGCGTCCCCGGTGGCGGATTATGAAAAGGCGACCCGGAATTTGGGGGTGTTGCTGTTTCGCCAAAAACCCGTGGATACCAAGGAAATCGTCAAGCTGGCGCGAGCGCAGTACGAGAATCTGGGGCATGCCGTGTCGCCGCACCACGCGGAGGAACGGTTTGCCGTCTCCCTGACCTGCCTTTCGGCGATCGATATCATTCAGCTCAAGTGCGTCTCCAACGCCACGCTCATTCTGCAAGTTGCCTCTCCTTGTGGTATCGGGCGCATCTATTTTGAGAACGGTCAAATCGTTCACGCCGAAACCCTTAATTCGAGCGGGGAAGCGGCCTTTGAGGAAATTCTGCGCTGGAAAGGGGGTCGGATCAAGGAAATGACCGCCGCGTTCAAGACGCCACACACCATTACGACTGATTGGCAAGGGCTGCTGCTGAATATTTGCCAACGCATCGATGAGACCTCGCGCGACGAGGCCGTTGCGAGGCCGGTCAAAGAACTTGCCGTCGAACCCGCCAAACCGACCACGCCCGATCCGGCGCCGGCGAGCGAAAAAGAGCCAGCCGCCGCGGACCACGATTTTGTAGTGGTCGCCACGTACGACGGTCGTTGGAATCCCGCGGCTGGTTCGGGAAAATAACTAACGACTTTTTCCTCCTGAGCGAGGCCGGGACGGCAGACCAATGCGCACCGGTTGCTAAATTCTGGGCGGGAGGAGAATTGTATCCGAAGTAGATAAAGGCGGAGGCGACTGCAAGTCGGCCGCGACTAAACCAATTTTCGTTAAATTCGGCGACCCGCTTGGTCGTAAATCACCCTCAGGGGGCGGGATCGAATCATTAACCAACGAACCGGTTTGCGATTTTCTCCTCGACTGTTGTTCCAGGGCCAAGAGAGTTGCGAAGGCCGCGGGGATTCCTTCACGGCTGGTTTGCCCGGGCAGCGCGAACCAGCACACTCCAGGGTCTTTCGTTTTGGCGTGTTCATGAGTTGAGGAGAGCGAGGCAACGGTTAGGGCGGGAGTGGAGTTGTTCTTGGATCTGGGGCAGTGGCTGGTCTGGATGCTGTTGGGTCAGCAACGCCAGCAGCGTGCTACGGATCAACGCGACGTTGGCCAGCAGGTTTGCGTTGCGGCTGCGGGAACGATCCTCGCCCATCAGCGCGTCGCGCCGCCAATGATTGCGCACTTCCACTCCGCCCCAGTGCCCGCGAATCTGTTTGAGCCAGCGTTCGTCGGTGTGTTCCTCGGGCAGGGCGCGCGACAGGTAGTAGCGGCTTTCCGTGCTGGTCTGCCCGGTCTTTTTGACGGTGCGCTCGCTGCGCACCACGATCACGCTGCGCGCAAAGGGGAAGTCCGCCGTCAACGGTTCAATGGCGAAGGCATGGACGGAACGCTTTTCAACCCGGCCATGCCCGAGGTCGGCTTGGACAAAAAGGGGGTGGCCTGCAACGCCTCGAAGGCCTGGGCTTGCTGGAGCAGCTTGGGCTGGTTGCCCTTGATCTGGAGCAGATAATCACCGCCCTTCTCCACGATCACCCGTGCGGTCTTGCGCTGGCAGTGCAAGGGATCGGCGGTGATGAGTTTGCCGTCCAAAGCGGGCAGGCTTTCGATCAAGGCCAGCGCGGCGGTTTGTTCGCACCGTTCCGTGCCTTCCTTCTGATCGTAAACCGCAACGCTCTGGGGCGCGCCGTCCTCGTGCTGCGCCAGCGTGAGCAGGCCGATGTGGTCGCGGATCATTTTGCCGTCCATCGCCAGAGCTTGCGGCAGCGTGCCCGCGCGGGACAACAACCACTGACTCAACAGCGCGGCGAAGGCTTCGGCATCCATGCGGGTGAGCACGGCATAAAACACGCCGTAGCCGGGGACTTTGTAAAAGGCGCGCGTGCCGGACTTGCGCGGCAGTCCGAGCTGGCGGCGTTGCCCCGGCGTCAGCGTGGTGGCGAAGCGGACGATCTCGGCGATGTCGCGCCGCCCGGCCAGCAACGCCATGGCGACGAGCGTGAGTACAGGGCCGATGCGGAAGTGGGTGTTGCACGCGCGCGGATCGGGCGCGTGGCGGAACACCTCCAGCAGAGATTTCATCTGCGGCAACGTCACCGGCAGCACGCCCGAAGGCGGAGTGATGAGTCCGGCGCGTGAGTCCTCCGGCAACTGCACCGCGCGCAACTGCGCGCGCGCCTTGGGGCAGAGTTCCCGCAGCCAGAGTTTTTTGGGCCGCTCGTTGGCGAGATAGAAATCGGCGCGATGCCGGCTGTAACCCTCGCTGTGGCCGACGGGCTCCCAATTGCTGGCCTTGTAACAAGTGCCCGCATACGCCTCCGGATCGGTGAAGCTCTCCGCCAACAGCGGACGATAGCCAAAGGCTTCGTCCCAGTGATCGGCCAGCACACGCAGGGCCGCCCCCATCGCCTGGGACGCCAGATTGGGCGACTGCCCCTTGGGCGTGAGCACCAGGAAGCGGCGGTTTTGAACAATGAGTTTCAACCGCGCGACGCGCTGCGGCGTGCTCCAGCCGATCCACCGATCCCGATCCTTAAGCGCGTAACAACTGGGCCCCCAGACCAGGAGCCCAACAGGCACGCCGTCGCGCTCGACGAATTGGCGAAGATAATCGCCCACGGGCCGGCCCGCGCCGAGATAATGGTGGGTGGCGAGTTGAGCATCAAAGGCCGTCGCTTCGGCGGGCAAGGCGATACGGACAGTCAAGGCGGCTGAGTTGGTAGTTGTCATCCCACCCTACAAAGCCAGAACAGTGGCGCTTTGTCTAGTAAAAACTTTTCCCCTTGATCCAAAACCACTTCCGCCTCTAAAAAATAAAACCCTGCCAGCACACTCGGGCCGCGTGGATTTCAAGCTTGCGTTTTTTGGCCCCGACCGGGAGATTGCGCCCTCATTTATGGAACAAGACATCAGCGAGTCGGCGTATTTTTTCAAACTGTGGGCTTGGTTTGACAAGAACAAGAAGCAAGTCGCCTGGGGCACGGCGGGTGTGGTCGCCGTGGCGGCGGTGGTCGGCTTCGTAGTCTGGTCACAGCAGGAAAAAGCCGTGCGGGCCGGACAGGAGCTGTCATCGGCGCTGGTGGCCCGGAGCTTTAGCCGGACGGAATCGCCCGACGCGATGCTGAAAGTCGCGACGACGTATCCCGGTACCGCGGCGGGGGCGCAGGCGCTGTTGCTGGGCGCGGGGGAGCTATTTGCGGGTGGCAAACTGGCGGAGGCACGGACGCAGTTTGAGCGGTTTCTCCGGGAGTATCCCGCCCATCCACTGGCCGCGCAGGCTCACTTGGGTTTGGCGGCGAGCCTGGCGGCGGCGGGGAAGCTGGATGAGGCCGCGAACGGCTACAAGAGTTTGGCAGATCAGTTTCCCCATGCCAACACTGCTTCGCAGGCGCGGTTTTCGCTCGCCGGTATTTACGAAACCCAGGGCAAGCTTGCGCCCGCGGTGGGATTGTTTGAGGAAATTGCCGGCGCCGACCCCAACGGGACGCTGGGTTCGGAAGCGGGAATGCGCGCGCATGATTTGCAATTAAAACTCGGGCCGCTGGTGACGACGAACAGCCCGCTCCCGAAGGTCGGTAGCGCCACCAACGTAGCGCCGGCCAAAACCAATTAGACCCTGGGCCGCCCCGTCGAGATTTTCACATCGCCCAATGAAACTGACCATCATCGGGACCGGTTACGTGGGTCTGGTCACCGGCA
>JANXWY010000156.1 GCA_025350905.1 Verrucomicrobiota bacterium
CGCCGCGACCACACGCAATAGCGAGAACGCGTTGGTGGGAATCGTATCCGAGCGCCACTCGACATAGTTGTTCATGCCATCGCCATCCGCATCGGTGAAATCCGCCGAACCATCAAGGGGCAAACCGTATTGCTGCGCCCACGCGTACGCAAGAACCGAGGACGGAGACTGAAATTCATACGCGCCAATGTCCACCGTGCCGCCAACAATGCGCGGGTACCCATCGATGTCCCTGGGGCTCGGTGCAAATGCATTGCTCCCGGAGTTGATACAGGGCGAGTTCGATTGAAGGTGATAATCGCCGCCCGCTAAGTCCACAAAGAGCGGGGCGTTCGTGAAGTTGCCGGAACCAGCAACCAACGGAGCTGTGCAGGAGGAGATCATCGGACTGTCAAAGTAATTCGATTCGAGGGGCGCGTGGTTGTAATAAACGATGCAATTGATCACCCTCGTCATGTTATGCACTCCGCCACCAAGCATTCCAGCCGAGTTCCCGACAATCGTGCAATTAGTGAGATTTCCGGCATACGCCCCACCTCCGGAATTACTGGCCGAGTTGGCGGTCAGTGTGCAGCCATTCATCAGGGATTGGATTGTTCCGCCGCCTTGTCCCCTTGTCGTGTTGGCTGTCAACGTGCAAAAATTCAGCGTCCCGCCATACACGCCGCCACCGTAAAGGCGCGCCCAATTGTTGCTCAGGGTGCAGTTGATCAAAGTGCCTCCGCCATAAGCGCCGCCGCCGCCGAAATCAGCCGAATTTCCGGTCAGCGCACAGTTAGAAACAATCTGACTGGGAGCATGCAAAAACCGTCCTTCGAACCTTATCCCCCCGCCGTTGTCGGATGACCCGGTGGCACCATTGGTGAGCGTGAATCCAATCAAGGCAGCACCATTGGTCAAATAGACGCAGCGCATGGCGCTCGGGCCATTGGTTGTGCCCGGCATTTGGTAGCCTTGAATTACCGTCACTGCCGGGCCGTTGACACTTTGCAACTTCAGCGCTCTGGTCACCGCTACCCGATTCATTGTTGTCACTCCCGCTACCAGTTGTCCGCCAGTTGCGTAGACACCGTTCGTGACGAGAATTTGATCGCCAGGGTCAGCCACATCAATTGCATCCTGAATGTTCGTGGCCGCGGTGCTCCAATCGAGGTAGGGCGATGCGGGGATGAAGGAGTTCAAATCCACGTAGCGCGTCTCGGCGCTGGCGGTCAGAGAGAAAAAGGCACACAACGCCAGCAGGAGTTTGGAAAGAAGTGTTTTCATTTCCGGTGGTTTCTACTTGAGCCTGCCCGTTTCTAAGACCCGGCTCACAGTTGGTCAAGCGCCAATTCGTTAGAAGCTTGAAATCAAACCGGCAAACCGAAACTCAATCGCACTTCGCGGCGGATGGCCCTGGTGTCCTTGAGGCTCTGCCGCGCTTCAACCACCGTCGCCGTCTGACCGGGGTAGCGGAAATCCACCGCGTAATCTGACATCGCGTCCACAACTTTCGTGAATGATGCCCAGAGCGGCTCCACGGGCAGACACAGATTCAGGAGTTTGAGCAGATCATGGGTCCGGGGAAACGAAATGCCCGCCTCCACCAGGCGCGCTTTGAGATATTTCTCCACGCACTGCTGGCAATGAAAACAAGCCGCCTCGGATACGATGTCTTTGCGACGGCGAAGAAGCTGGCTCGCAACTTTGAAGTCGTCCTCGGCCTTCTTCACCCACTCACGCGTGTCCGGTTTCATAGAGCACCTCGCCCTTCTCGAAGACTTCCTTCATGAAACCATCCCCCCAGCGCAGCCGCTTGCCGACTTCGGCGGGAGTGCGCACCAGCAAGTCCATCGGAAAATCCCGCGGCACCGCGTGCCGGATCCGGACGGACATCCGTTCGCCGCGATAGCGGGTGCGATCCATGATCACGAGCAAATCCACATCCGAATCCACCGTCGGCTTGCCGTAGGCGTACGAGCCGAACAACACAATCTTGTGCGGGCGGAACTGCCGCACAACTTCGGCAGCGAATTTTTTGATTTGCCTGCGTCGAATCACGCCTCACTCATCGCTAAAACACCGCCGCAAAGCAAGCGGGGAAATTTCATCCGATCTCCGCCAGCAAACGCTTCTCCGCCTCCTCATTGCACAAGCCATAGCGATGCCGCATCACGCTCACCCCCACCACCGGCGGATACGCCTGATCCGCTTTCATGCGCGGCTCGACGTATTCGATGACTTCGAACAACAGCGCATTCGCGGTCGGGTAATCCAATCCGGTCAGTTTCTGGATGTAGCGGGTGGCGCGATCGATCAGTTTCAAATTGCTCGGCACGACCCAGATCATGGTGTTGCCCATCACCCGTCCCAAGCGCACCATGGTGCAGGTCGAGAGGGTGTTGAGCAGCAGCTTGAGCCCGACCCGCATCACGCCCTCGAGCCGCAACCCCGTCGCTGGCACGGGCACGAGCACGGTGATGCAATCCGGATTCCACTTCGCCGCGAACTCGCCCACCTCGCGACACGCCTCCGCGCTGCCCAGGAATATCAAACCCGTTTTCGCCCCCGCCTGGCGGGCCGCATCAAGTTGCACTCGCTGAAATCCTGCCGCCGCGAGCAACGCGTCCTTTTCTACTTCCACCACCAGCGCCACCGCGCTGTCGCCAGGTCCGAGCGGACGGTGCTTGAGGCCATCCAACCCGATCCGGAAGCGCATCAACTCCGCGTAGCTGATCTTGCCGATGATGTCCATCGTACGGGCAAACTTGTCGCTCGCCACCAGGCCCCGCACGTCCTCCGCGCGCCACTCCACGCAGCGCGGGCGGCGTTTGCAGACTCGTTCCCAGGCGCTGGGTGAATCAACACCCGGCACGTAAAGATACGCCCACGACTCCGTGGCGGTGGTGTCATCGAACTTGCGGAACGGCGGCGTGCAGTACGTGGGCGAGCGTTCCGTCGTATCCGTGAGCAGGTCAATGCCCGCGCGGTCGGCGAAGTAATTATTTTTCCGGCCGGCGCGATAAACGGATTCCTCCAGCGCCACAAGCTTCGCGAGTTGCGAGCGCACGGCGGGGGATTTCAAAGCCGCGTGAAGCTGGGTAAGCTCGCTGAGGAATTGACCTGGGAGCGCCGGCATCCCGGCCGGCGAGTGGCCCTTCGGAGCGGCGAAACTCGCCGGCCGGGATGCCGGCGCTCCCAGGTCACGGACCACCATTTCGAGCACCGTAACCAAGACCGCGAGTTGGATACTCGTCGCCTGCATCCGGGTCGAACCCGTGATGCCCATCGGTCCGGTCGTCAGGTTGACTTTCTCGATGCGCGGGTCCTCAATGACTTCGCGACTGCGCTGCACGTGTTCGCAGAGCACCGCGTCAGGGTTGTTGTAGATAAAATAAACCTTGGCGCCGACCGCCACGCCCTGCCACGCCGTGCCGATGACAAAAGATGTTTCCCCGCCTTCCGTTATGGCGAACACCACGTCCTGGCTGCCTACGCCAAGGTCGGCGAGCTGCTTCTGGCCGAACGCCGTAAAATCCTCAAAGCCTTCCACCGCTTTGATGAGCGCAAAGTCGCCGCCCGCCATCACCGGGATGGCCCGCTGCTCCCAGTCTTCGGACGTTCCCCTCACTCGATCCCTCTCCCCATCGGATGGGGAGAGGGTGGCCGAAGGCCGGGTGAGGGGTTTCAGTTGCTGCCAGAAATCCCGCCAGATGGCAACGAGTTGAATGCTCAGCCGTCCCGTGGAGCCGCAACCGGTAAAGTAAATCTTACCGCCCGCCTTGAGTGCGGTCAGGACCGTGTCCGCGATCTGCCGCGCGCGCCCCGATTCAGCGAACGCACGATACTTCCGCAGCACGTCGTCATCGACCTCGAACAACTGTTTCAGTCCGGTGGCAATGTCTTGGCGCGCGACGTCGCTCAGATTGGCGGTGACGGGATGCGAGGTTTCGGTCGTCAGCGCGCCGAGTTTGAACTGGTCGGCGATCTTCAGGAAATCGGCGGAGCGTTGGCGGGACGATTGACTCATAGCTTTGGGAGGAACAATTACTGAGTTTGGTGCGACCGCCGAGCTTCCCCGGCTCGAACGCGGGACCGGATCGCGATGCCCCGACCCACTAAGGCAAAGGCTCACCCCGCGCCGCCAACAACAGCCGGTACCACTCCTCTCGCGTCAACTCCAGCTCCGTCGCCCGCACCGCTTCGCGGATCCGCTCCGGATTCGTCGTGCCGACAATCGGTACCATGCGGCTGGGATGTTTGAGCAGCCAGGCATACGCGATCACCGTCCGGCTCACCCCGCGGGCATTCGCAATCTCATCCAGCGCTTTGACCATCGCCTCGGTCTGGTACCCGCGTTGCCCAGGCAACAGGCTTTTGGCGCCATGGCCCAGCAGGCCGGCGCCGAGGGGACTCCACGCCATGGGCGTGATGTTTTTTTCCAAACATTGGTCGAGCGTGCCATCGTCGAAAGCCGCGCGTTGGGCGAGACTGATTTCCACCTGGTTCACCAGAAGCGGAAAAGGACAGGCCGCTTGCAGCGCGTTCAGGAGTGATGGCCGGAAATTGCTCACCCCAAAAAATCGCACCTTGCCGGCGTCGTAAAGCTGCGCGAACGCTCCGGCAATTTCGTGCGGATCACCGAGATAATCCGGGCGATGCAGCAGATAAAGGTCAATCACCTCGAGGCCCAGACGTTTCAACGATTGCTCGCAGGCGTGGACAATGTATTCCGCCGAGAAGTCGTAACGCCCGGGCGAATGGGAATCCGGACTGCCCGCGGGACGAATTCCACATTTACTGGTAATAAGGATCCGCTCGCGCATCCCGGAAACTTCACGCACGGTGCGGCCCATTATTTCTTCACACCGTCCCCGCCCATAAATGTCCGCGCCGTCGAAAAGGGTGTAGCCCGCCTCGTAGGCAGCGATCACAGCGCGGCGCCCCGCCGCGATGCTGTCGGCCGGAGTCGCACTTTCATTTGCCGCGTCGGCGAGCCGCCAACAGCCGTAACTCAGCCGACTGCCGACGAGGACGCTATTTCCGAGTTTGCAGGTTTTCATTCGGTCTCTTTTGTTTGCGCCCGGAGCTTAGGAGTCATCGCGAGTCGCGGCCAACAAAAAAAAAGACGCGACCGACACTTCCGCCCGTAACGATGTCGGCCGTCGGCATATACGCAAACAACCATTTCGCGGCCTCGGGCCCGCAGCGTTCCGTTTCCAAAAGTCGCTGTGACGGCGGAGCGATTTAGGGTGGCCAAAACATGCCGCCGCTTCCGGGTGCGACCAGAAGTGGCGGTCAGTGTGGTAGCACGGCTCGCGCTGCGAGCCGTCGGGCCGCGTCCAGCGGCACGTCCGAGTCACCGCACGTTCCGCCCGCTCGGCGCGGGCGGAGGGTTCGCAGCGCGAACACTCCTACCACCCGGGTTGACCGCCACTTCTGGTCGCACCCGCGTGAGGCTTCCCGCTTGGGCCGCTGGCGCCAGCTGGCTTGAACCAAGTGGACCTATCTGGCATGGCAGCCGGGGTTGCGGTAGCCGCCAGGGTAAGGTCGCAACGACACCACGGGCGGGGTAAAGGGGGTGGCAAAGGATTCCGGCCCTGCACGGGTCGGTGGTCAGCGCAGCGCGCTGACCCTACCAATTCAGGCTTGGAGCGGAAGCGAGAATTAAAATCCTTCCAGATGATACGTGTGGAGTTTGCGATGAAAGGTGCGGCGTGCCATTCCAATCTTTTTCGCCGCCCGCGTGCGATTGCCACTGGTCTCCTTCAAGGCCCGCACAATCAATTGCTTTTCCGCTTCCTTCACCGTTAGGTCGTTCCGGGCCAGTTCACGACCCTGTCCGCACGCGGCCCCGGCCTCTGCGCGCACGGTGCGCGGCAGGTCGCGGGCGGAGATCCGCTCGCCGCGGCACAATACCACCGCGCTTTCGATGGTCGTCCGCAACTCGCGGACATTGCCGGGCCAGCGATGATTCAGCAGCAACTCGAGGGCGTCCGCCGTGAAATCCTTCACCGGCTTGTGATTCTCCGCCGCGAATTCCCGCAGAAATCCCTGCGCCAAGAGCGGGATGTCCCCCACCCGTTCGCGCAAGGGCGGCAGATTGATCTCCACCACGCGCAACCGGAAAAACAAATCCTCGCGAAAGGTTCCGGCCGAAACAAGGGCCTCCAGGTTCCGGTTCGTGGCGGCCACCAGCCGCACGTCGGCGGTCAGCGTTTTGTTCGAACCGACGCGCTCGAAGGTGCGCTCGCCCAGAAACCGCAACAGCTTGATCTGGATGGTGGCGTCGATCTCGCCGATCTCGTCCAGAAACAACGTTCCGCCCTGCGCCTGTTCAAACCGTCCGATGCGACGCTCGTGGGCGCCGGTGAAAGCACCTTTTTCATGGCCGAACAGTTCGCTCTCCAGCAAGGTCGCCGCCAGCGCCGCGCAATGCACCGTCACGAACGGTTGCTTCGCGCGCGGGCTGAGCTGATGGACCGCCTTGGCGACCAGTTCCTTGCCGGTGCCGCTTTCGCCCAGCAACAGGACCGTGGCGCGGGTCGGCGCGACTTGTTGCACCACCTCGAAGATTTCCTTCATCGCCGGGGATTCGCCCACGATGTTTTCCATCCCGAACTTTTCGTCCAGTTGCTGTCGCAACGACACGTTTTCGACTTCCAACTTTTGCGAGCGGACGGCGCGGGCGATGCGCATCTCGAGCTCGTCAATTTGCAGCCGGCCCTTGGCGATGTAATCATCCGCCCCGCGCTTCATGGCGTCCACGGCGAGTTCCTCCGAGCCGTATGCCGTCATCAGGATGCAGATCGGCGGTTTCGCCAGGGAC
>JANXWY010000325.1 GCA_025350905.1 Verrucomicrobiota bacterium
GAAGTGAAGGCGCGCGTGCGGGCCTTGCTCAAGGCGAAGGCGTACAGTGATGCCGTCAAGGAACAATTGGCGGCGGAGCTCCGGGTTGCGCACGAGATTCAGATGGGCATGATCCCACAGGATTTTTCGTCATTGGAAAAAGCCTTTGGCGTGGAACTCGCCGGGGTGCTCGAGCCGGCCCGCGAAGTGGGCGGTGATTTGTACAGTGCGTTCGCCGGCGTGGCGGGCCGGCTCGTTGTCCTCATCGGCGACGTTTCCGGTAAGGGCATCCCCGCATCGCTATTCATGGTGCGGGCCAGCAGCCTGGCACGTTTGCTCGGGCGGGACATCGCCGAGCCAGAGCGCATCCTTGCCCGATTGAACGACGAATTGTCCGCCGACAATCCGTCCGGGATGTTCGTGACCCTGTTGTGCGCCGTGTTCGATCCGACCTCCGGCCAGCTCACGATGGCGAACGCCGGGCATAATCGTCCCGTGCTGCTACGCGGAGGCGCAACACCGGGCTGGGCGGTGCCGCGGTTGGGCACCGCGTTGGGATTCGAACCAGGGCTCAGCTTTGAACGGACGGAACTCGTACTGCAACCGGGGGATTCGCTGGTGCTCTATACCGACGGTGTGAACGAGGCTTTCAATCCCCAAGCCGAGTGCTACGGGAACGAACGCCTGTTGCGCGATTTGGCTCCGTTTGCCGAACAATCGGCCGCTGCCGTGACCTGCGGGTTGTTGCAGCAGGTTCGCACGTTTGCCGCCGGCGCGCCCCAGTCGGACGACATTGCGATCCTCGTTTTCCGGTGGCTGCGCCAATCCATGGTCACTGCGCCGACGCTCAACCGGCGGACATTGCAATTGTTTGCCACACCGGAAGAAGTGATGCGCGCGGTGGAACAGCTCCAGGACTTCGGCCGCGTGCATCACTTGGAAGAAAAGGTGATCTTCGGCCTGGCGCTGGCGCTCGAGGAATGTGGCGCCAATATCGTGCACCACGCCTGCCATGACCGGGTGCAGGAGCAATTCCAGGTTATTTTCGTGCACACAGCGGAAACGGTAACCCTCGAGTTGCGCGATCATGGTCCGGCTTTTGATCCCACCCACGCCGTCGCCCGCGACCTCGAGACGACGAATGATGACCGTGCTCCCGGCGGCTGGGGAATCCATCTCGTTCGGCATTACATGGATGAGATTCAATACGCGCGGGACGGGGATGAAAACGTATTGCGCCTGCTCAAGCGATTCAAGCCGCGGCCGGTTTGAACCCGACCGCCCACGTGTTCGAACTTGTGTTTTGCCGCAAACAAACCAAGACTCAGTCAACTTATGCCACTTGAAATCCAAATTAAGAAAAACCTCGACCCGGCCCACCGCGGCACCGTGACCGTGGAACTCGCGGGCAGCCTGGACACCGCGACCGCCCCGGAGCTCGAGCGCCAACTGCCCCCCCTGTTCGATACGCCCGTTACGGATTTGGTTTTTGATCTGGCGAAATTGAATTTCATCAGCAGCGCCGGCCTCCGCGTGTTCGCCAATGCCCGTAAGCGACTCCGGGATCGCGGCGGCCAAGCCTCATTCGTCCGCATGCAATCTCAAATCCAGGAGGTGTTCGAGATTGTCAAAGCCCTTCCCGGCGTGGCGGTGTTCAAGGACGTTGCCGAATTGGATGCCTACCTCGCCACCCGGCAGCGCCGAAACAAGGAAGGCGAATAGCCGATCAGCGGTAGTCTGGAAGTCGATTCGGCGACCCGCCCGGTCGCGGGTGGGTTTCGTTTTGTGGCGGACGTTACCCGCCACCGCACTTGCCGCTTGCTCCCCTGCCCCGCCTGTTTAAGCTATCCCGGTGGATTGGTTCACTGACCGACATTTCTTCCTGCTGGCCGTGGTGCTGTACGGCGTGAGCATGGTTTATTCGGTGTTTCTGTGGCGAAAAGGGTTTCGCCACGATGACCGGGTGAACTACTTGTTGCTGCTGGCCGCGTTTGGGTTTCACACGGTCGCCATGTTCAAACGTGGCTTCTCGCTCCAACGTTGCCCGGTGAATAACCTCTTTGAAGCGGTCATGTTTTTCACCTGGGTAATCACTTTGAGCTACCTCTTGGTCGGCCTCCTCGGGCGCTTCCGTTTCATTGGCGCTTTCGCCGCCCCCTGGTTGTTCGGCATTGGCGTGTTTGCCCTGATGCCTTCACTCGATCCGCCCCACGGGCCGAAACCGGAATTTGCCGGGGCGCTCGGCAGCCTGCACGCCGCACTGATCATGCTGGCTTACGGCGCATTTGGTCTCGCCGCCGTCGCCGCGGTGATGTTTCTCACCCAACAACACAATCTCAAATTTCACAAACTCCGCGCTGTGCTCTCATTGCTGCCACCCATTCAACGCCTCGATGTGGTCATCAATCGCGTGGTCCTCGTCGGTTTCGTGCTTCTGACCTTCGGTTTGTCCGCGGGCGGGCACTTGCCCCGGCCAGCCGGGGTGACGTACTGGCAGGACTCCAAAGTCCTGTGGTCGGCTTTTTTGTGGCTCTTGTACGCGGGACTTTTGTTCAGCCGGCTGAAATTTGCGTTTGCCGGTCGCCGGTTCGCGCTCGGCACCATCGCCGTCTTTATCTTCATGCTCCTGACCTTTTGGGGCACGAATCTCCTTTCGGCCCTCCATCACTCATGAGCGTCGTTGTCATCGGCCTCAGCCACCGCTCGGCCCCGGTGGAATTGCGGGAACGGTTCGCCTTTGCCGAGGCGCGCATCCCGGCGACGTTGCAGGAACTGCGCACAGCTGGGATCGCGCAAGAGGCGGTGATTCTT
>JANXWY010000188.1 GCA_025350905.1 Verrucomicrobiota bacterium
GGCGCAGCAACACCGCCCTACCGAAAATAATTTATGAGTGAACATCAAGGTTACATGAAGGCGCTCAAGTGCCGCGAATGCGGCCGCGAATACCCCCTCGAGGCCACGCACGTGTGCGAGTTCGACTTCGGCCCGCTCGAAGTCGCCTACGATTACGACCGCATCAAGAAGGCGATGACCAAGTCCGCCATTCACTCGCGGGCGCACTCGATGTGGCGTTACCGTGAGTTGCTGCCCGTGGCGCACGATCCGACCGTCGGCTTGCAAGTCGGCTTTACGCCGCTTGTGAAAGCCGACCGGCTCGCGAAGCAACTCGGCATTCGCGAACTCTGGATCAAGAACGACACCGTCAACTACCCCACCCTCTCGTTCAAAGATCGCGTCGTGAGCGTGGCGTTAAGCCGTGCGCGGGAACTGGGTTTTGAAACGGTCGCCTGCGCGTCCACCGGCAATCTCGCCAACTCCGTCGCAGCCAATGCCGCCGCTGCTGGTCTGAAGGCTTACGTTTTCATCCCGTCCGATCTGGAGCAGGGAAAAATTGTGAACTCGCTCGTCTATGGCGCGAACGTGATCACCATCAAAGGTCATTACGACGAAGTGAACCGCCTCTGCGCCGAGATCGCGGGCAAGTTCGGCTGGGCATTCGTAAACGTGAACATGCGCCCCTACTACGCCGAAGGCTCGAAGAGCATGGCGTATGAGATCATCGAGCAATCTGGCTGGCGCATCCCGCAACACACGGTCGTGCCGATGGCTTCTGGCTCGTTGTTGACGAAAATCCAGAAGGGCTACCAGGAATTGGTGAAGCTCGGCCTCGTGGCGGAAGCCGAATACTCCATCCACGGCGCCCAGGCGACCGGTTGCTCGCCGATCTCCGTCGCGCAAAAAGCGGGACTGGATTTCTTCAAGCCCGTCAAACCGAACACGATTGCGAAATCGCTCGCCATCGGCACGCCGGCGGACGGTTTCTACGCGTTGCGTGTGATGAAGGAAACCGGCGGGGCAGCCGACGACGTGACCGACGACGAAATCCGCGAAGGCATCCGCCTGCTTGCGGAGAACGAAGGCATCTTTGCGGAAACCGCCGGCGGCGTGACCGTGGGCGTAGCCAAGAAGCTTATTGCTTCGGGCAAGATTCCGGCGAATGATTCCGCCGTCCTCTGCATCACCGGCAACGGCCTGAAGACGCTTGATGCGATCGTGGGTCACGTCGGCAAGACACGAGAAATCAAACCGAGCCTGCGCGAGTTTGAGGCGATGCTGGCGAGTGAGGAGAAGGTGTCGG
Source organism: Verrucomicrobiota bacterium (assembly GCA_025350905.1). Classification (GTDB taxonomy): domain Bacteria; phylum Verrucomicrobiota; class Verrucomicrobiia; order Limisphaerales; family JADLHS01; genus JADLHS01. Next base: position 1,286 of record JANXWY010000188.1, read on the forward strand.
CGTAGTTCGCTCATCCATTGTGCGTAAGCAAATCGCCATATTTATTCTAGCAATGTTATGCTCTGCGTCTTGGGCGCAAGAGCATGAGCAAGACATATTGTACACGGTTTCCCCGAAACTTAAGAAACTTCTGACTGCCAAACCAGCAGCTTTTAAAGAGCTGACCAACGCACTGACCGAAGCTTTCTCTACTAATACGGTGCGTTTACATTACTTTTATTCTGATGACGAATCCGAAGCGAGAGCATACCATTTCTATCCTCAATCAGCAGGTTTGCCTGACGTATTTATCTGCGTGCGTGAAAACCAATCTCCTTTGGATGAATTTTTGTGCCTCTTCTTTGAAACATTAAACACAAGAGGTCAAACCCGGTTTTTCAAATTAGTTGAAGCCGCAAAGACCGGAGCCATATCCCGAGTAGAATTTGCAAAGGAAGTATCGAAAGTTGAGTTTGAGGCAACGAAGAAAGTTCAGGTTGTCCTCTCCACTCTTAAATTCAGCAAGAAGGAGACCGACGGTTCGTATTTTTATCGCCGTGTGGTTGAATCCCCAATTGAATTTGAAGAATACCTGAAATACGTAAAAAAGGTGTCGCCTCAACGATATCAGCTTGAGGAATATGAGCGAGGATACGATTTACTAAGGCAGATGTCTGGAAACTCAGTTCCGTCGTCAAATTCGATAGCACCTCAAAAATAATTTACAATTTATGGCAAAGAAAGTTCGAATCCCAACGCCGCTCCGCAAGTTGACCAACAACAAGGAGCTGGTCGAAGTCAACGCCGCCACCATTGGCGCTGGGGTTTGCCAACTTGACCGGTCGTAGCTTACAAACTACAGTAGGTCCGCGTTCCATACGCCCAAAGAAGTCGTCGCCTTCCGCGCGAAAGACGGGCAAGTGCCGTTCGAGGAATGGTTGGACGATTTGAACGACAAGAAAGCCGTGGCGCGAATTCTCGCCGGTTGGCACGAGTGCGGCAGGGTAATCTGGGTGATTGGAAACCGGTGGGCGAAGGTGTGTCGGAGTTGCGGGTGGATTACGGGCCGGGTTACCGGGTTTATTTAGGCCAGAAGGGAAAAACGCTGGTCGTGCTGCTTTGCGGTGGTGACAAACGAACGCAAGACCGAGACATCCGATTGTCCAAGCAGTATTGGCTGGAGTTCAAAGCGAGTGAATCATGAAAACCGTGAGTTACAAAAAGATTTTGGCAAAGAAGCTGGACGACCCCGAGCAGGCGGCCGAATACCTGACCGCCTGTTACGAAGAAGGCCCGGAGGTTTTCCTCGTCGGCCTGCGTGACGTGGTCGAAGCTCAGGGCGGCATCGCCCGCACCGCTGAGTTGAGCAATTTGAACCGGGAGAATCTGTATCGGCTGTTTTCGCGCAACGGCAACCCGCGTTTGACGAGTTTGAATTCCGTGCTCTCGGCGCTCGGCTTGAAAGTAACCTTTGAGGCCGCCGCCTGAGCAAGCTGGCACCTGACACATTTTAATTTATGGCAAAGAAAGTTCGCATCCCAACGCCGCTCCGCAAGTTGACCAACAACGAGGAGCTGGTCGAAGTCAACGCCGCCACCATTGGCGAAGCGATCACCGAATTGCAGTCCCGCTACCCCGGCATCGCCGAGCGGCTCGTGGACGAAAAAGGCGAAGTTCGCCGGTTCGTGAACGTCTATGTGAACGAGGAAGACATCCGCTTTCTCAAGGGCTCGCAAACCGCGCTCAAAGACGGGGACGAAATCAGCATCATCCCGGCAATCGCGGGAGGCTAGAACCAAAACAGATTTGTGAAGACGCTCGCCCTCACCCTAACCCTCTCCCCCGGGGAGCGGGAACAGCAAGCGGCGGCCTCTGGTAACTCTAACCACGGCGACATTGCGACCGACTTACGAGTCACCAGCAACCGGCGAAACATTCACCCTCTCCTTGGGGAAGGGCCGGGGTGAGGGAGGATAATTAAACCAATCCATTTCATGGCCACGAGAACCAAATCCAAACCGACCACTCAAAGCTCCCTACAGCAGACACGCCTCTGGCTGATGTATCCGCCCAAGCTCATTAAGAAGCCATTGATCTGGGAGTTGGGGCACAAGTTCAAAGTCACCACTAACATCCGCCAGGCCAGCGTCACCGACGAAATCGGGATCGTCTGCCTCGAACTCGACGGCAAGCGCGAAGCCGTGAAAACCGCGATCAAGTGGTTGACCAAGAGTGGCGTGAGCGTCGAACCGGTGGAGATCAGCGTCATTGCGAGTTAAAAGCACGCCGCCATCGGTCGCCACGCCCCGGTCCCGGCTTACCGGTTAAACTGGGGAGAGACCGAGTGTCCATTGGTGCAGGAATCGAGACGCACGGTCGGATGACTTCGGTCGGCAATCCGAAGCCACTGCGACCTGTCGCAGTCATCAATCGCAAGGCGACACACGGATTTGATTCTGGCGGCGATCCAACTCGAAAGCAGCACCGCGACATATTCCGGACTTTAGGCGACAAGGGCTGAGGCCCAAGAAAGGGTTGTCACCGCTTCAGGGGCAAAAGTTTCGATTAAGAAGCTTGCTAGCGGTCCACTTCGCCCAACACAATATCCACACTCCCGAGAATGATCACCGCGTCGGCGATCAGCTGACCGAGGCACATGTCTTCGAGCACGGTCAGGTTGATCAAGCTTGGCGGACGCACACGATACCGGTAAGGATTGGGGCCGCCGTCACTTATCAGATAAAAACCGAGCTCCCCTTTCGGAGCTTCGATGCGACCGTAGGCCTCGCCCGCCTTGGGCCGGAAGCCGCGCAACTTGGACTTGGGATCCACAATCGGCCCGGGCAGAATCGTCGCGAGCCCTTGTTCCAGAATCTTCACCGACTCGCGCATCTCCAGCACGCGGATCATGTAGCGGTCGAACACGTCACCATGCTCGCCCAATGGGACGCGGAATTGGAAGCGGTCGTAGAGGCCATATTTATCGACCTTACGGAGGTCGTAATCAACGCCCGCCGCCCGCAGCATGGGGCCGGTGATGCCGGCATTGACGGCCAGTTCCCGCGATAACACCCCCACCCCCTGGGTGCGGGACATGAGAATTTCGTTGCCGGAAAGAAAATTCTCAAACTCGTCGATGAATCGGGGAAATTCGGCCACGACCTTTTGCGCCTGGGCGAGCCAGCCGTCCGGCAAATCACAGCGGCAGCCGCCGAAACGCATGTAATTGCACATCATGCGAGCCCCCGTGAGCGACTCGAACAAGTCGAGAATTTTTTCACGCTCGCGGAACGCATACATGAGCGGCGTGCCCGACGCGCCCATGTCCTGGACGAGAAAACCGATGAGGCAGGCGTGATTTTGGAGGCGAGTCAATTCGGCGGTAATGACGCGGATGTATTCCGCGCGTTCCGGCACCTGCAGCCCGGCCAGCTTTTCAACGGCGAGCGCGTAAGCCCAGTTATTGGTCAGCGAACAGAAATAATCCAACCGATCCGTATAGGGCATCGAACCCAGATAAGAAGTGCCCTCGGCAATTTTCTCGTGATTGCGATGCAGGTAACCGAACACGGGCTTGAGTTTCACCACGCGTTCGCCGTCCAGCACCACGTCCATGCGAAACACGCCATGCGTGGACGGGTGATGCGGCCCCATGGCCACTTCCAGGAGTTCGCCGGCGCCATCCTTGGACAACAGCTCGTAATTCCTCGACGGCATTTCGGCCAGGGCGCTCACTTTTTCACCTCCACCGACTGGTGTGGCTTGGCTTTTTCCAGGACGTCATCATGCGGCGTCGGCTCGTATTCGTAATCGTCCGGTCCGACGTAATCCCGGCGCATCGGAAAGTCTTGAAAGCCCTCCCACATCAGGATGCGGCGCAAATCGGGATGACCATCGAACACGAGGCCGTAGAGGTCATAAATCTCGCGCTCCTGAAATTCACAACTGCGCCAGACCGGGGTGAGCGAGGGCAAATGATTCTGGTCCGCGCGATTCGCCGTACGCATCCGCAGGATGACCGGCCCATGCTTTTTCTCCATGGAATAAAGATGATACACCGCTTCCAGACAGCCCGGACGCAAAGTCTTCTTCACTTCTTCGACCTCTTTCTCCACGCCGTCCACGACTTGCTTGACCTTGATCTTTTCGGTCAGCTCGGCTTCCGGCCAGTCAATGCCGGTAGCGTTGGAACAGTAATCCAGTTTGAGACTGGCATCGGCGCAGAGGAACTCGGCAACGGCCCGACCGTGTTCCCGATTCACCAAAAAGGAGCGTTGGGCGGACGGTGAGTCGTTTGGAAGGATCCCAACAATCGCGCCGGGTACGGCGGCTTCAATCCGGAGTTTGATTTGATCCAGGGTTTCCATTGGGGATCAGCCGCGCCGGAGCGCGGGCGCATGCCACAGCGAAGGATTATTTGGCGGCTCCAGATCGTGCGCGCCAAAAGCAGGCACCGGAAATTCACTCGGCAATTCGGCGTTGAGATGGCGCGGTCGGTGCGCGCCGGTTAATGCCTGCGACGCAATTTTCTGCTGCAAGGTCATGAACGCATGGAGCAACGCTTCCGGTCGCGGCGGACAGCCCGG
>JANXWY010000212.1 GCA_025350905.1 Verrucomicrobiota bacterium
CTTTTCCTGACAGACGAGCAAGTCGGGAATCAAGCCGGGAATCTCCTTCGACGTGAACAAGGCTTTGCCTTTGCCCTCGCGCTGGATCTGCGAGATCCACGGCTGCCACAGTCCGGCGGCATCCACTTTGCCGGCAATGAACGCGGCCGCCGCGTCCGGCACGGTCAGATTTTTATACTCGATATCCTTCTCCGTCATCCCGTTCTTGGCGAGCGCCTGCAACAGCATGAAATGCTCGACCGTTCCCAGTTCCGTGGCGACGGTCTTGCCTTTAAGACCTTTGATGGAATCAATGCCGGGCTTGGCGATGATGGCATCGTTGCCGGCAGAGTTGTCGTTGACGAGTACGACCTTGAGTTTGACGCCCTCGGCCAGCGGCGGGATGACGTCGCACCACGCGCTGCAATTGGCGTCGATCTTGCCCGTGTTCAAGGCAGTGAGCGAATCGGTATACACCGCGAACCAGACCAACTCCACTTCCACACCGTGCTTCTTGAAGAAGCCCTTCTCCTTGGCGATTTCCCAAGCGACCCAGCCGGGCCAGTCGCTGTAACCAATTTTTACGGGCGCGGCCGCGGCATTAAAGGCCAGGAGCAGCGTAATCAGGAGTGTCAGGTATTTAATTTTCATTTGGGCATTTCGATTTGAGGGTTGAGGATTTACTTCTTTTTCTTGGTCTTAGGTTTTCTCCGTTCCGGCCAATAGGGCGGTGGTGGGAGTTTGGTTTCCGGTTTCGTACCGAGGTGGCCTTCGTTCACGAGCGTGGCGAGCACGTCCATGATGGCGCGGGTGCCGATCAGCGCGGTCTGGTCGCCCGCGTCATATTGTGGCGCAACTTCCACGACCTCCATCCCGCACAAACCTTCGCGAGCGACGAGGCGCAACAAGCGCAGCACTTCGCGCGGCAGAAATCCGCCGGGCTCCGGCCAGCCGGTGCCGGGAACGAATCCGGCATCGAGCGAATCCACGTCGAAACTCAGGAACACGGCTTTCGCTCCGTTGCTCCAGGCAACATCGAGGGCAATCTCCGCGGCCTTATCCATGCCCATCATCACGATGTCCTCAATGGTGAGCACCGTCGTGCCGCGGGAACGGCCGACTTTGACCCCGGGGCGCGGCGCCTGCCAGCCGCCGATGCCGAGTTGAACTAGGTTGATCGGCGGCGCATTGGGAATATTCGTTGCGTGAAACCACGGGCAGGTGTGCATCCGTTCGTCCATGTCGGTTTCCTGCGTATCGACGTGCCGGTCGATGTGGATGATGCCGACCGGGCCATCAATGTAGGGCGCGACCCCACGTACGTCGGGATAGCCGATGGAATGATCGCCGCCGAGCATGATGGGGAACACTCCGTTCGAACGGACATGCGCCACGGCTTTGGAGATTTGATCAAAGCCCTTCTCGATGTTGGCGATGGCAAATACATCGCCGAGGTCGCACCACTTCAGCGATTCGCGGAGGTCAACCCCGAGTTCGTAATTGTATGTTCCGTACAGCGCCGAGATGCGTCGAATGGCCTGCGGGCCAAAGCGTGTGCCGCTGCGGTAGGTTGTGCCGATGTCAAAGGGCACTCCAATCACGGCCGCGTCGTAGCCGGAAACCTTTTTCACGTTCTCCAGATAGTGCGTCTTGCAAAAGGTGTTAATGCCGGCGAAGTGCGGCAGCTCGCCGCGCGCGAAGGTCGAGATGGTCCGATCCTTGATCGACGGGGCGGCTTCGAGGCCGTATTCAAGGCAGCGATCCACTTCCTCCTTCCAACCCTTCGCGCCAAGTTCGGCCTCGCGATATTTCGCCCACGCGCCTTGGCGAATGGCGGGATCAAAGGTTTCCGGATGCGGATGCCCCGGCGGGGCGTGACCGACCTGGCTGTAATCCGCATGCTCGACCGATGGCCAGGCGTAACCCTGCTGATGCGCCGGATGAGGATGATGCGAACTGGGCAGATTCGGAAACGGCGGCCAGTTTTCGCCGTGCGGTGGTGCGTGGAGCGGGCTTCGCGCGCCGGCTTGGTCACCATGGTGGTGAACGCCGGGAATGAAGCCGTGACCAGGAGCTTCGTGATGCTCCTTGCCTTCGACGTGGGCCAAGTCGTGTTGCGCCGCCTTGGTAACGGAGCGGACACGGCGGACGAGCTGGCGTTTCTTTGCGTGAGAATGACCAAAACCCATAAATTCAAAACGGTCGGACGGTTAAATTTTGGAACCCGAGGCTCCCTCGAACCACGGCAAGAGGAGAAGCTTACCGTCCGGCGGGCGGGCCGCAGCAGATGTCAATCAGCGTGAGCCGCTGGAAAACAAAGCCATCGTCGAACGCTTGGGAAGTTTGAGATTGGAACGCGATAACCACGTGGGTTGCAAAAAGCACTGGACATGCCATGGCGCGAATGCGCCGACCGCACCGGCGTCGCTGGCGAAGCGTGGTGGCAGCCGAACCGCCACAATTGCTGAATTGTCAGCCGTTCGGCGCAGTGAATTCATTCCGATAAATTTTCAGCTTGGATAAAGAAATTTTTGGTGGCCGCAAGGAAACCAAATCCTTGCTGGTGGGAAATGCACAAGCTGCCTAGTACGCTGCAGGTATCGCTCAGCCACCGACGTTTGGAGTGCATTGGGTTCGCTCAGCTCGTCGTCGACGACGTAATGCAGGGAATGGAGGTTGGAGAAATGGTGAAGCGAATCCGCCACCTTCCATCGGCGGCTACGGCCCGCGGTCAGGAGCCTGCCTCAAACTGTCAGATGTCTTCTGACGATGTCGTCATTCAACTGCGCGATCGGGCCTTCGGCCACGACCGCGCCGCGATCCATTATGTAAAAGCGATCACCGACCTCGAGGCAGAAATCGAGATACTGCTCCACCAGCAGAATGCCGATCTGGCCTTCCGCGCGCAGCAGCTTCACGGCGTTACCGATTTCGGCAACGTAATCGTGGGCCGAACCGTGCAAACCTTCCGCGCGCAGCTTTTTGATCATTTCGCCGATTTGATCAATGATGTTGGGCTGGATGCCTTCGGTGGGTTCGTCGAGCAGAAGCACTTTGGGATTCGTGAGGAGCGCGCGGCCAATCGCGAGCTGTTGTTGCTGACCGCCGCTCAGCACGCCCCCTTTGCGTTGCAGAAATTCTTTGAGGATGGGAAACAGGGCCATGACCCGGTCCACTTCGCCGTTAAGCTTCTTGCCTTGGGCAATGGCACCGATGCGCAAATTCTCCCAGACCGTAAGGTGGGGAAAAATATCGCGGCCTTGCGGCACGTAACCCAGCCCGTGCCGGGCGCGCGCGTCGGGTTTCAAGCCCGCCAGTTCGGTGTCATCGAGCTTGACGGAACCGGTGTCCGCCTTCACGAGACCCACGATGGATTTGAGCGTCGTGGTCTTGCCGACGCCGTTCCGTCCCATGAGACAGACAACCTGACCGGCCGGTACCGATAGATTAACCCCGCGCAGGATGCGCGATCCGTCGTAGGAAACCGAAATGTTGGCGAGGGTCAGCATGGTGAAGCGAAAGTGGGTCAGTGAGTCAAGGGGCCGGGGCGACTTCCCCCGGGCCCACTTTGCCCCGCGCGGACTTTGAGCCGATCGAGGTCCTGGTTCATGCTTTCTTCTTTCGGCCGAGATAGACCTCAATGACGCGCTCGTTGTTTTGCACTTCGTCGACCGAACCTTCGCAAAGCACATGCCCCTGATGCAGCACCGTGACTTTGCGTGCGAGCTGCCGGACGAAGGTCATGTCGTGTTCAATGACGACGATGCTGTGTTTACCTTCCAAACTGTGGAGCAACTCGCCGGTCTTGTGCGTTTCCTCATCGGTCATGCCGGCGGCCGGTTCATCCACCAGCAACACTTTTGGATTTTGCGCCAGCAGCATCCCGATTTCGAGCCATTGCTTCTGGCCGTGCGAGAGCCGGCCGGCTTTCCATTCCGCCTGGTCCGAGAGACCGACGGTCGTCAGGACGGCTTGCAAGCGCTCCCGTTGCGCGGGAGTAATCCGCGAGAACAGCGTACTCCAGACACTCCGGCTGCCTTCGAGTGAAAGCCAGATGTTCTCGAAGACGGTGTGTTCAATATAGACCGACGGCGTTTGGAATTTTCGCCCGATCCCGAGACGGTTGATCTGATACTCGTTGAGGCGCGTGAGGTCGGTGTCGCGTTTAAACTCCACCTTGCCGGTATCTGGGCGGGTGCGACCCGTGATGATGTCGAGCATGGTGCTCTTGCCTGCGCCGTTCGGGCCAATGATGACGCGCAATTCGCCGTCATCCACATAAAAATTCAGGTCGGAAATAGCCTGGAACCCATCAAAGGTTTTGTTGACGCCCTCCAGCGAGAGGATGAACTCCTTGCTGTGCGCAAGGCTCAGGTTGGGGCTGGGAATCGCCGTCGTCATTCTCCGGCACCCTCCGAGCTGACGGGCGGGGCGTTCTCCGGGGCCAAAGGGACCGCAGTGGGTTGCTGGCGGGCCCTGTAGCGGCGTTTGATTTCACCCAACTGGGCCGGCAATCCGATGATTCCTTTGGGCATGAACACGGTGACGAAGATAAACAAGAAGCCGAGGATGTAAGGCCATTCCTCCGCCCAGGCATGGGTGGCGTAACTCTTGAGCGAGTTGATGCCAATGGCGCCGAGGATCGGGCCGAGCATGTTACCGCGACCGCCAACCGCGACCCATACTACGGCCTCGAGGGATTTCTCGGGCGACATTTCGCTGGGATTAATGATGCCGACCTGCGGCACGAAAAGCGCGCCGCCCAGACCGGCGATGATGGCGGCAATCACGAAAACGAACAGTTTGAAGTCCGCTGTCGCGTAACCGGAAAAGAGCACGCGATTTTCCGAATCACGAATCGCCCTTTGAATGAGGCCGAATTTCGTCGAGGTCAACCAGCGACAAAACAGATAAGTCAACAAGAGCAGCCCGGCGGAACACAGGTAGAGAACGCGCTTGGTGCCCGGCGCGTTGATGTCATAACCGAGCAGGAATTTAAAATCGGTCAGTCCGTTGTTACCACCGAAAGTGAAGTCGTTGCGGAAAAACATCAAACACGCAGCGTAGGTGAGAGCCTGGCTCAAGATGGAAAAATAGACGCCCTTGATGCGCGAGCGGAACGCGAGCCAGCCGAAACCATACGCGACCACTGCTGGTACGGTGACAACCATCGCTGCCGCAAACCAGAAATGTTTGAAAGGAATCCAATGCGGCGGCAGCCCCCCGGTGGCCGGATACTTGGTGACGAATTCCAGGAACACCATGAAATCCGGAATGTCGGTTTTGTATTGGCCAAGTTTCCCGATCATGAGCATGAGGTACATGCCGAGCGCGTACCCGCCGAGCGAAAAGAACAGGCATTGGCCGAGACTCAATATTCCGGTGTAGCCCCACAGCAGATTTACGCCCAGGGCGAGCACCGCGTACGTCAGGTATTTGCCGTAAACACTCAACGTAAACGAACTCACATGAAGCGCGCTGGCCGCGGGTACGAAGGCATTCAGACCGGGCAATACGACCAGTCCGCCCAAGGCAAGGAGAAGGATGAGGATGAGTTCTCGCTTACTAAAAGTGCGTGTCATGAGTCGAGACTGCGGCTGCGGGTAACGAAAATACCGTTGGGTCGCCATTGTAGAAACAGAATGATACCCACCAGCACGATGATTTTACCCAGCACTGCCCCCAGCCAAGGCTCGAGAATCTGGTTGGTGACGCCGACGCCGAACGCGGCGGACACAGTGCCCACCAGGTTCCCCACCCCGCCGAGCACCACGATCATAAAGCAGTCCACGATGTAGCTCTGCCCCAAGCTCGGTCCCACATTGGCGATTTGTGACATGCAGGCCCCCGCCATGCCCGCGAGGCCGGAGCCGAGGGCGAAGGTCATCATGTTGACGCGATCAGTCCGCACGCCGACGCACGACGCCATGGCGCGATTTTGCATCACCGCGCGGATTTGCAAACCGAGGGAAGTGCGTGTCAGCAACAGGTAAGTTCCGAAGACGATGGACACCGCGAAGCCGATGACGAAAATGCGGTTATAGGCGAACAGAATGTCGCTCACGACAAAACTACCACTCAACCAGCTGGGTGAAACCACGGAGACATTGGCCGCGCCGAAGGTGTGCCGGAACAATTGTTGCAGGACCAGACTCACGCCCCAAGTTGCGAGCAGGGATTCCAGCGGACGTTTATAGAGAAACCGGATAACCCCACGTTCCAGGGCCAGGCCGACCAGAGCCGCTGAAAAAAAAAGAGGCGGCCAGCGCGACGAGAAAATAACAATCGAGTCTGCCTCCACTCAACCCAAAGCCCTTGATCGAAACCGGGTGGCCGAACAGCGAAAACAATAAACCACTCCCAAAGACACCTTGCACCAGGTAGGTGGTATAGGCGCCAACGGCCATGATTTCACCATGCGCCATGTTGATGACTCCCATGAGGCCGAACGTGATGGCGAGGCCCAAGGCGGCAATGAGTAACACCGAAGCCAGGCTGAGGCCGTGAAATGCCGTGCCGAAAAGATGGACCCACGATATATGCGTTTCAATCCGCACGATGGCGTCCCGCAAGGCGCGGGCGGTCTGTGGACTGTATTTCGCCGGCGCGATCGTGACTTTCTTTTCAAGCTGTTTGAGAAAATCGAGCGCATTGATGGATTGCATCCTAGCCAGGGAATTGATGGCGGCGTTACGGATTTTGTCATCGGGGTCAACGATTTGCGTCAACGCGACGGCCTCCGTTAATGCGGCAATGACTTGGGCGTCGCTCTCGATTTTCAACCGGCTTTGGAAATACGGCAAGTATTCGGGATTCTGCTCCTGGCCCAGCTTGATTACGGCGTCCCGGCGCATGTTCGGCATCGGATTGCCTATGGCGAACAGGTCGAGGGTCGTCTTGATGGCTTTGCGGAGTTTGGAATTCGTATCGGCTGGAGTCAGACTGGAGGCGAGGAAGATCACCGGCTCGCCGTGGTCATCCTTTATAAACTGACTGTCGGTGAGCCGCACGCCTCTGCCTTTGCCCTCGCTATCTTGCTGGGCGTCGAGGAGGAATGGAATCTTGGCGCCATCGGCGGCCGTGTGAACATAAAGCTCGTTCATGCGCCACGCCGCCAGGCCCCGGGCAACCAGCTCATCGCTGGCCCCAACAAGCTGCTTGATCAGTTCAATCTGTGCCGGCCCGTCTTCGAGGAGAACGGCTTGGGAAAGCAACGACCGGTAATCGTTGGTGCCGTCGGCCGCGCGGCCGGTCGTGGCCACCAAAGTAACGGCCGTCACGAGGGCGAGCAGAATTCTCACAATGGTTTGGCGGCGTTGAACACAAGGAGGCGGGCCGCAGGACCCGCCTCCCTGGTGGAAGCTCACACCGGACTACTTCAGAAACTTCTCGCTAAACGGCTCGGCCGCGACGCCGGTAAAGGTCTTGATGATCTTAAACTGCCCGCTGGCCAGCGTTTCACCAATATAAACGTTGTTCACGAGGTGGTGATTCGCCTGCATCGTGACTTCGCCCGCGGGACCTTTGAATTTTTGACCGATCAATGCGGCCGCCACTTTATCCGGCTCAAAAGAATCGGCCTTTTCGCAGGCCTGCTTCCACAAATAGACGCCGATCCGCGAAAGGTTCATGGGGCTGCAGGTAACCCGGCCTTTAGGATCAACGCCCGTAACCTTGTAATCGACGCCCGCGACCTGCGGGTCTTTCAACCAGGCGTCAAAATTTTTGACGAAAGCGGCGTTCTCCGGAGTCTTGAGCGACATGAAATAGGTCCAGCATCCGAGTTGACCGACCAGTTGCTTGGCCGGCAGGCCACGAAACTCATCCTCGGAAATGGAGAACGACACGACGGGGCAGTTCTCGGAAGTCAGACCGGCGTTGGCATATTCCTTGAAGAATGGAACGTTGGTGTCGCCGTTCAGCGTGCTGATCACACAGGCACTCCCACCAGCGGCGAACTGCTTGATCGCCGCGACGATCGTTTGATAGTCCGTGTGACCAAAGGGAGTATAAATTTCCACGATGTCGGTCTCCGGAATCCCTTTCAATTTCAGGTATTGCTTCAGGATCTTGTTCGTGGTCCGTGGGTAGACATAATCCGAACCCAAGAGATAAAACTTCTTTTTACCCTCGGCGAGCATGTAATCCACGGCCGGAATGGCTTGCTGGTTCACGGCTTCGGCCGTGTAGAAAATATTCTTCGAGAGCTCCTCGCCCTCATATTGCACGGGGTAGAAAAGCAGTCCGTTGTAGCGCTCGTAAACGGGCAGCACCGATTTACGGCTAACCGAGGTCCAACAGCCGAACGTCACCGCCACCTTGTCCTTGACCAGTAATTGTTCGGCCTTCTCCGCAAACAGTGGCCAGTTGGAAGCCGGATCCACCACGACCGGATCAATCATGTAATTCTTACCGCTCACCTTGATCCCGCCAGACTTGTTGATCTCATCAAAGGTGAACAGCAGCACATCCTTGAGCGAGGTTTCGCTGATCGCCATGGTGCCACTGAGGGAATGGAGCACGCCGACTTTGACGGTGTCGGCCGCGTTGACCGTGAACGCCAAGCCCGCCGCCAAGGCTGCGGCGCGGCATGATTGGGTAAGCAGAGATAGGGAGTTTTTTTTCATGAGCAATAGATTTCGTTAATGTTCTGTCGGTCTGAAGGGTTTTGATTTTGACCGGTTCCTTCCGACACAGTCTGGGGCTGGTGCCGAGCGGCTTTTCCGATCGAACGCATTTTAGCACTCGTTATGCCACGGCGCGCGTTGAGAGCACGGACGAATCGAATGCTGTGTGGGCGTGAGGACGGCGGCAAAATAATTCTCCGGCACGATTGCCGGTGGTTAAATTAATTGCCCACTGCGTTCAAATTTCACCAGCACTCGTCCGCGCTCCGTCGCGACGGCTTTAAGAAATAATTATTTGCAGAAATGCGATCGAACCCCGCGCGACATTTTCCGAACCCAAAATCCGATCACTACCAACGCCGGGCAAACTTCGGCGCTAGTTGGTATCCCGGGGATCAATGGTCCAGGCATTTTGTTTTCCAACACAATAAAACAAAGGGCAACTGCCGTCGTCGCCCGCAGCGGCTCGGGTGCAAATCCTCCCCCGTGCGGAGGAACGCAGTTACCCGCCGCAACGGCGGATGCGTGGATTTGTTGGCGATGGAGTCGAGGTTGTTGCCGGAGGATGAATTCAAGAAATTTGAATTAGGCATCGCTCGTGCTAAAGAGCCGCGAGTCGGTGCTCCCAGGCCCTGACGAGTCATAACAAATCCCTAAAATACCAAATAAAATAAATATGAAGATCAACAAGTGGAGCCATGTGCTCATTGGCGTGGGCTTGATTAGCATGCCCGCCATAGTTGCCGCCGAGGAAAAAATGAATGCCGTGCAAACGGCGCTAACGTCCACCACGTTGAGCGGCTACGTTGATACCAGCGCCATATTGAACATCGGACATGGCTACTACAATCTGCCGGGGCACGTGTATGACACCGCAGACATGCAAAACGGATTTAACCTCGATGTCGTCAGCCTGACCCTCGCCAAACCCTTGGATGAGAAGGAATGGGCCGCCGGCTACAATCTGCAGATGCTCTTCGGCCCGGGCGCTACCAAACGCGGCACGGGATCGTTCATCCCGGGTACGGTTAACAATCCATCGGCCGCCGGCGGGGCCAACCAACCTAGCGGTGGCGACTTTGCATTTAACGAGGCCTATGTGGCGTTGAGGGTGCCGGTGGGCAACGGCATTGATTTCAAAGTTGGCCAGTTCGGCACCTACAATGGCTACGAAGCGTACGACACGTACAAAGACCCGACCTGGTCGCGTTCCTACGGCTTCTACATCGAATCCTCGGCTCATACCGGCATTTCCGGCTCCTACAAATTTAGCGATGCCGTCACCCTGATGCTCGGAGTTGGTAACATGGCCGGCTTTAACAACCAGGCCAACGCCAAGTACGCGCTGAATGAAACCAAAAAAGCCTTTCTCTCCATGATCACTTTGACGGCCCCGGAGAGTTTTGGCTTCTTGAAGGGCGCCTCACTGTCCGCCGGCTATACGGGCGGGGTCAATGGCCCATACAATAGTTGGATGCAGGAAAATTTTTATGTCGGCGCTTCGATCCCCACGCCGGTGGCCGGCTTAAGCGTGGGCTTGGCCTACGATTATACGGTGGGCAGTGCGTTCCAAGATTCCTACGCCCAGGCCTTGGCCGGTTACGTGGTATACCAAGCCACCGAAAAATTGAAGTTAGCCGCCCGGGCCGATTTCGGCTGGGGGAGCGATACTTCCTATGGCTATTGGGCATCCACGGCCGGCGCCAACCAGTTATTCTCTCTGACGCTCAACGCGGACTATGCGCTGTGGAAGAATGTCGTCAGCCGGGTCGAACTCCGTTGGGACGATTGTCTCACGGGCGATACGCCGTTCGGCGGCACGATCGCAAGCACGCCGACGACCAACAATGGTACGGAGAAAAACGATGTCTCTCTCATCTTGAACATCACTTACCTGTTTTGATCACCGCAAAGATTTGATCATTGGTTCCTCCGATGGTCGCAACGGAGGCGAGGTGCAGCTTGATTGTCCATTTCAAGTTCGCCTCGCCTCCCAATTTTTTGATTTGCCGGGTCGCTCCCAATGCTCAACCGCACACTTATCCAAGAACGGTGCAACCGGTTGCTCTTCCCTTCAGATTTGGAATCTCCGAATCCAACGAGACGACCGACATCCAACCAGCCACGCGTGGCTGCTTGAAACGGCAAGAGCTGCGGCCGAACAGTCTCCGCCATTTCGGAGCACAGCCAGACTTGCCCCCGTGGTTCATCGGCCGGGAAATCCAGACGCCGGGTTCACGCGTCCCTAACCCGGGGAAACCGGCGACGACCCCGATTCGTCCTGGCAAATTTGTCGCTTGCGAGCGCGAAGAACTGGCGGCTACCGTGTGCCGATGAATTTGGAAGATCATTTGGGCGACATCATCCGCAAGGCACGCATGATGAGCGCCACCTCCGCCGCGGTCGCCGCGCGAGCCGCCGGGTTGACGGAGGCCGAACTGTCCGGATTGGAAGAAGCAGGAATAATTTCCGCGCGACCAGACTTCGCCGCGCTCGCGGCCGCAATCGGCCTGAATGCCACGAAGCTGGAAAGCATCGCGAACGGCTGGCTACCACGCGTCCAAAATTTATCCCGCTGGCGCGAGCTGCGAGTGTTCACGACCGCTGGCGACGGCATCACGGTGAATTGTTATCTCGTGTGGGATGAGCTCACGCGCGACGCGGCCCTGTTCGACACCGGCTTTGATGCCCAGCCCATTCGGGTAACCATCGCCGCCCAGGGACTCCACCTGCGCCACGTCTTCATTACGCACTCGCACCCCGACCACATTGCGGCCCTGGGAACCATTCGCGGCGAGTACCCATCAGCCAGCGTTCATTCCAGCTCGAAGCATGCTCCGGTCGAGCAGCGCAACCAGGCCGGGGCCGAGATCCACTTGAACCGGCTGCGTATCACTCATCGCTCGACCCCGGGACATGCGGAAGACGGCGTGACCTACCTGATCCGCCACTGGCCGGACGATGCGCCAGCGGTGGCGATTGTCGGCGATGCAATTTTTGCGGGGTCAATGGGAGGCGGAAATAAAGCGTGGGAGCTGGCGCGATCAAAAGTACGCGAAGAAATTCTTACCCTGCCTCCGGAGACCTTGATCTGTACCGGCCACGGCCCGCTGACCACGGTCGTCGAGGAAAAGACAAACAATCCGTTTTATTGATTTACGCCATCGGCGCGCCTGCCAGCCAAGCTGAAGCACGTTAGCCACCGGCAAACAAATTCAACGGCTGGGTAGGCCGGACGAGTTCAGCGACTCCGTGCTGGCAGCTGGCCAGCGCTATTTCCACTCCGCCAGCACTTCAACCAGCGGCGGCCAATCGGCGACTGCATCAATTTTCGCCTTACCCCAGACGGTGACCAGGAAACCGACCAGGTTCTTGTTCCGTTGCCCCTGCGCAAAAGCGCTGAATGCCTTGGCCCCAACCAACGGTTGCCAGCTGGCCGGCCAGACCCGGAATCCTTTCTCCAGCAAAAATGGCACGGAAGGATAATTCGTTCGCTTTTGGTAATGCCAATCACACAGCACAATATCCTTGGGGATCAAGTCCACCGCGGGCGCTGTGCCATTCTTGGCGGACTCCCATTCGCCGTAACCCATGGTCTTCGCATCAAGCAGCCGATCCGCCCACAGCAACATTTCCCAGTGGTGTTGTTTGACGATGTGGTTGTGGAAATCATTGACCGCCTTGGCAAAAAGTTTCGCCGGATCTCCACCCTTGCAACGCGGGCAGTGTTCGGAGGCCAGGAGGAAGACTTCATCCATGCCCGCATGAAAGGCGTCGGCTTCAAAGGCTTCTACCAATTCATCCACCAACGCAAAGACCACCGGATTGACTTCTGGATTTTTCGGACACCAACTCCGGCAATAAATATTGGTATTGTTTGGAAACTGCCCCGGCGTTTCGTCAAACTCCGGATGCTTCGTCA
>JANXWY010000225.1 GCA_025350905.1 Verrucomicrobiota bacterium
CGTCACCGCATCAAACGGCGGAGAGGGCACTCAACTCCGCGTGGGTCATTTCACTGATGAGTTCTTCAAAACTCGTTTTCGGTTCCCAGCCGAGGAGCCTGCGCGCCTTCTCCGGGTTTCCCACGAGGCGCAGTGGTTCAGTGCGGCGGAGCAGCCGTTCATCGGTTCTCACGTGGTCTTGCCAGTTGAGTTTGACCGTTTTGAAAGCCTGTTCGACCACGTCTTGAACCGAATGAAGACGGCCGGTGGCGAAGATGAAGTCCTCGGCGGTGTGATGCTGCAGCGTTAGCCACATCCCCATCACGTAATCTCTCGCGTCGCCCCAATCCCGCTGGGCGCTTGTGTCACCCAGGACGAGTTCGGTTTCGCGGCCAAGTTTGATCGCCACCGCCGCCCGGCAGATCTTTCGAGTCACGAAATTCTCCCCCCGACGCGGGGACTCGTGGTTGTACATGATGCCGTTGCATGCGAACAGGCCGATGCTTTCCCGATAGATGGCCACCATCTGGGTGGCGAATGCCTTGGCGCACCCGTAGGGATTGACTGGAGCATGCCGGGTCTGTTCGTCTTGAGGCGATTGAGTGGGCCGGCCAAAAATCTCACTCGACGAGGCGTGAAATAATTTCGGAGCCTCCGGCAGATCGCGGATCATTTCCAGCAGTCGGAGAGTCCCCATCGCGGTCAGTTCGCAGGTGGACTCGGGAATCTCGAAGCTCATTCCAACGTGGCTTTGGCCGGCCAAATGATAGATTTCACGCGGTCGCACGTTCGTGAGCACGCGGCGCAGCGTCGTGGGATCGTCCAGATCTGCGTAATGAAGAAACAGGCGCTTCTTGTAGATGGTCGAATCCTCGTAAAGGTGCCGGAGCCGCGAACGATCCAATGTGCTCGTGCGCCGCACAACGCCATGAACTTCGTAGCCGTGCGCCAGGAGCAACTCTGCAAGGTATGAACCGTCCTGGCCGGTGATTCCGAGGATTAACGCACGGAGCATTCAGAGAGAGGGTGATCGTGGATATTCCGCCGAAACGACATGGGGCGTTTTATAGCAGGTTAAGAACTCGTTGACCACGAGAATGATCCAGGCCTGGGTTGTTTCTTCACCGTCTTGCCTCTCGGATTGCGACGGGATTTTGTGAAGGCGATGCGGTCGGGCAGTTCCTCCGGATCCAGACTGCTGATCGGGCGCAGCGGCATCGTGGAAAAAGGCTGGCGGCACTTTACATCGGGCCAGGTTTTCCAAGGTCCTGAGGCCGGTCGCGAACGGGTTGATGATAACGAGCACGTTGCCGTTTTATTCTGCGAAGCCGCGACCGATCACGCCCGAGTCGTGGTTTTTTGATCTGCGCGGTGCCGTAATGGCGCTGCTCACCTCGGACGGATCGCGAATTCGCCGGGCGATTCTTTGGCGCCGCGCGCAAATCCAACCACCTCAATTTAGCGAATTGGGCCGGCAGAACTCGGTCGGAACTCGCGTCTAGAAACTCACGGCCTTACGAGACTCCACCCCGCGGGCAGCGTCGGTCCGGGCGCGGCTCCGCTGTAAGACGGGCCGTTTAGGTACCAGATATAGGTCTGCCGGCTGCTCGCGTTGAAGAGCAGATAGTCGGGTTTACCATCGCCATTGAAATCTCCTACACCCACCACCGTCCACCCAGGCGGCAGCGCCGGTCCGGGCGCGGCCCCACCGTAAGTCGCGCCATTCAAGTACCAAACATAGGTTCGAAGGTCGCTCGCGTGGAAGAGAGCAAGGTCGGGCTTGCCATCGCCGTTGAAGTCACTCGTGGACTTACTCGCGCCGAACACGAGCACGCCGCCGCTATCGGCGACATAACTTCCACCGGAATTGACGCTAACCTGAATGTTCCCGCCCATAACCTGCGCGCTGGCGCTGTAACTCCCATTCGGCGTCAACCCCGTGATATAATGCTTCGTCGCGCCGCCGGGTGCCGTGTAAGTCGTGCCGCCGAAAGCGGTGTCGAGATCCACCGGAAACATGACCACGGTATTGCCGATCGCCGCGCCCGCATAAGAAGTG
>JANXWY010000231.1 GCA_025350905.1 Verrucomicrobiota bacterium
ACGCGCCCACGGGACAGATGTCCACGGTGTTCAATGTGTAGTTGTTGTCGAATGGCAGGCCGGGGAAGGTGGCAATCGTGTTGTAGCTGCCGCGATTCACGATGCCGAGCGCGTCATCGCCCGCTACGTCCTTCGTGAAACGAATGCAACGCGTGCAGAGAATACAACGTTCCGCGTCGAGCATGATGCGCGGTCCGAGATCAACTGCCTTGGGCTTGTGCACCTTCGCTTCGACAAAACGGCTCGCGCTCTGGCCGTAGTCCACGGAATATTCCTGGAGCTTGCATTCGCCGGCCTGATCGCAAATCGGGCAATCCAGCGGGTGATTAATCAGCAGGGATTCGAGGACACCTTCGCGCATCTGTTTCACGCCAGGCGTGTTCGTGTAGATTTCCATGCCCGGTGAAATCGGCGTGGCGCAACCGATGGCGGGCCGTGGCGACTTCGCGATCTTCGGCGTGCCGTCGGGATTGAGAATCGGTTTGCGATCCGGGCCGAGCGCGGGCGTGCCGAATTCGACGAGGCACATGCGGCAGTTGCCCGAGACTGGCAGCTTCGGATGATAGCAATAGTGCGGCACTTCCTGGCGCGCGAGCTCGCAGGCCTGCAGCATCGTGGTGGGGGCGGGCTTGCCCTGCCAATCCGGCGTGAGCTTCGGCACTTCGACTTCGCGCCCATCCACCTTGACCCGGATCTTTTCGATCGCGGGCGGCGTGGGCGTGATCTCGGTTGTGGCAACGGTTGACATTTTCTTAACTCAGGCGATCCCTCCAGCTCTGTGGGTGGCGGCTAAGGTGAAAGACGGAAACGATCTGAATGCGATCGGGCAATTCGCGATAAAGCAGCCGGTAAGGAAACGGAAAGACGCGACAGCCGCGAACGGGTGCTTCAAAGACTGGCCACCACTCAGGGTTCTGACGAATACGGTCGCCAGTCTCCCGAACGGCGTCGAGAAACAATCTTCCCAGTCCTGTTTGGCTTTCATTATAAAACTGTGCGGCTTCAACCAACTCAATCTCGGCAATGCTGAGATAGGTCAGCCGTTTCATTTCGCTTTCCGATAGGCTTCATTCAAAACATCGGCGGCTTCACGCTCGGTCAACTTGCCTTCATCGTAGGCTCGGCAACGATCCAAGGCTTCTCGCTTCCAGGCAGCCTCGATCTCCGGCGAACTTTTTTCGGGTTCAAGACTGAGTAACAATTTTTCAACGAGCGTCGCGCGCTCTTTCGTCGGCAATGAAAGCGCTTCGATAAAAACTGATTCAATTGCGATGCTCATGTTGTTGCCTTTCTCAATTCTGCGGACTCGCCGCGATTTTCATTTCGTGGGTCGGGCCAGCACCCTTGCCATCTATTGCACGACGCGCTTCATCCGCTGCGCCTTTGGCGACAAATTCATCTTTGAACTTGGCGACGAAACTTTGCACCGGCCACGAGCAGGCTTCGCCAAAGGCGCAGATGGTGCGGCCGCCGGGAATGTTGTCGGCGATCTTCACGAGGTAATCCGCGTCGGTTTTGCGGCCTTCGCCGTGGGTGAGGCGGTGCAGGGCTTTGCTCATCCAGAGCGACCCCTCCCGGCAGGGCGTACATTGGCCGCAGCTTTCGTGGGCGTAGAACTCACTGATGTTCGCGAGCGCTGCGACGATGTCCACGCTGTCGTCCAGCACGATGATCGCGCTGGAACCACTCATGGAGCCGGCGGCGATGAGCGAGTCGAAATCATACGGCAGATCGAGCATGTCGACTTCCTGCTCGACGTCCTTGCCCTCCACCCGGCGCTTGAGTTTGAATTTCTCGCCGGCCTTGAAAACCTTGGCCGAGGAACCGCCGGGAATCACCGCCTTGAGTTTGCGGCCGTCCCGCAAACCGCCGCCAAACGCCGGATCGTTGATGAGCTGGCCGATGGTGGCTTTCCCGATTTCGATTTCGTAATAGCCGGGGCGCTTTACCTGGCCGCTTAGGCTGACGATGCGCGTGCCGGTGTTGTTCGGCGTGCCGAGCTTGGCGAATTCCGCCGCGCCCAGCGCAACGATGTGTTTCACGTTGCAGAGCGTCTCGACGTTGTTGACGATGGTCGGGCACATGTAGAGCCCGAGGACCGCCGGGAAATACGGCGGTTTAATTCGCGGATAAGGACGCTTGCCTTCGAGCGATTCGATGAGGCCGGTTTCCTCGCCGCAGATGTAAGCGCCCGCGCCGCGATGGACGTGAATCTCCAGATCGTAGCCGCTGCCCAGAATGTTCTTGCCGAGGAAATTTTTCGCACGGGCTTCCTTCAACGCCGTGTTCAGCAGCTTCGCACCCAACGGCATTTCACCGCGAATATAGATGTAGGCGAGCTTCACGTCGTTCGCGAAGCAGGAGATGATCATGCCCTCGATCAATTGATGCGGATCTCTGTGAATGATCTGGCGATCCTTGAAGGTGCCCGGCTCGGATTCGTCCGCATTGCAGATGAGATAGATCGGCTTGCCGCTGCGGCGATCCACAAAACTCCACTTGAGGCCGCACGAGAAACCCGCGCCCCCGCGACCGCGCAGGCCGGACAGCTTCACATCGTCGCGAATTTGTTCCTGCGGCGATGCTTTCTTGCCATCGGGCAAATCCTTTGGCTGGATGGCGAGGGCTTTCTTCAACGTCTCGTAGCCGCCGTGCCGCAAATAGCATTCGAGGTCGTGCGTGTAACCCGGATTGTCGAAGTGCTTAAGGATCAATTTGAACTCTTGCGGCATGGTTAATTCAAAGCTCCGTTAGGAGCGAAATCTTTGTAGTTAATCGGGCCACAAAACAATTTAGCCCCAGCGGGCCGGCATATGTCGCTCCTGACGGAGCTTTGTTTCAATTGGGAATCACAAACTACAAATGTATTGCCCCTCCGGGGCTGCCGGCTTGACTGGCCCACGAAATTCCCTAGCCTGTGCCACACGTCGGTTTGCCCGATGGTGTAACGGTAGCACAGCAGACTCTGAATCTGTTTGTCATGGTTCAAATCCATGTCGGGCAACCATTCTCCCAATAAAGAAGGCAGAAGGCAGAAGGCAGAAGGCAGCATTCTCATTGGCAGCCTCCCATGATTTCATCTGCTTTGGCATTAGTGACCCCTTCGTGGAAATCCTCGTTGCACATCATCACCGGCGCGGTGCCGCAACCGGCGAGGCACTCGACAAACTCAACCGAAAACTTTCCATCCGGCGTCGTTTGCAAGCCGTGGGCGTGCGGGTCGAGCTCGAGCTTGGTGCAAAAATGCTCATGCAACTTGTGTGAGCCACCAAGCGCGCAACTCAACGTACGGCAAACTTTGATCTGATATCTGCCCACCGGCGCTTGCCGGAACATCGGATAAAACGTCACGAGTTCGTGGACGTTGATGGGCTGGAGGTCCAGCTTGCGCGCGATCCATTGAGTGGCTTCCGGTGAGATGTAGCCGAAATGTTCCTGCACCGCGTGTAGCAGCATGAGCGACGCGCTGCGTTTCACGGGATAATGCGTGATCAGTTCGTCCATCTCGGCTTCTAAATTGGTTGGAACGGAAAAACTCATTTTCTGTTTGTCTAGGCGGCTTGACTCAAACACTCAAAATTGTCTCCGAATCGAAATTCAATGCCGCAATTTTCACATCTCAAATAAAAGCCAGAATTAATAGTCGCATCTCTTGCCATCCACCGCTTCACAGCTGAATAATTTGGAACTTGGAAGTGTTTGCGGCACTTGGAACAGGCCAAATCCCGCATACGCTTTAGCTGCCAGCTTTCATACAACTTGCATGCCGCAACGACGCCGAGAAAAGCAAGGATTATGAAACCGGACATCATCCAAATTGCTGTTATGGATGCAGCGGCCATCATCGGTCACACTCCCCCATCACGAAATCAAACGAACCCAAAATCGCCGTGGTGTCGCTCATCATGTGGCCGGGCAACAGGTGCGATAAAATGCTCAGGTTGCAGAAGGACGGCGAGCGGATCTTCATGCGATACGGCGTGCCGCCGCCCCGGCTGTTGATGTAAAAGCCCAGTTCGCCTTTCGGATTTTCGTGCCCAAAATAAATCTCGCCGGGCGGGCAATTCACGCCCTGCGT
This sequence comes from Verrucomicrobiota bacterium, assembly GCA_025350905.1. Taxonomy (GTDB): domain Bacteria; phylum Verrucomicrobiota; class Verrucomicrobiia; order Limisphaerales; family JADLHS01; genus JADLHS01. The sequence goes on from JANXWY010000231.1 coordinate 4,079, forward strand.
CACGAGCATGAATTGATGGATCAATTCCTCCATGCTCGACATGACCTTGTTCTTGGGCGGCAAGACGATTTTTCCATCCGCCACGTTGACCGGTTCGCTGGACTTGTTCTCGAAGCCGCCAGGAATCTTGTCGAGGCACTGATGGACGAGGCGCACGCTCTGGCGCATTTCTTCCATGCGCACCAGGTAGCGGTCGTAACAATCGCCCACCGAACCAAGCACGACGTCGAATTGCAGATCCTTGTAGCAAAGATACGGCTGTGCCTTGCGGAGATCGTAATCCACGCCGCTGCCCCGCAAGTTCGGGCCGGTGAGGCCGTAATCAATTGCCGTTTCCTTCGAAATGACGCCGACGTCCCGCGTGCGGTCCACCCAGATTTTATTGCGGGTAAGCAGCGTCTCCACCTCGGCGATGTTGACGACGACTTCCTTGAGGAACTGGCGCACGGCATCGCACCAGCCGGGTGGGGTGTCCCGCGAAACGCCGCCGATGCGCGTGTAACTCGTCGTGAACCGCGCGCCGGTGAGGGATTCGCACAGGTTGTAAATCTTTTCGCGCTCGGTGAACGTCAGGAGGAAAACGGTCATCGCGCCCACGTCCATCGCGAAGCAGCCAACGCCGAGCAGGTGCGACGAAATGCGCGCCAGTTCACAGCAAATCACCCGGAGATATTGGCAGCGCGGTGGGAGCTTGTCGTGAATGCCGAGGAGTTTTTCCACCGCGAGTGCGTAAGCGACGTTGTTCGCCATCGGCGCGAGATAATCCAGCCGGTCCGTGTAGGGGATGAACTGGGTGTAGGTCATGTTCTCGGCGATCTTTTCGTCGCCGCGATGCAGGTAACCGATGTCGGGAACGGCCTTGGTGATGATCTCGCCGTCGAGTTCCAGAATGATGCGCAACACGCCGTGAGTGGAAGGATGCGACGGCCCCATGTTGAGGACCATCTTCTCGCCCTGCATGTCCTGCAAATCTTCAGCAGGCGGAAAAGACCGCGCCACCGCTGCCGCTTGGGCAGCAGAGTCGCGAATCTCGATTGCTTGAACTTCAGCCATTACTTCTTTTTCGGAATGTGACGCCTGGCCAACTCAACTGCTCTTCGATTCACAAAGTTGATCGCCGATTTCTTTGCGCTTTTTGTGTTCTGTTGCGGCCATGAAATCAGTTCTTCACTTTGCGCGTCGAGTCAGCACCTTTGTTTTTCTGTAAGAAACGGTGGCCACAGCTTTGGGTTTCTTCGCAGAAACAATTTTAGCCGACGATACAGCGTCGCTTAACACAAAGTGAGCCGGGGTGGTTGCTTCACCTTTGAGAATGTTCCCGTGGTACAAATCCATGATTGGAAAAATCATTTCAAAATCCCCCCACATCAGATCGCCGTCTTGAATGTGGAACGACTTGAATGCTCTGGTGCTGCGATACTTCGTGAACATCGGGTTCCTGGCCTGTTTGAGAAACGGGCCGAAGTCCACGACACGGCGCGTGCCGTCGTTGAACTTGATGTCCACCCGATGACGGGGAACATACGTGGCTTCCATGACTCGCAAATACATGACCTATTTGATTCTCCGGGTGATGATTTCGGGATGAACCACCTTGTTCAAAACAAAAACATCCGACCATTTCTTCAGAATATCCTGCGCCTTAGCGTTCACCAGTTCCAGAAAATGCTTCCGCACCTTTCCCGACAGCGGGCGGCGGTTGGTGACGCGGCACAATCGAATCGCCACAATCTGGCCGTTCGCCGTGATGATCTCGGCCTTCGTCTCCGAACTGCCGGAGCGACCGTGAACATGCACCGGCAAATGTTCTCCAGCGAAGAAGAACACCGTGATGCCAAGATATTCGTAAAGCTTGGGCATGATTCAATGTCATGGACTCTCCGGCGTCCGCACACGCGGCTCGCGTTCAATCGCATCCCGGCCCCCCGGCGTTGTGACGAAAGGTCCGCCTTCGATGGGCGCACTTTTGGTAAAAGCGATTTCCGGTAAATCCGTCGGCTTACCGCCAAGCGGGAAATCTTTGCGGAGCGGAAAGTAGGGATAGCCCTCCCACATGATGATGCGGCGCAAGTCGGGGTGATCGCGAAAGCGGATCCCCATCAGGTCGTAAATCTCGCGCTCGTGCCAGTCCGCCGTGCGCCACACGCCCGTGACCGTTGGCAGCTCGGACTTCTCCTCGCTCACGTTGGTTTTGAGCCGCAAATACTGGCGATGCGCCACGCCGTAAAGCTCGTAAACGATCGTCCAACGGGGATCGTCGCCGTAATTGTCGACGCTGGAAACGTCCACTAGCAGATCAAAACCCAGTTCCCGCATTGCGCAGCTGCCAACCGCCACGATGTGTTCGGCGTCGGCGAGGTTCAGGGTCAGTTCACCGCGAAACTCCGCCGGTTCGGAGAGTAAATCGCCGAATTGGGCTTTGAGTCTTTTGGCTAAGTCGAGCGCGCTCACAGTGAAACGAAATCGAAACCACGGTTGGGCCCGGCTGAACTCGGATCGAATCCGACCACTGTTGCTGAGCGATTCTGATTCACGTTTGATTTGAGCCTCGTTACCTCGGCTGCTACCGGAATCAAGGTTTGAAAATCCGTGTTCATCCGTGGTCAAGAAATTCAGGTTTTGGCCGGTATCGGGGTTAACCGCTTCAAGTCACCCAACAACGGTTCCCGTTGAATCTGGTTTTGCAGCTTGATCAGCGCGTCAAGCAGCGCCTCGGGGCGCGGCGGACAACCCGCGACGTAAACGTCCACCGGGATGATATGGTCCACACCTTGCAACACGGAATAGCTGCGATACATGCCGCCGGTCGAGGCGCACGCGCCCATGGCGATGACGTATTTGGGCTCGGCCATCTGGTCATAAATACGTTTCACGGCCAGGGCCATCTTGTAAGTCACTGTGCCGGCTACGACCATGCAGTCCGATTGACGCGGCGAAAAGCGCATGACCTCCATCCCGAAGCGGGAAATATCAAACCGGCTCGCGCCGGTCGCCATGAGTTCAATGGCACAACACGCCAACCCCATCGGCATGGGCCAGATGGAATTCTTGCGAAACCAATTCAGGGCAGCGTCAACTCGAGTGACGATAACCTCACCCTCAATTTTAGAATTATAGCCGAGTTCAGTGGTTTCCTGCATGGGAACGCAACGCCTTTGATCAGCGTCACTCCGGGAGCTTAGCGGCAGAATTTTGGCAGGCAAGCCGGTTTTGTGATTTATTTCACAATCCCCGCATTTGGCCCGTCGGGAAACGCGCGGCGGTGAGAGCACTTTGCAGCAAGACTTGCTTCCGCGGCGTGGGCGTGAAACGCTGTGCGCTCGATTGGGAAAATTTTGAAACCGAACATGGCCCCGACTTCACAGAAACAACCCGCGCCGGTGGCGGATGCTTATTTGGAAAATTTCCGCCGCTTGGAGCGTGATATAAAACAACCGGCGTGGATGCTCCCGCTGCGCCAGGGGGGATTGGCCCGGTTCGCGGAACTCGGCTTCCCGACCCTTCAGCATGAGGATTGGCGCTTCACGAATGTCGCGCCCATCGCGAAACTGCCGTTCAAGCCGGTGTTTGAACCCGCTGTGGACAGCATGACGGCGGCGGCGCTCAAGGATTTTCCGTTCGCCAATTTGCCCGGCACGCGGCTGGTGTTCGTGAATGGTCATTACGCAGCGTCGCTTTCCAAAATCGCGAAGCTGCCGGCGGGCGTGAAAGTATCTAACGTCGCCGCTGTGCTCGCAGCGGAGCCGGCGTTGCTGGAGCCACTTCTCGCGCCGCCCCGGCGGGATGGCGACAACGCCTTCGCCGCGCTCAATCAGGCCTTTTTTCAGGATGGCGGGTTTATTCACGTGCCCGCCGGTGCCGTGGTCGCCGAGCCGGTGCAACTGGTTTACATCGCTACCGCAAAGCCAACGGGCGCGACGATTCAGCCGCGCAACGTCATCGTCGCGGAGGCGAACAGCCAGTTGACCGTGATCGAAAGTTACGTGACGGCTGGCGGCGCGGGCTACTTCACCAATGCCGTCACCGAACTCGTGGTGGGTGACCAGGCCACGGTTGAAGTGCTTAAATTCCAGGATGAGGCGTCGGATGCGTTTCACCTGGCGGCGTTCCACGGGAAATTTGGGCGGGCGAGCAACGTCCGCGTCCACTCGTTTGCGCTCGGGGCGAAAATCTCCCGCAACAGCATCCGGACGAACCTCGCGGGTGAGGGCTTGGAATGCATCCTCAACGGACTGTACCTCACGCGCGGCGAGCAATTGGCGGATCACCACATGGTCGTGGAACACGCCCAGCCGCATTGTGCCAGTCACGAGTATTTCAACGGCATTCTGGACGACAAATCGCGAGGAGTTTTCCACGGCCGCATCCTCGTGCAGCCGCTCGCACAAAAAACCGACGCCAAACAGACCAACAAAAATCTCCTGCTCTCCGACGACGCCACCGCCAACACCAAGCCGCAATTGGAGATTTACGCCGACGATGTGAAATGCACGCACGGGGCGACCATCGGGCAGTTGAATCCGGAATCGATTTTCTATCTGCGCTCCCGCGGCCTGGGACCGGAGACGGCACGGCGGATGTTAATCCACGCGTTTGCCGGCGAAATCATTGAGCGCATCCGGCACGAGGGTGCCCGCGCGGAGCTGGACCAGTTGGTGTGGGAGCGGCTGGAAGCCAATCCGCATTTGGCGGAGAAATGAAAGCATCAAGCCGCGGCCGGCCAGCGCCCGAGCAACCCTAAGCGCACAACCACAATCTGAGGAGTGCGCGGTTGACTCGGAGTTTTGGCTTTGGCGTTTCTCCGGCAATGGGGATTTGGAAGTTGGAGTTTTGAATAATGTTCGACGATCTGAACGATCTTTATCAGCAGGTCATTCTGGACCACTGCAAGAAGCCGCGCAATTTCCACGAGATGCCGCAGGCCACCTGCGCCGCGCAAGGGCACAATCCACTTTGTGGCGACCAGTTGAAGCTATTCCTCGTGCTGGACGGCGACTTGATCACGGATATCAGCTTTGTCGGCTCGGGCTGCTGCATCTCGAAGGCGTCAGCCTCCTTGCTCACGGAATTCGCGAAAGGCAAGACCAAAGCCGAAGTGGCAACCATGTTTACCCAGGTCCACGACATGGTGATGACCGGGAAGTTTGCGGGCGACGTCGGGAAGCTCGCGGTGTTTGCAGGGGTCCACAAGTATCCCGCGCGCGTGAAATGCGCAATCCTTGCGTGGCACGCCGTCATGGGCGCGCTCAAAGGTGATTCGGAAGCAGTGACGACGGAGTCGGAACAGATTTAGTTGGCGAAGGCGTGGCGCAAAGGGAGCTGGCCGCGCGGGGTAAAAGAAAATCGCTGTCCCCCATTGAGGAAGGCGTCGCTGGCCTCACAGCTTGTGACGCACCAGCTGCAAGACAATCCGTACGCCTTGCCCCAAACCGAACAGCACTAACGCCAGCCCGGAGAGATGTTCCATTCGCAGCAGCGCTTTTTCGCTCATCCGTCCGTGCCCGCGCGACACGCCGTAGCTCAGGCCGACGAACCACAGCCCGGTGCCGAGAGCCACGCCGGTAACGCAGGCGAACTTGCCTTGCAACGTGGGCTCGACCCAATCGTGCGAGATGAAACTGGCCGCCAGGATGATCCAGAACAGCAGCACGCCCGGATTGCCCATTACGCGTACCAAGCCCGTGAAAAACGCCGAGTGGGGCTGAAGCCTTTGCTGAATGCGCCCTTCGAATCGATCGGCCGCGCCGCTGATGTGGGTCGGTTCGTTGACCTTTTTGGCCAGCAAAAACTTGATGCCCAGAAACAGCATGAACACGAAACTGAACACTTCCATGGCCGCCTTGATGTAGCGGTTGCCAAAGAACGACGAGAAGCCCGTGAACGCAATCGAGCAATAAATCACCTCCATCACCGACGCGCCCAGGCCGATGAGCGCGGCCCACTGAAACCCTCGCCGCGCGCCCTCATTGATGATGGTGAGGTTGATGGGCCCGACCGGAATGGATAGCAAGAGTCCGCTGATGAACCCAGTCAAGCCTGCGATCAGAATGGGCGGCAACTCCGGCATCCAGCGTCAGTCAGGCTTGGCGGTTTCGTCCTCGTCGTCATCTTCGATGTCCTGCCGCATCTTGCGCGAGATCCGGGGCCGCACAAATCCGTAGACGAGATAGGCGGTGAAGAACAATGGCAGCACGTAATACAGCACCTTTTCCCGCAGTACGAGCACACCGCCCAGCAGCGCGGCGGCGAGGATGGCTTTGGCAAAGGTGCTGGTGGAACGCAAGCCGAGCGTTTTGAAGCTGGGATACTTCACCGTGCTAACCATCATGGCCGACAAAAACACCAGCACGATGGCGGGCACGTATTTCCAGTGGCCGAGGGTGCGATCTTTTTCATTGAGATGAATGATCAGCAAGGTTACCGAACCGACCAATCCCGCCGCCGAAGGAATGGGGAAGCCAAGAAAATCTTTGCTACCGCCACTGCCAGCCATCGTGGCCAGGCAATTGAAGCGCGCCAAGCGAAACGCCCCACACAGCAGATACATCGAGGCAATGAACCATCCGACTTGCGGGTGGTCGCTGAAAACATCACCCAACACCACGCGATGCACCAGAAAGGCGGGGGCGACCCCGAACGAAACCAGATCGGCCAACGAATCGAACTCGCGGCCAAACGGGCTTTCCACGCCGCCCATGCGCGCCACGCGCCCATCAAACAGATCGAAAATGCAGGCGGCCAGAATGAAACCGAGGGCCAGTTTGATATCCGTGAAATCCCCCAATTCTAGTTTGGCTTCCACGATCTTGGTCAACGCCACGAAGCCGCAAAAGAGATTTCCTGCGGTCAGCAGGTTGGGCAGAAAATAAATCTTCAACCGGGCGTCATCGTTGTCGCCGTTGGCGGGCGCTGGGCTGGGATTTGGAGGCATGGGTTGGTTTGATTAAACCAGGCTCGGCCGGATGGGCCGAGCTACGTTGTTGCCAGGTAGGCCCGGGGCCGCCGGGCGCTGCGGCCGGCTGCTGCGCTTGCGGGTCGCATCCACCTTTCCAGCATCTTGCATGGCGGCAAGGTAAGGACGGCCCGCGCGGGTTCAAAGCACAAAATCCTTCGGCCTTGCAGTTGATCGCTGATTTTCTTCGGGCGACAAAGATGCGCTTGCGCCGGCAACCGTTTCCGATACCGTCGCCCGCCAAAGCATGAACGTGCCTTCGCCTTTCTGGCAACTCCTGTTCGCGCCGGAAGCCACGACCTCGCCCGCGCTGGCGGTCCCCATGAAGTTGCTCACGAAACGCGGGCAGCCGCTGTTATTACTCCCCGCCCCACCGGCCCTTGCCGGCCGCGGGTTGGAACTGTACCCGGCGCAAACGATGCGCGGCCGCCTCCTGCGCACGCTGGCCGGCTGGGCTTTGCAGTTGCGCCTCCCCTTCGGAGTTACATTGGTGCCGGTCGCCCTAACGCCCGACGATCCCTTTATCCGTTGGCTGGTGGGGCAGGCCGGGTTGGCTCCGGGCGTCATGCCGCAATTTGCCGTGCTGGCAGGCAACCCAAACAGCCCGGGTCAGCGATTCATTCTTATGCTGTTCGATTCGGCCGGCATTCCGGTCACCGTGGTCAAAGCGGGCGTGTCCGAGGCAGCGCGGCAGTTAATTGCCCAGGAAGCGAAATTTCTGGAAAGCGTTCCCGCAACCGCAACTGGCATTCCGAAGTTGCGGGGAGCTTTTGCCAATTCGAAAATACGCGCGATGGCGTTTGATTTCTTCCCGGGTCACTCGCCCCGGGAGTTGGATGAACGGCGGCTCCCGCAGCTATTGGGAAACTGGCTGCGGCCGCAGTCACCGATTGTTTTTACCGACACCCGCGTCTGGCGGGAATTGTCCGCCACCTGCGCCAATCATCCCGTGTTCACCTCACTCGCGGATTCGTTGCGCCACCTGGCCTGCGCCGGGGCCCTCGTCCACGGCGATTTCGCGCCCTGGAATATCCGGGTGTCGCCGTCCGGCGTCTGGAACGTGGTGGATTGGGAGCGTGGCGAACTCCATGGGCTACCCGCTTGGGACTGGTTTCACTATCCGATCCAGAAACGCATCCTTGTGCATCGCCAGCCAGTGGCGGCCCTGGTCGCCACCGCGGAGAGAATACTCAGCGGCAACGAATTCAAAACCTACGCTCAAGCCGCCGGGCTCTGCGGACAGGAGCGTTCGTTGTTGCTGTTTTATCTATTGTATCAGGCGGAGGTTATTCGTCCGTCCGAAGGCCTGGCCGCGACGCGCGAGCTATTGAATCATCTGGCCGCGCGCTGGCGCTAAACGTTCCGGTGGCGCCGGACTGCGCGTTTGCGTAATTCAAACCCGCTGTCTTTGCTTTTCCCGCGCCGCGAGGAATGTCAGCATCAGCCGCTGGACCTCTTGGGCGACTTGGTCGGGGAGTTGGGCGGCCGAAATAATCCGGCAACGAGGCGTCCGGCTCGCTAACTGGCGCAAGACTTCACGCTGCCGGCGCAATTCCACGATATCCAATTCTGGTTTGCGGGCATGAACCAGCTCGGGCTCTGCTTCCAGCACGAAGGTCAAATCGGGCGTGGGCAAAAGCTGCCGCAGCAGGCGCGCGAATGTGCTCCCCGCGGACAGGCGATAACGAATCGGGTCAACCAACACATCCTCAAACGAGCGATCGAACACCACCAATTCATTGCGGACTTTGGCGGGAAATATTTTCCACCAGTATCCCAACCAGTGGTCGGCAAAATAGTAGAACGTCTTGGCGAGGCTGAAGGCGTGGGAGCGAGGTGGCAGGGAATGCGGTTGGGCGGCGGGACCCGGAGACTTCTTGTCCAGCAGGCCCGGACGGAAATGGAATTGCTGCACTCGTCGGAAACAGGGCAGCCCGAGTTGGGCGATCAGCGTGGATTTCCCCACGCCATCCGGGCCCAGAATCACGACATGCAATCCGACCGGAGACAAAATCCGCCGCCCCACCCGGAGGCACTCGCGCACAAGGTTCAGCGGACCGAAACGAGTGCGCGCCCGAAGGCAGGGGCGCAGCCGTTGCTCCCAGTCCGCGGCGGGCCGAGCCAACCACGTAGGCAACGGTGCGATGGCATTGCCGACCAGCAGTCGGAAGCGTTCCTCCGTGCCCGCCGGATCCGACGCCCAGAGTTCCCGCAGACGGGGCAGGGCCGTCGCCATGGGTTTGGTTTTTATCAAGGCCTTCGCGAGTAGATAGGCGAATTCGTTCGCGGGTGACGCCACGGTAAAAAAACGGTGCGGCCGGCGATCTTGCAGCAACTGGGTGTCGCGCAGCACCCAGCACCCGCGTTCCACATAATGACCGCAGGCATCCAACTGGATAAATCGGGACGCATTGGTCGGGTCAATGAACACGGCGTATTGCGCGGAGAGCTTGGCGTGGACGACGCTGGTCAGCACCCAGCCCTGTTGCCGGGCAATTTCCTGCTGGAGCGGCAGCAGCTTCGGCAGGTCTTCGTGGCGGACGACAAAATCAATGTCCGAGGGCATCTGTTCCGGCAGCTGCTCGTAACCGTGCAGGATGGCGAACGGAATGTCGCGCCTTCCCAGTTCGCGAAAGAAAGCTTCAAAAAAACTGGCGGCGTTGGAAACCATGGTTGGCTCGCTTGCTGATTAACTTTGCTGCAACTGGTAAGATAGAATCGGGTCCGCCTCAAGCGGGAAGTGCCATTCTCTTTGCCCGGAGTTAGTGGATTCCCCTTGTCCGGTCCCGCGTTACCTGATAGCTGTCCCGGGCAGTGTCGACTTCCGCGTATGGTTCAAAACAAGAAGATTTTTGAGGCCAAGGATGTAGCCCGGGGCTACGCCTTGCAGTCCCATCTTCAGCCTCCGGAAGAGACGATTCTGCGCGAGCTGCTACCCCACTTGCCGACGGCGAAGATGCTGGATATCGGAGTGGGCGGTGGGCGGACGACGTTGCATTTTGGCAAGTGGGTGCGCGAGTACGTCGGGACTGATTATTCCGAGAGCATGATCGCGGAATGCCGGAAGCGCTTTTCCGGTTATCCCGACTCCCTCAAGTTCCAGGCCTGCGATGCGCGGGCGATGGGCATGTTTGAGGATGGTACGTTCGATTTTGTCTTGTTCAGCTTTAACGGGATTGATTGTGTCTCCCATGAGGACCGGGCGAAAATATTACAGGAGATTCGCCGAGTCGGGAAACCCGGCGGTTACTTTTGTTTTTCCGCGCACAATCTTAATTGGGCGGCCAATCTGTTTGAATGGCGGCGGCTGCTGAGTTTGAATCCGAAATTCGCGGTGCGCACGGCCAAACGGTTCCTCTTGCGCTGCCTCTACAATTGGCGCATCCGGTCGGCGAATTTCAGAGACGCGGCGTATCTCATTTTTAATGACGGCGCCCATTATCGCCAGATGCAGATTTATTACATCCGACCCCAAGCCCAGCTGGAGGCGTTGCAAGCCAACTTTACGGACATACGAGTTTTCGCGCTGGCGACCGGCGCTGAAATCAAGGCTCTGGACGAGGTGAATCGCAACGAGGATGTCTGGTTGTACTATTTGTGCCGCTTTAAATAGGTAAACCAAGCCGATGTTTGTTCACCAAACCAAATATTTCAAGCTCGCTGGCATGCAGGTCTGGTTCCCGCAAAGTGTCCAGGAAGTCCGTCCCTACCTCGATCAAGCGCCCGTCGTGATTCTCTGGCAGTGCCCCGCTCCCTTGGTAGAGGAGTTTCGTCCGTGGATCTTTCGCACCCGACCTTTCCATACCCCGCTGATCGATCTGACGCCGACGGAGGAACAGCTGGTGCAAAAACTGCACCGCACTTCTTGTCGTAAAGAAGTCCGCCAGGCCCAGGAAATGGGCCTGGTGGTTACTCGCAATGAAGATACCGGAGCGGCGCACCGGCTGATCAACGAATCGATTCGCCGGCTGCGCTATCGCGATGAAGTCTCCGAAAAAGCCTGGGCGGCGCTGCTGCCGGAGCACGACGTCTTTTTGTGTCAATGGCAAGGGTTGCCGCTGGCCGCGCATGTCATGCTCCCGGATCGTCCCGGGCGGGCGCGTCCGATTTTGAGCGGGACCGCGGATCGCACCGATGAGCGCGTCCGCGGGATGATCGGTCACGCGAATCGTTTCCTGCATTGGCGGGAGGTCCTCTATTACAAGGCCGAAGGATTTCGCTACTATGATTTCGGTGGCTGCAGCCCTGCCAACACCGACAAGGCGTCGCCAGAATACGCCATCACCCAATTCAAACTGTCCTTCGGCGTGGAAGTCGTGGAAGAGCCGATGCTCTATCTGGCCAAGCACCCGGGTTTGCGCGCCATTTTGCGCGGACTGGGGGACGCCCGGAACGCTTTGCGGCGAATGCCCTGGCCCGATTCGTGGCTGCAGGCCGTGAGAACGACCCCAAAACTGGGCGACCTGTTTCGCTAACCTTCCCCATATTGATTCGCTCGAGCCGTAGGCCAATACGAAGCGTGTTCGACGCCGAGGGTGACAACTTTTTGAATTAGCGGCTAGCCGCTGACTCGCCCCGAGGGAGCGAAACCATTTCGTTTACGGTTGCGGTCGGTGTCGACAAGGTGCGGCGACGGCCGATGGAATACGGCTTGGTCGTTCATTGGTAGTTCAGCGTCGCCAACGAGTCGATCGGTGGCGCTGGCGCGAGCTGCCGCACGAGCTCACACCAGCGACGGCAAGTCCGACACCTTCCATACCCCAACCTTTTTGATGAGGGCCAGTGCGCTGGCCGGCGGCGGCGTGCTATCATCCAGCAACCTGACTGGCTCCGGGAAATTGAAGGGCGGGGATTGCAGATTGATTGGCCGGTGCTGCCCGGTGGGGATTTCCTCGTTCTGGCGGATGGTCGGAAAGGTCGTCGTCGCGAAGTATTTCGAGCCGCTCGCCTTGACGTTGCCAATGGCCGTCCAGATATGTTTGGAAGAGAAGTGCACCAGGCAGTCGCGACAGAAAATGAGATCCACCGCCGGCATTGGGTCCTGGAGGATATCCAGACACTCGAATCGTCGGTTGGGAGCCGCGAAGCGGGCCCGGTTGCTCGCGATCAATTCCGCCACGATATCCACGCCCAGATAATTCACCGCTCCGAGATTTACCTCTTTCATCCAGTTAAGATCCCCGCAGGGAACATCCAACATGGACTTTATTTGCAAAGCCGTCAGCAGGCGCGGCAGCTCGGCTCGAATCGCCGCGGTGGCGCGCAAGTTGGAGCCGGAGCCGGATCGTGATTCAGAATCCCGCCAGATGCGCCGCCGGTAGATTATGGTGAACACCAGCCGGGGCGGCATTAAGCGCAGGATGACCCCTCGGCCGCGCCGCAAAAAGTTAGCGAAGCCGGAGCGATTTACTGATGGAAGATGGTTTTTCGAAGTGGCGGGGTCCATGGAGATTCGCTTTGGCGGTGCGCTCAATGGAGCGGGAAGTTATGCCGCCGGTCGCGGACGGCAAGCGTTTTTTCGCCGGCGAGTTGCTTGAGGACGCACCCGCACGCTGCCCCCAAAATAATTGCGGGTACCGGATCGAGCCCTCCTCTCACCCCGTGCCTCTCCCCATCCGATGGGGAGAAGGTGACCGAAGGTCGGGTGAGGGGTTGGCCGCGATGCATTTCGTAGGGAGCAGGGTCAGGATGCGCCCGTTGCTCGACTTAAACGGCGATGGAGTGAACAACTGAAAGAGGCTCAGAGAGTGCCGTTGACTCATGGGTAAATGAAACAGGCAGGTCGTAAGAATCAACCTCGGCGGGAATCTTACGCTAAGCATGTACGGCTTCCAGCTCGGGAAAACTTCGTGCGGAGAATTCGGCTATCGGGCTTCACGCTGAAATGTCCCCCAGCGGTAGCAATCGTTGCGCATCCATCACCAGCATGCCGTCGCGCCAGTTGATATGGTGGGTGGCGCGGATGCCTTCGCCCCAATCCGGTCGCACTTCGGTCACCAGGCGTTCGGCGTAGCGTTCGGTATCCAGTTGGAGAATCTCATTAATTCTCAAACTGTGTCCGTATCGAACCAGACTGTTTTGGGAGGGGCGGTAAAGCTTGCCGTCGAGTTCAAAACAGGGACCCGCTGGGCGTGCACTCTCAATTCCGCGGACGACCGGATTACAGGGATGCGGAGTCCACTGGTCAGTGATCGGAGTGTCGGCCCAGAAGACAAACAGGTCGCGGTTAAACCGGAACAAGCCGCGCTTGAGGGTGACGAATAACCACCATTTTCCCGCATGCTCCAGCAGCGTCGCATCGCCGGCCTCGACATTTTGCATCAGCGTTGCCCGTTTGCGCCAACGGTTGGGAAAATCTTCGCACACATAGACCTCGAGCGCGCGGCCGGCACATCCCTCCGGCATCATGTGCAACACTCTTTCGTATTCAAAAAGGAAAGGATACGAAAGATGATGATCCTTGATGAGAACGGGTCGCGAAGGCGACACGCTGCCGTCTTTCGTCGACTGCATGACCGCGATGTGCCCATGCGGTTGGCTATAAATCCACTCTTCGCAAAAAAGGTAAAGCTCCTCACCCCATTGCCAAAGAAAGGGGTCGGCCCAGACTCGATCCGTGGGGGGGAACAGCTTCCGGAGACTGGCCGGCGACGGGTTAAGCAGCGACGCTTTGCCGGCAGGTCCGTAGAGTAGAAACCACTGGCGGACGAACCCTTGTTCTTCTTTTTGTTGGATGCGGGCGTATCTGCGGCGCCGGAGCAGATCGCTCAGCATGCCTGGATCCGGGATGAATGGTGATTTGGGCCAAATCATAAAGTCACGCGCCGCCGGCGCCCGCCTGCGGGAAACGCCGGTCGGAGGTTGGCGGATTATTTATGATCGATTGATAGAACTCTCGGAACCGGATGCCGGTCCGGTTGGGGTCACAATTCGTCTCCGCCCACGTTTTACCTTTGCCAGCCAAGGAATGCCGCAGTTTCGGCTCGGCTTCCAGTCGGGCGATTGCGTCTGCGATCGCTCCGGCGGTGAGCGGGGTGATCAAGGCCGCTTTGGCTGCGCTCAGGTCCGGGGCCAGATTAAGTTTGGTCGAGGTTACTAACGGCCGGTCGCAAAGCAGCGCCTCGATAAAAGTAATGCCAAACGCTTCATGTCGGGAAGGCGAAACGAACGCGTCCGCCATGCGGAGCAGGGAATATTTTTTGGCGCCGTAAACCGGTCCGAGGAAGTGAATGTGATTGCGGCAGCCTAATTGCTCGGCCTGGCGTTCAAGCTTCGCCTCGCCTCCGTGCCAGTCGGGGCCGGCGATTACCAGCCGAAACCGGCCCGCGGGTAGGGAAGCGAACGCCGCGATCAGGAGGTCAAGGCCTTTGGTCCACACGTCCAGGCGACCCAGGAAAATCAGAACGAAAACCCCTTCCGGTATTCCGTAATCGCTACGCGAAACGGCTGGAGCCGTGGCCGGATGCGGAACCGTCACCGGGTGGCCCTGCACCAATTTTACCCCGGGGTAATTCGGTAGGAGAAACTTCAATTGGCGATTGGCGCATTCGGTCAAGAGATGCAGCCCGGCGGCTTTGCGCAGACTGTGGTCGAAAACGTTCAGATAAATGAATTTCAGCAACCAATGCCCGGCATTTCTAAAACCTAACTGGCCGTGTGAGGTGAATACGAACGGCACCCCGGCGACCCTTAAATCTTTTATCAAAGGAATAAACTTCCGATTTACGCTGTGAAA
>JANXWY010000247.1 GCA_025350905.1 Verrucomicrobiota bacterium
CCGGGCTGCCATTCATACCAGGCGGTCGGAACGAGGAAGCTGGTGTTTGCGAACAACACGTTGTCTTCCTGCCAGCAGTGCAGTCCGCCCACCGACGAAACCGGCAGGATGGCCACCTCCACGGGTTTGGGCTGGCCGTGGCGGTAAAAGCGCAAACGCGACGGGCCCCCTTCCAGTTCATCCACATAAAGCCCATGGGCGGCGGGCTCAAAGTTTTGAATGACACCCTTGCCTTCGGGCACCACGATGGGGAGTTCGCTGAGGCGCGGCCGCTTGGAGTCTTCGGTCTGGTCTACGACCAGGCTCGGGGCGGATTGGGAGCTGATAATATTTTGGCCGATGGGCGACAGGCGAAGGATTTTTCCGTGCGGCGCATTTTTCAGGGACCGGAGATAAAGCGCATCGTCCGGGCCGAACTTGACCTGTTTCACCCCGTCTTCGAAGTGGGTGAGTTGACGCCACTGGCCCGTAGCATTGCGCAGGTAATGGGCGAAATCGCCGCCATCGCCGTTGGCGACCGCAGCCAAGAGCCAATGGCCGTCTTCGCTGGCGTCGAGTTTGATTTCGGCGATGCGCGGAAACTCACGGCCAAGCTCATAGGTGTCGGCACTTTCCGGCGTGCCGAGTTTATGAAACCAAATCTGTTGGTAAAAGTGCAGATCGGCTTCCGGACGTTCCCCCGGCCGGGGATAGCGCGTGTAGTAGAGGCCGGTGCCGTCGGCCTTCCAGGCGGCGCTCCCGCCGCCGGTCGGGTATTGCGCGCCGGGCAGGGTGTCGGGCAGATGCCGGCCCGTGTCGGTCTCGAAGCAATGCAGCGTGCCATCTTCGCTGCCTTTCTCGGAAAGGCAAATGGCCACGAGGCGACCGTCCGGCGACGGCACAAACCAATCCATGGCGGTGGTGCCGTTGGGGTTCCAGGCGTTGGGGTCGAAGATCACTTTGCGTAGTGCGGGCGGATAAACGGATTTGAGCCGGACGAGCACGGGCTGTTGGGCCGGCGGTTTGTTGCGCAGCGCAAAGAGGGTTTCGCCGCGCCGGAACGCGAGCGTGTAGCTGGCCGATTCTTCCGCAATCAATTGTTCGAGGGCCTGGGATAAGCCGTCGTAGAACAGAAGCTTGTCGAAATAGGCACGGGTACGTTCGTTCTGCTGGCGGGTCCAATCGCGCACGGCGGCGTTCGTGGCGGGTTCGAGCCACTGATAATCCTCCACGACGCGGACGCCATGATAGGTATTGGTGACGGGTTCGCGGGCGGTGGGGACGGACGGCAGTTGCGCCGAGCCGGGTCGTGCGACCGCGAGGATAACCAGCGTCAGACCGACGGCGGCAATTTGATTGAAGTGGCGCATGCCTTGGCAGGGTAAAGCCTCACGTTTCGGCGGCAAGGCTTTTGAGTTTCCGACGGCGTCGGGAAGGGTGGCTTGGCGGTGCGAAAAAAGGCGCGGCCGTTGCGGGCCGCGCCTGGTTAGCAGAGGATTCGGCCGAAGGGCCGACGCCTATTTCTTGCCGGCCTTCTTGGTCGGCACGGTTGCAATTGTCTGCAGGATCCGGCTCGCGATCTTGTACGGATCGCCTTGCGAGTTTGGACGGCGGTCTTCCAAGTAACCCTTGTAGCCGTTGTTGACAAAGCTGTGCGGGACGCGAACGGAAGCCCCCCGGTTGGCAATGCCGTAATTGAACTTGTCGATGGATTGGGTTTCGTGGAGGCCGGTCAGGCGCAGATGATTGTCCGGGCCATAAACGGCGATGTGCTCGTTCTTGTATTTGTCGAACGCCGCCATCAGCGCCTCGAAGTATTCCTTGCCGCCCACTTCGCGCATGTGCTTGGTCGAAAAATTCGCGTGCATGCCGGAGCCGTTCCAATCCACGTCCTTGCCCAGCGGCTTGCAATGCCAGTTCACGTCCACGCCGTACTTCTCGCACAGACGCATCATCAGGTAGCGGGCCATCCACATCTGGTCGGCGGCGCTGCGGGAGCCTTTGCCGAAGATTTGGAATTCCCACTGGCCCTTGGCCACTTCGGAATTGATGCCTTCGTGGTTGATGCCGGCGTCGAGGCAGAGATCAAGGTGGGTGTCCACGATCTCACGGGCAATGCACCCCACGTTCTTGTAGCCCACGGCCGTG
This sequence comes from Verrucomicrobiota bacterium, assembly GCA_025350905.1. Classification (GTDB taxonomy): domain Bacteria; phylum Verrucomicrobiota; class Verrucomicrobiia; order Limisphaerales; family JADLHS01; genus JADLHS01. The sequence goes on from JANXWY010000247.1 coordinate 2,128, forward strand.
TAGTATTCGCCTTGCGGAGGCGGGTAGCCGCCGCCCGGCGGGAAGCCGAGGGGCGCGCCGTCCTTGAAGAGAAAGTATTCCTGCTCATAACCGAACCACGCATCCGGGTCGTCGAGGATGGTCGCGCGCGAATTGCTCGGATGCGGCGTCTTGCAGTCCGGCATCATTACTTCGCACATGACGAGCACGCCGTTCTTCTTGGTCGAGTCCGGG
>JANXWY010000253.1 GCA_025350905.1 Verrucomicrobiota bacterium
CTTCTCGCGGCGTGTGGTCTTCTTTTTGGCGGCAAACTCGGCGTGCGTGAAACTGGTCTGGTGGGTCATGCAACACAGACGAGAAAATCAGCCTCCTCGTTCAAAAGAAATCCATGCGGATTAAATCAGCGTTTCCCTAGGCTGACAAGCGGGATTTTAGCGGTGGCGGCGTTCGAGCTCTATTGCCCATTTGCGGCAAAACCAAAGGGGAATAAATCCAACCACCCCGAAGGAACAGTCAATTAGCCGCCACCAGAAGGGAATCCCGCGGAACGCGCCGAACGCGAGGGCGAAGGGCAATACCAGCCCGCACGCCAGCAAGCCGAAGTCGAACAGCCAGCGGTTGCGAACCGGCTCCCGCAGCGCCCCGACGAATGCGAGGGCAATGACGAAATGACCAAACGCCAGCCAGTCCGTGCCGTAGAAGAGCAGCGGATGTCGCGCGCTGACATCCTGGAGTGCCGCGTGCGTCGTGAGCAGCCAGCGACCGGGTTCGGAGGTAGCCGTCCCGCTCGTGGGTTCCATCCCGCCCAGCTGGTTCACCAACCAGTCCAATTCCGTGTTTAATGGAATCGCCGTCGCGCCGCTGAGCACGAGGCCAACGATGAAAAACCACGTCAACAGTTTGATGCGGCGCCGCAGCGTTTGTTCCCGGTTCATGCGGGGGTGAGCGATTTAGCTTCTTCGGTGGCGGCCGTTTGCATTTGCAAAGGCGTGGGCAGATGGGTCAGCGCGTAGAGCATCACGTACGCGATGAAAATAAAAGTCGCGAACAAGGCGAGAAAAGCGAGTTGGCCCCGATGGGCAAATTGTCCGGTCGCGACCGAGCTGATGCCCTGGTATAGCTCCGCCGGCTTGGCGACGATGTCCCAACTGTTGAAGCGCAGGAAGCGGCCAAGATAGATCCCGAAACTTCCCAAACCCGCCGCCCCCGCCACAAACAGCCAGCCTGCGGCCCGGCCCAGCATCCGCGTCACGACCGATTGCATGAGGTAGAGCGACAAGAAGCCGAGGATCAAGCCGGTAAACGCGCACGACAGCACTACGGCGAGGTCCACCCAGAAATGCCCGTAGTAGTGATTCGTCAGGTGAATCAAGTCGGTGAAGATGTACGGGGCATTCGGGAAGAAGAGCAGCCACGCGGCGCTGAAGCTGAGGCAGCGCCAGCTCGGCTTCTCTCCACCGCGATAATTCTCCCGCGCCAGCACGGCGAATACGAGCGGCAGCCAGGCGAGCAACAAATTCCAAGCGAGAAAGACATAGCGGCTCTTGCCCGTCGCCGCGATGCGAACAATCACCAACGCCACGCACACGGCGGAGGCGAAGCTCATGGCCAGCATCGGCATGACCGTTTCTCTTTTGAAAAGCAACTTTAGCGAATTCATAAATTCAGTCTCCCGCACAAACCTCCTCTGCGCTATTCAATCCGCACCTCCCCACACCGCGGACCGGAGGGCCCAAGCTTGGCCCTGCACCGGCCTAGCGCGTCGGGTTCGAACCCGGCTTATTAATGCAATCGAACCAATGACTCAAAAAGAATCTTTTTTCCGGCGGCCGGCAGGTCTCCGACCGATCGGTCAGCGGGCGCAATGCCGTGCCCCTTTGGAGGACGAAAAAAGGCGCGAGTTCGCCGCGGAGCATCGTTCTAACCGAGTCGCCGTTCGGCACGCTCCTTGCAGAATTCATGCGCCGTCCGTTGATGGCCGACCTGCAGGTCGCTCCAGCTGGGTTATGGGATTTCGGCGGCCGCATTTTATTTGTTCGATGATCGGTGCCGCCATGAGGACCAGCGCCACACCGAACAGCGACCAGTTGAATTGGGTTGGCAGCACGGCACGAACGGCACTGACGCCATCGGCGACCGCGTGGATGGCGTCGGCCATGAAAACATACAGCGCCAGCATCGCGCCGAGGAGGCTGAAAATCCAAACCCCTGCTCCGAATTTGAAAGCCCGTGGCTTGGGCTCAAATTGCGAGGCCAGGGCACCCCAAATAATCATCAGGCTTGCGATCAACATCGGCGCGAGAACTGGCCCCCACCACGGCAACGGCAGCAGAAAAAGGATGTCCCAATCCAGCAACGAATGGGGCCAGCCGCACATAACCTTTAGAAAGACATAGTAGAAAATGTCCCACACGCCAAACGCGACGAAGGTATACCCGAACCGTTCGCGCCACGTCCGCCCGGCGAGCAGGCCCACCGTCCAGAGCATGATCAGCGTGGCCAGTTCACGCACCAGTTCCACCGGGCCAAAACTGCCAAGGAGCGGAAGCGGGTTTGCCTGATGCGGCTCGAGGCGGTCCAAGTGCGTGCGCAGATAATACACGACTGCCGATTCGACCCACGCCATGGCGATGGAAAAGACGACGACCGTGATCCAGCGGCTCCAATTTGATCGGTGGGCGGGAAAAGTCATTTAGCCGGTCCCATTTGAACCAGGGTTGGGCTGGCCCACAGTGCAGTAATCGGCGCGGGCTTGGGCGCCCGGCGCAACGAACGGATAAAGCGGTTCATTTGGCGCGTCACCGCTGCGTAGTATTCCCCGCGCGAACCCCCAATGGCTGTGAGGCATGGGGCGTGACTGGCCCAGAGCACCGTCGCGGCGGCGTAACCAAACAAAAGAAACTGAAGTTGCCACCACCGACCACGCCATCCCGGAGGCGGACACCCGGCACTGGCCAACCGCTCGCGTTGAAACGAAACATGGCCGGCTTCGTCGCGGAGAATCAACTCGCACATCGCCGCCAGCGGCCCGTCCGGTGAATGACGCCGCAACATTCGATAATACGCCGTGCTCACCAGTTCGGTGAGGGTGAGCACCTGCAATTCGAACCGCACGCCGAACACGCGCCGACACCAACAAAAGGCCGTAAAGCTCCAATGGGAGGTGATGATGCGCCCGCCCATCCGCTGCACCGCGCAACCGAGCAGTCGGGCGTGTTCCGCCTCCTCGGCAAACCACAAGTCCACGATGGTCCGCATGGCTTGCGTCTGACTGCGGAATTTTTCGGCGTCGTGCGCAATGAGTGAAGCGGGCCCGCCGCCATCTCCGAGCCGAAACTGTTCGACCGACCGCCGTAGGGGCGCGAGCACGGCCGCCGGCACCGTAAGGGGCGCGGTCCAGTCCGGCTCCGGCCGGTAGGTCCGATTGCGACGAAAATGCTCAATCCATTTGGTGTAGTTCATGGCAAGCCTCCTTTGGGATGTGGGTAAAATTTGACGCAAACTGGTTCAGCCAGCACTCCACTTGCGCAATGGTGCTGTCCGGGGTCGATGTCCCGGCCGTGACGCCGACCGTATCGCCCCGCGCAAACCACTTCCCGTGCAAGTCTGCAACCGTTTGCACATGATGGACGCGAGCGCAGTGACGGCGGGAAGTCGCCACCAATTCGTGCGTATTGTTGCTACGGGCACCGCCGATGACGATGACAACGTCGCACCGTTGCGCCAGTTCCACGGCGGCGTGTTGGCGCTGTTTCGTCGGGTGGCAGACCGTATCCACGAAACGCACCGCGGATTCCGGAAAGCGCTTGCGTACTAACTGCACCAGTTCGCGGACCCGCTCAATGGGCTGCGTGGTTTGCGCCACCACCCCGAAGCGCGGACGCCCGGCTAACTGCATCACATCCTCCGTCGACAAGACGACCGTGTATTCTGCCAAATCTTCCGTCATGCCGCGCACTTCCACGTGATCGGGTTTGCCGACAATGACCGGGTAATAGCCCTCTGCCACCAGCTTCGCCAACGCGCCATGCGCCACATGAACGAGCGGGCAGGTGGCTTCCAGCACGTTCAAGCCGCGTTCGCGCAGCTGGCCTAACGCCCGGTCCGACGCGCCGTGCGCCGTGACCATCACATTGCGTGTCACGACTTGGTCGGTTCGCGTGGCGAAGCCGATGCCCCGCGCCCGCAATTCTGCCAACACCGTTTCGTTGTGCACCAGATCGCCCAGCACCGTCAGCGGCTCGGGGCGGGCGGTTGCCACCGCGAGGGCAATGGCATCCCGCACCCCGAAGCACATGCCCAAGTGTTCGGCCCGAAGGATTTTCATGCCCGGCTCCTGGGTTTGGTGCTGCCGCCCAAGTCGCCCCCGGCGGCCGCTTTGCCTGGGGATGGCCAATTTGTTTTCGCGCCTTCGCTTTGCATTACAAAGCATGAGACTCAGGCGCCGAAAATCCGTTCAAAATAAATTACATATTGGATTTGCGGCGGCGGCTAGGCTGGCCGGCGGGCAAGTTGTTTCGCCAAACGAATCGCAGCAATCATGCTGGATGGATTCGCGACGCCCTGGCCGGCGATGTCGTACGCCGTCCCGTGATCCGGTGAGGTGCGGATGAAGGGCAGTCCCAAGGTCCAGTTCACGCCGGTATCAAAGGCCACGGCTTTCAGCGGCGCCAGGCCCTGATCGTGGTACATCGCGACCACGACCTCGAACTCGCCGCGCAGCGCGTGGTGGAAAATGGTGTCACCGCTCAACGGCCCGACCACATCAAAGTTTTTCCGCTGCGCGGCCAGCACGGTCGGCCCGATGATGGTTTGTTCTTCATCCCCCAACTGGCCGCCTTCCCCTGCGTGCGGATTGAGGCCACAGACGGCCAGCCGCGCGCGCGGCAGGCCAAGGTCGCGACAGGCTTGGGCGGCGAGCTCAATGGCGAGCATGACTTTTGGCCGGGTGATATGTGCGGCCACTTGTTTGAGCGGCACGTGGGTCGTAACGAGGACTACGCGCAACCAGCGTTCCTGGGCGTCGCGGCCGAGCAACATCATCGCCGTGCGCGCCACGCCGGCGAGCTGGGAAAGAAATTCTGTCTGGCCGACGAACGCATGACCGGCGCGGACGATGGCAACCTTACTCACGGGCCCAGTGACGAGCGCATCCAGCTCTTGCCGCAAGCAACGTTCCGCCCCGTCCCGCAACCACGCCAGCGCCGCCCGGGCGGCGTTTGGCGACCCATCCACGAGATGGGGCGGGAGCGGATCCGACAGGGGATCGGTGATGAACACGCGACTCGTGCCGGGCTCACTGCCATAAGGTTGCAGCGGCAGATTAAGTGCGAGGCGGTCATTGATCCGACGCGCGTAACCGGCGTCGCCGATCAACAAATAACGGGTGTCATCGGCGGCCAGTTCGGTGGCCAGCGCTTTGAGCGCAACCTCCGGGCCGATGCCGGTGACATCTCCGAGCGTGATCCCAATCCAGTCAGTCATGAAACGGCGGCTTGCGCCGGTTGGCGCCTAGAAACGGCGGACGTAGGTTTTCTTTTTCAGGCGGTCAATGTACTGCTTGCGTAGGCGGTTCTGCTCCTCGGTTAACAGGAGCCGTTCAATTTCGTTGCGCACCTCGGCCAGCGGTTTGCGGTGCGCGGTCCGTTTATCCTCAACGAGCATAAGATAGATCGCCTCGGGCGTTTCGATGGCTTCGCTGAGTTCGCCGGGCTTAAGCGCAAACGCCGGCCCAACCAGCTCCTTGCGCAGAACGCGACGTTCGACCCAGCCCCAAGCGCCCCCTTCGTTACGTTTCGACCCTTGGGAATACACGCTGGCCATCTCGGCAAAGGCCGCGCCTTGCTTGATCTTGGAACTGATTTCACCGGCCATGGCCCGCGCGGTCGCCGCCTCCGTTTCGCTGGCCTTGTTCAGCACGATCATCCGCAACTTTACTTCATCTTCCATCTTGAATTCTTCCGGATGGTTTAGGTAGTAGGCTTCGAGCTTGTTCGGCGAGATGATCAATTCCTGGTAAATATTCTTGGCCTGCAGCTGCGAGATGATGAAGCGGTCGCGGGTCTGCTTTCTGAATTGTTCAAAAGTGATGCCCCGAGCCTGCAGCGTCTCGGTGAGCTTGGCCCGGTCGCCACCGAATTCAGTCTGGATCCGCTCCTGCACCACTTCCGCGATGATGCTTTCGGGCATTTGATAGCCCGAGGCGACATAATCCCGCAGGATCAACTGGCGTTGCAGGGCTTTCTCCAGACTTTCCGCCAGGGCTTCGTTGATCTTGCGATCGAACATTTCCGGCTGCAGGCGGAACTGGCGCTGCAATTCGGCCGCGACCAAAGCCACCTCGGCTTCCACCTCCCCTTGGGTGATGACGGCGTCATAGACCACCGCCCGGATGCCGTTGACCAATTCCGCACGCACGGCCGAACTGACTCCGCCGCCGGCGATCCACGCGATTATGAAGAGACGGACCATTTTCATCTTGTACTCAACGCGATGCTAGGGGCGGACCGGGAAGCGGTCAAGTGTTGGCGGCGCGACGTTGCCAGTTCGGGACCGTTTCCGTAGCCTTGGCGCATGGTGCGACTGGTTCTTTTCGACATTGACGGCACGCTCGTGCACACGGGCGGGGCCGGCATCAAGGCTTTTGCGCGCGTCTTCGCCACGGAATTCAACCTTCCCCATGGCGTCGAGCGAATCAAATTTGCCGGGCGGACCGATGTGAGTCTCGTCCGCGAATTCTTCCTCGGCCATCAGATTCCGCCGAGCGCCGACAACTTCCGCCGCTTCTTCGAGTGCTACGTGTTCTGGCTCGATCATATCCTCGCCCAAAGCCGGACCGAAGCGTGTCCGGGCGTGGCGCAGATGCTCCGCGACCTGCGCAACTTGCCCCAACCGCCCGTGATCGGCCTGCTTACCGGCAACATCCAGCTCGGCGCCGAAATCAAACTGCGCCATTTCGATCTGTGGCGGGAATTCGAGCTGGGTGCGTTTGCCGACGATCATGAAGAGCGCGACCAGATCGCGCACGCCGCGCGCCGCCGCGCCAGCCGGGTGCTGAAACAAGAGCTGCGCGGCGAAGAAATTGTGGTCATTGGCGACACGCCGCTGGACATCCGGTGTGGTCGCGCGATCGGGGCCAAAGTTGTGGCGGTGGCTACCGGCGGCGCGTCCCTCAACGACCTGCGCCCGCACCAAGCTGACTGGCTGGTACCGGATCTGGCGGCGGTCACCGCCCGGGAAATTTGCGCGTAAATGCGGACGCGTTCGCCGTCCGGCCAAGCTCAGTGCCGATGTGGCTTGCCCGTACCGCACTTTCCGCATGAACGTGGCACGCCCGAGCAACTTGGCGGGGCGCCGCCGCCGCCCGGGCTGGCGGACGCAAAGGTGGAGAACTTTTTCGCGAGCTTCGTCGAGCCGCAGTCCGGACACTTCGTTCCTATCCAATGACTCGAGCGGACCAGGATTTCGTGGTCCTGTTCGCAATTTTCACAATGAAACTCGTAAATCGGCATCACCGCAGGTTAGCGGGACAAAACGTACGGCTCAAGCCCGGATGTGGGTGGACGGCGTCGCATTGCGGTCATTCGAGGATTCTACCTTCCCGGCTGCTGCTTTCCAGCATTGCCAATCCACCCGAGTTCCGGTTAAACATGACGGCCATGCCAACGGTCGCAGAACAACTCCGCTCAGCGCGCGAAGCCCGCAAACTCTCGGTCGCCGAGGTCGCGGAGATCACGAAAATCCGCACGGATCACATTCGCGCGCTCGAGGAGGGAAATTTCGATGTGTTCGTCGCGCCGGTTTACATTCGGGGGTTTACGCGCACCTACGCCACGTTGCTGAAACTCAACGTGCCGGAGATCATCGCGGCGCTCACCGTCGAACTGGGCCAGACGGAAAAATTTTCCGAACCGCCGCCGCTGTCCAAAGAACGAAAAGGGGCGCTCGATTTCCTCATGCTGCAGTTATCCAAGGTGAACTGGCAGAAGGGCGTGGTGGTGGTGGGCGGCTTGGCCGTTGTGGGGGCCCTCATCGGGGCGGCTTGGTGGTGGCGGCGGCAACGGAAGGCCGATCCCACGGCTGGATTGCCGCCGGCGGTTTATCAGCCAGCGCGCCGGCCCGCCGGAGAGACCTTGCCGCTGCCTACACCCGCACCCCGCCGCTAGCGGTCGGTGGCTTCGCGTGCCGACGCCCCGCTGCGTACCGCGCACCAGAAATGCCTCACTCGCCGCTGCGAGAAACTCTTTGCCATCGTCCTAAACATCTCGCAGATACAACTCCCGATTGCGCCACAAGTACAGCACCCCCGAGGTCGTCGTCAGCAACAGCGTCACCCACAAGGCGACCAAGACAAACCACGGCCCCCACGGGAGCAGGGCCCCTTTGAGCCACGGCCACCATTCGACGCTGGCATCCATCACCAGCAGGGCGATGATCGCGACCATTTGCGAGATCGTCTTGTGTTTCCCGTAGCGTTCGGCGGCGAGGACAACGTTTTTCGAAGCGGCCAGCAGCCGCAAGCCTGTGATCGCCAACTCGCGCGCCACGATGATGACAACCATCCAGGCGTGAACTTTAGGTGAAAGAGCAAATGAACCCAGGTGCAGCACGGGGGGCGGCGTCAAAACATGTCGCTCAATCAGCGCAATGAACGCGGAGCAGGTCATGATCTTGTCCGCGAGCGGATCCATGAGGATGCCAAAGTTGGTGATGAGCTTGCGTTGTCGCGCGATCCGGCCGTCGAGAAAGTCCGTGATTCCCGCCAGACAGAAAAAAATCAGCGCGAGCGTGTCGTTCACGGGCGAGCGCGAAAACATGGCCCCGAGGAACGCGGCTGTAAGTGCGAAGCGTGAGACGGTGAGTTTGTTGGGCAAATTCATGCCGGCGCCCCAATCAAATCGTAGTCCGTATGGCCCACGATTTTCACGTGGGCGAATTCGCCGATCGGCAATTTGCCGCGCACGTAGACCCGGCCGTCAATGTCCGGCGCGTCGGCCGCGCTGCGGGCGACCAAATAGTTGCGGGTTAGGAGTGGCGCGCTGCGGGTTTCCGTTTCGCGCATCAGGCCGTGTTCCCAGGAACTCACGTTTGCCGCCTGCAATTGTTTGGCGCTCGCCGCGCCTTCCACCAGCACTTGGAGCGTACGGCCCATGAAAGCTTCGGCCACGGCCACGGCGACTCCGTGCTGCGCGGCCATCGCGAGGGCGCGGCGGTGTTGCTTCAGCGGCTCGGTGAGTTGCCCGGTCATCGCGCCCGCACGGGTCGCCGCTTCCTGCGAGTAGGCAAAAATGCCGAGCCGCTCGAATTTCGCCGCGCGGATAAAATCGAGCAGGCTGTTGAAACACGCCTCGGTTTCGCCGGGAAAGCCCACGATGAAAGTCGTCCGCAGCGCGATGCCCGGCACCCCGGCCCGGATGCGCTGGATCAGCTCCTCGATGTATTGCCGCGACGTCTCGCGGCGCATGCGCTCCAGCATATTTTCATGGATGTGCTGCAGGGGAATGTCCACATAGCGCGCCACCTTGGGACATTCGGCGAGGGTTTGAATCAATTCGTCCGTCCAATGCGCCGGGTGCGTGTAGAGCAGGCGAATCCAGAAATTTCCCGGCAACGAATTCAGTTCGCGCAGCAGGGTGCAAATCGTGGTCGCATCGGCGGCCAGTGATTTCGTGGCCGCGGAAAATTTTTCCGGCGAGGAGATCGCCCGGCTGTGATTCGCGCGAAGGTCGAGGCCATAGTAGGTCGAGTCTTGCGAAATCAGGTTCAACTCCTTCACGCCGTCCGCCAACAGGGCTTTGGCCTCGGCGACAATATCGCTTTGCGGCCGGCTGCGATGCGTGCCCCGCATGCGGGGAATGATGCAAAAACTGCACGGATGGTTGCAGCCTTCGGCGATCTTGACGTAGGCGAAATGGCGGGGGGTGAGGCGAAAACGCGGCGTGGCATAGTCGGGGATGTAAGTGGGACGGGCGGTGATGTCGAGGTGCGGCGCCTTGGCGGGCGAGGCGCTCGGCGTGACCACCGCTTTGGTCTTTCCGAACTTACCGGTGCCACGCACAGCTTCCGATTTTTCATCTTGCTCCGGCGACCGACCCTGGTCCAATTCCACCAGTCGCGCAGCGATGCTTTGTTTTCGGTCCTTGCTTTTCGCCGTTCCAACGTCGCCCAGCTTGGCCACCCTCCGCGCCAACGCTTGCCGCACGATATCGGCGACTTGGGTGACTTGATCAATCCCCATGAAGGCATCCACTTCCGGGAAAAGTTTCGGGAGTTCATCGCGAAACCGCTGGGACAGGCAGCCGGAAACCACCAGGCCCTGCCCGCGCTGGTTCGCGTCGCGCACGGCGGCGGATTCGAGGATGGTGTCCACGCTCTCTTCCTGCGCCGAGTCGATAAAGGAGCAGGTATTGACAATGACCACGTCGGCGCGCGCGTCATCGTTGGTAATCTCGATGCCATCCTTGAGCAGCGAGCCGAGCATGATTTCGGCGTCCACCAAATTCTTGGCGCAGCCGAGGGAAATCATTCCGACCCGCAAAGGGCGGTCTTTCGCAGTTGGTTTTGGCACTGGCCGGTCAGCGTATGCTTTGCCGGCCGGGGAGGCAATCTCGCGCTGTCGGAGAGGTGCGACTGGAAGTGGCGGTCAGTGTGGTAGAACGGCTCGCGCTACGAGCCGTCGTGCCGCGTCCCGCGGCACGTCCGAGTCACCGCACGTTCCGCCCGCTCTGCGCGGGCGGAGTGTTCGCAGCGCGAACACTCCTACCACCCGGGTTGA
>JANXWY010000283.1 GCA_025350905.1 Verrucomicrobiota bacterium
CGAAGCCGGGGTGGGATTTTTCGTGGCGCTCGACAAAGGGGATTTCATCGGGCGCACCATACTGGCGGAACAAAAGGCGGACGGCGTGAAAAAGAAATGCGTGGCGTTCAAGATGACGGAGAAATCCGCCCCGCCGCGACCGCATTATCCGATCTGGGCGAACGGTGCGCTCGCGGGCCAGGTCGTGAGCGGCACGCAAAGTCCGTCCCTCGGCCTCGGCATCGGCATGGGCTATGTGCCACCCGATTTCGCGAAGCCGGGAACGAGCATCGAAATTGAAACGCGCGGCAAACGCGCGCCGGCGGTGGTCGTGGCCAAACCGATTTATCGGAAGCAATGAACCGCATTGTCCCATTGGTCTTGTGCTGGTGCATTGTTTTGGCGGGGTGTTGGAAGATGGCAAGCTCCGGGATTGGCTTGGCAACTGTACCTGAAGATTACCGGATGACTTGGTTAAGTTGTTTGCCATCGGCCGAGTCATTACGATGGCTGGTGACAAGCGGGCCAAGACCTACGTTCTGGTTTACGGCGGAATCAGGAAGTCAGGAAATCTTGAGAGATCTGGGTACAAATAATCAGTTCAGAGGGTTCGGTTCTGAGCGCCCCATTGGCATATCGCGGCCGTTTGTGAAAGATAAAGGAAAACTGACGGAAACCCCATTTGGAAACCCGGGTGATCAAGTCTTTGTGTTCACCAGCACATCCAATGCGCTATATGTCGAGATTTGGATTAATACGAATCGCAACTTGGTTTCCGGGTTTATCATGAATTCACGGAGGCAATGACACGCTGTCGGAATTTACGAAGTTTGGAATAAGTCTCAAAGTTGAAACGCGCGGCAAACGCGCCCGCCGCCGTGGTCTCCAAACCAATTTGCAAGCGTGCGTAACACCTCTGACTTGATCGGCGAGTCACTGTCGCTTCTGGCAGACGGCATCAAAAAGCGAGTGACACATGACTCTTGGTAGGGTCATCGCGCTGCGATGACCACCGGCCCGTGCAGGGCCGGAACACTTTCAGTGCTGTGAGCGAGTGGGGTGAACGCGTTGCACCGCTGAACGCGGCGCTGGTCGTCGCAGCGCAACGCCCCTACCAGTTATCGATGCGTTGGCCCTGACTTTCCCCTTTCAAAGATGCACCCGCGACGCCTAACCTGCGCCATGGCATCAAAGGTGAAAGTCGCGGTGCTCGGCACCGGCTCGCTCGGCAAGGAACATGTCCGCATTTACGCCCAAATGGTTGCCACGCGGATGGTGGATCTCGTCGGCCTCTACGACACCAACCACGAGGTCGCGCGTCACATCGCCGCCAAACATCACACGCATGCGTTGGGTTCGGTGGCGGAAATTGCCGACGACGCCGACGCTGTCAGTATCGTGACACCCACCAGCACGCACTTCGAACTGGCTAAAACATTTTTGTCGCGCGGTAAGCACGTGCTGGTTGAGAAACCAATGACCGACAACACGGAGCAGGCCGCGGAACTGATTCAGCTCGCGCGGCAAAACAATTGCGTCCTGCAAGTGGGCCATGTCGAAAGGTTCAATCCGGTCTTCAACTATCTCGAAACCGTCGTCACCGAACCGCGCTTCATTGAAACCCACCGCCTCTCGCCCTATCCCGCGCGCAGCACGGACATCGGCGTGGTGCTTGACCTGATGATCCACGACCTCGACGTGGTACTGGCGTTCGTGAAATCGCCGGTCACGAGTGTGGACGCGGTGGGCATTCCGGTTCTGAGCAAGTCCGAGGACATCGCCAACGCCCGCCTGCGCTTTGCCAACGGTTGCGTCGCGAATCTCACCGTGAGCCGCGTCAGCCCCGATCGGATGCGGAAAATTCGCGTGTTCAGCGGCGGCGATACCCCCAGCTACATCTCGCTTGATTATCGGGCCCAGGAAGGATTCATCTATCGCATCGCCCGCGACGGGGAGGAGGAAAGCTCGCTGTTGAAAAAGCTGCTCGCGTCGAAAGACTCGACCATCGTGAGCGAATTCGCCGGCAAACGCATCGTGCGCGAACCCGTGCCTATCGCTAAGGACGAGCCGCTGAAGCTGGAGCTGCAGCATTTCATCGAGTGCGTCCGCGAAAGACAAACCCCGATGGTGAGCGGCGAATCGGCCAAACGTGCGCTGGACCTGGCGTTCGAGATCACGCGGCAGGTTCAAGCTCAGCCATAGTAATGAGCGATTCATTTGGAGCTTTCGGAAAATTCTTCGGACAAGGGACGCTTTATTTGGGATTTCTCCATTTTGAATCGGAAGATTTACCCAAGGCGTTCTGTCTAGTCCGCGAAGCGTGTGAAGCGGGCGACACTGCAGTTTGCGATCTCAAGGACTTTCTGGGCCGGAGTGGATGGCGAGAGCACTTGACCGTTTGTGCGGTGATGCTTTCTAACAGGAAATTGGCCTCAATCTTAGCTCCTAGCCTTTGGGTAGCTTTTGATGCAGGCAGTTGGGTTTCTCCGCAGCTAGCAGTTACGGCGTTACTTTGCGACCCTTGCTTCCAGGCAAAAGCACGTGCCCGAGTCGCAAGCTTGTGCGCGCAGAACGCACAGAGCTTGGAATCCTTGCCGCCGCTCGAAAGACACGTTGTGGCTGGACCAGGGGCTTTATCAGATCGTGCTGCTAAAGGCGTGGCGTCGCTCATTTACTTGCTTGAGCTTTCACCCTCGAATGCTGAATGGCTTGGCGATCAACTCGCACGCCGCGAACTAAAGGAACTCATCGAACTGGACGTGGATCGAGGTGGGTTTATTGCGGAGCATTGGTTAGCGAGAATCAGGGCTCGATCCACTGAATTGGGTTTGCAGGTCTCATGAAGCCGCGATCCTTCATGCTCATTGCGGGCGAGGCAAGTGGCGATACGCTTGCGGCGGAGCTTGTAGGTGCGTTACGCCAGAAAGTTGTCGCCAGTTCGTTGGACTCAACAACGGATGTGCAGCCACTCCATGCCGCGCTCGCGCCGCAATTCTTTGGCGCGGGCGGACCACGCATGGCGGCGGCAGGCGTGGAACTGGCATTCGACCTGACGCAGCACTCGGTCATCGGCATCTCGGATGTCTTCAAGAACATTTTCAAGTTTCATCGCCTGTTTCGTCAATTGTTTCGGCTTGCCCTCGAGCGGCAGCCGGACGTGATCGTCGGCGTGGATTATGGCGGATTCAATTTGCGCTTCGGTCGGGCCATCAAGCAGCACGTTCGCGCCAATCGCAGTCCGTTCAACAACTGGAATCCGAAGATTGTGCAATTCGTTTCGCCGCAGGTGTGGGCGTCGCGACCCGGCCGGGCTTATCAACTGAGGGACAACCACGATTTGCTCCTGAGCATTTTCCCATTTGAGAAGGATTGGTACTCGCGCCGCGTGCCGAAGCTGCGCGTGGAGTTTGTCGGGCATCCGATGATTGGAAGAAGTCTGAAGTCTGAAGTCAAAAGTCTAAAGTCGAGTGGTGTGCCCACGGTGTTGTTGCTGCCGGGAAGTCGGGCGGATGAAGTGCGGCGGCATTTGCCGGTGGTGGTCGGAGCGTTCGAGTGGTTGCGGCGCGACGTGCCGGGTTTGCGCGCAACGATGGTCTTGCCCAACGAAGCGTTGCTTGAATCCGTGAAGGCTTCCGGCCTGCCGTCCGGCTTGGAACTTCAGGTGGGGAATCTCTCCACCGCGCTGGGGAAAGCCGATCTTGCCATTACCAAGTCTGGCACGATCACCATGGAATGTGCCGCGTTCGGCGTGCCGGCGGTGGTGTTCTACAAAACTTCGTGGCCGACCTATCTCATCGGCCGGCAGATTGTGAACGTGAAATATCTCGCGATGCCGAATCTTATGGCCGGTGAAGAAATCTACCCAGAGTTCATCCAGGATGCCGCCACGGCGGAAAATATCTCTGGGGCGGCGTTGGCATTGTTGCGACACGAATCGCGACGGACGGTGGTTAAATCGAAGCTCGCCGATGTGGTGGCGTCGCTGGGTAAACCCGGCGCGGCTTCGCGTGCGGCGGATGCAATCTTAAGCTTGATGCCATGAGTGAACTTCTTGGACTGCGCCGGCAAAGCGCAGCGACGACGGCGCTTTCGCACCAGTGGGCGCGACCAGAATTTCTGGTTCTTTCTGTCAAAGCGGGGTCGCGCTTCGCTTGCCCCCGCAGTCCAAGACGCGGCCGGTGCGTGCAAGACCATTGGTAATTGCGAGCATGAAAGACCTGACAAGCGCGATGTGGATCAAAGTAAAGGGGATTCTGTTCCTGATACTGGGCATCGCGGCCGCGACGTTGCTGGTGCTTGAACATCCAACATGGAAAGTGGGTCTGCTGCTGGCGCTGGCGGTCTGGTGTTTTTGCCGGTTCTACTACTTCGCGTTTTATGTGATCGAGAAGTACGTTGATCCCGGCTACAAATTCTCTGGTTTGGGGTCCTTCGCCAAATATCTTTGGCAGTCACGGAAGAAGTGACCTGGTCAGGCCTTCCTATTACCGCTTCCCCCATCCACGTACTCGTAATGATGCATCTGGAAAAGGCGGCGAGTACTCGCTCGGTCGCGTAGGACACGCGTCGCGCCGGTCTCGAACTAAGGATCTCCGCTTGAGTTGTTGTTTTTCGGCGGGCGGGTTTGACTCACCAAGGGGTGGGTAGCCATTCTAGGATGGAGACAGGCGCGACGCCTGTCCTACGAGTCACGACGGTGGCTCGCTCAGTTTTCAACCGCATTGCTACGGCTTAGTCGGCGGCTGCGCGCATGGCGGCGAAGAGATTTGTGCCGGTGCTGGCTTCGACGGGTTTCTTGGACATTTCGGCCTCCGTTTCGACCAGTTCAGCGGGCAACTCTTTGAGAAACGGCGACGGCTGACACGGCATCACCTGGCCGTATTTCTTGCGTCCGCCGCAATGGCTGATCGTCAGGGTCAACATCGCGCGAGTGACCGCCACATAGAACAGGCGTCGCTCCTCGTCCAGCGTGCCTTCGACTTTCGAGCGCGAGTGCGGCAGCAGGCCGTCCTCCAAGCCGACGACATAGACGTGCGGAAATTCCAGCCCCTTGCAACTGTGCATGGTGATGAGCGTGACGGCGTCGCCCTTGTCCTCCTCCTTTTCCTCGCGATCGGAATCGAGCGTGACATCCTCCAGGAATTTTTCCAGACGCTCCTGCAAGGACGCGCTGGCGGGAGCGCTTCGATCGAGGGTGGCCACGAGGTCGCGCAGGTTACGCACCCGATTCTCGCCGGCTTCTGCGTCCTTCTCGGCCCGGCGAAGTTCGGCGAGGTAACCGGTTTCGTTCAAAAAATCTTCCGCCCAAGCTTGAAGCGTGGTTGGTCGGGAATGATTTTTAGAACCGCCCTCACCCTGGCCCTCTCCCCCGGGGAGAGGGGACAGCGATTGGGCGTCGCCGGAAATACGTGAGTCGGTGAGGTCGATTGCCGCGTTCGATTTTGCCTGAGTCGGAGAATGATTCTCCCTCTCCCGGGGGAGAGGGCCGGGGTG
>JANXWY010000305.1 GCA_025350905.1 Verrucomicrobiota bacterium
TGAAGCCATCGCCAAGAACGGCATCGAGCTTTCGCCCGTGAACGAAATCCTCATCGAAGAATCCCTCCTCGGTTGGAAGGAATACGAGATGGAAGTCGTCCGCGACAAAGCCGACAACTGCGTCATCATCTGCTCCATCGAGAACTTCGACCCCATGGGCGTCCACACCGGCGACAGCATCACCGTCGCGCCCATCCAGACGCTCACCGACAAGGAATTTCAGATCATGCGCGACCAAAGCTTCGCCGTGATCCGCGCTGTCGGTGTCGAGACCGGCGGCTCGAACATCCAATTCGGCGTCAGCCCGGAGAACGGCCGCATGGTCATCATCGAGATGAACCCGCGCGTCAGCCGCAGCTCCGCGCTCGCGTCCAAGGCCACCGGCTTTCCCATCGCGAAAATCGCCGCCAAACTCGCCGTCGGCTACCTGCTCGACGAACTCAAGAACGACATCACCAAGAATACCCCCGCCAGCTTCGAGCCGAGCATTGATTACGTCGTGACGAAAATCCCCCGGTTCGCGTTTGAAAAATTTCCCCAGGCCGACCCCACGCTCACCACACAGATGAAAAGCGTTGGTGAAGCGATGGCCATTGGCCGCACGTTCAAGGAAAGTCTGCAAAAATGCCTGCGCTCGCTGGAGATTGGCCGCAGCGGCCTGGGCGGCGACGGCAAACCCTGGCGCATCGGCACGGAAGTCTATGGCGACCGCGAAATCCTCCCGCGCGACGTCATCAGCCGCAAACTGAGCGTGCCCAATGCCGAACGCATCTTCTTCATCCGCCACGCCCTGCGCGCCAACTTCACCATCGAGGAGATTTTTAGCCTCACGAAAATCGATAGATGGTTCTTGGTGCAGATCAAAGAGATTGTGGATTTTGAGGAAGAGCTAGCCTCGGTGAAGAGCTGAATCCTTTCGTTAAAGGTGGTAACGCCAAAACACGACCAGGCCCGCGAGGAGAATGCGATGGTCGAAAGCGCTGGGATGACTTTGTGCCTTCAGCGACTGCTAGCGGCGGGCTGAAAACCCTCCAACTCGAGCCCGCCCTCCGAACGAACACCCTAAAACCACCGGATTGGAATGCGTATGCCGCAGTCGCCGGATCCCGCTGCGATCCCTGGCTCCGTCAGCCGGCGGTTACTGAACGATGTCTCCGGAATTAACGGCGGGACGCAGTTTGGCATCCCTCGTCAAAAAATACTTGGCGTAATTGTCCAAAACGCGTTTGCTTATTCGTCGTATCTCTGGCAGAACAAAAACGCCACCTACTAAACGAAAGACAAAATATGAGCAAAGCGAAGAAAGTCTCCCCGGCCAGCCTCATCTGGTTTGAGATCCCCGCTGACGAACCCGCACGTGCCAAGGCGTTTTACGGCAAATTGTTCGGTTGGAAGATTAATCCGTTTCCGGGCATGCCGGATTACGAGCATATCGACACCGGCGGCGCGGATGCCTCCCCCGATGGCGGCCTGATGAAGCGTATGCACCCGACCCACAGCATCACGACTTATATCAACGTGCCCTCCGTGAGCAGGTTCATGGCGAAGGTTGAAAAGCTCGGCGGCAGCATTTGCCGACCGAAGACCGCCGTTCCCGGGATGGGCTATTTTGCCATTTGCCAGGACACGGAGAACAACTCCTTTGCCCTTTGGGAAATCAATACAAAGGCAAAGTAATTGTCCGGCCGCCGTGGCGTCGTTCGTCGCATTCATGAGTCGGTCAACTATTGAATCAACAACGCACACAGGAAAACATTATGAGCAACCAATCAAACCACGGGTACATGCTGATCTTTCGCGGCACGGACTGGTACCAAGGCCTTTCGCCGGAACAAATGCAACGGGTCGCCGACCAGTGGATGGCATGGTTCAACGGCTTGAAAAGCGAGGGCACAGCCATCGCTGGCAACCCGTTGGAGCCCGAAGGCAAAATCGTCTCCGGCAAGCACCGGATCGTTTCGGATGGCCCATTTGCTGAATCCAAAGAAACCATTGGCGGTTACTTCCTCCTCAAAGTGAACACGCTCGACGAAGCGGTGACCATCGCCCAGCAGTGTCCGGGGCTGCCGTATGGCATTCGCGTGGAAGTCCGCGCCGTGGCCGGTGCATGTCCCATGGTTGAAGAAGTGCAGGCCAGAGCTCAAATGGCCCACGCCTGATCGACTTCGACCGCAACCTTCAACCCGAAACCAACAGCCTGCATATGGCCCACTACATTGACGGATTTGTTTTGCCGGTTCCCAAGAAAAACATTGCCGCCTACGTCCGCCTGGCAAAAAAGGCGAGCAAGATTTGGCGCGAACATGGGGCACTCGAATACCGCGAGTGCGTCGGTGACGACCTGGCCGTGAAGTTCGGGGTGACCTTCCCGAAAGCCATCCAGCCCAAGCCCGGCGAAACGGTGGTCTTCGCCTACATCGTTTACAAATCACGCGCGCATCGCGACCAGGTGAACGCCAAAGTGATGAAAGACCCACGCATCAGCAAAATGTGCGACCCCAAGAACATGCCGTTCGATTGTGCGCGCATGATCTACGGTGGTTTCAAGACCCTCGTCGCAGCGTGAGTCAGGCGAGTTCGCCACCGGATTGGTAGCGTTCACCAGAGCCCGGCATTGAAGCCGATTAGGACTACGACCATGCAAACTCAAACCCAAGCCACACCCATCTCGAAGCAGGCGCTCTGGATCGGTTACGTCTTGAGTCTGGTCTTGAGTCTGACGCCGGTGCTCATGCTCCTGATGAGCGGCGTAATGAAGCTCGTGCAGCCCCCAGCCGTGGTGGAAGGCTTCAATCTCATTCCGCGCACCTCCGTCCTCGGTGCAATTCTGCTGACGGGCCATCTTGGGGGCGCGATCCTCACGCACCTGCGAGTAGGCGAAGCGGTTTTTGCGCAGGTCCTGTTAGGCGTGGCCTGCTGGGGCGGACTTTTCCTGCGTGACTCGCGGTTGCGGGTGCTGATTCCCTTGCGGCGTCCGTTTTTAATGTGTGTGGGAAAGCCTGATTTCTCCGGCAAGAAAAAAGTAGCGGGCAATGTCCCAAACGTCGGCGTTCGTTCGTCATATCCCTGAAGTCGTACCAACAAACACAAAACTAAAAATTAAAACCAACAAAAATTATGAAAGCGAAAATCACTTCCCTCGGTATTGCCCTGTTGCTGGCCGCTGCGGTCGGCACCAGCGCCGGCGATAGTAACCAACCCAAACCCGGCTCCTCTGAGTTCGAGCGTATGAAAACCCTGGTTGGTTCGTGGACGGGCAAGACGGACCTTGGCCAGGGCCCGGTTGACATCACGCTCCAATACCGTTTGCTCGCGGGCGGCACGGTGTTGGAGGAACGTTGTTTCGTGAACACGCCGCACGAGATGGTCACGATGTATTATGACCAGGGTGGCAAGCTCGCCATGACGCATTACTGCATCATGGGCAATCGCCCGGGCATGAAACTTAAATCCTCCGATGCCAAAACGATCACCTTCGACTTCGACGCGACGTGTGGCATCAATCCCAAGCAGGAGTCGCACATGCACGCGCTGCGCATCACCTTCGACGACGCGGATACAATCACCACCAGTTGCCAGGCGATCATGGAGGGGAAGGAAATGGCCGAGAAGCCGACCACGCTCAAGCGGGTGAAGTCGTGAGCGCCAGGGCCGTCAACCTGAATGCACCAACCTCCAAGCGCCATGAGCCCGACCAAAAATAATCACCTCATCCAACCGTACCTCTTCTTCAACGGGAGTTGCGAAGCGGCGGTCAATTTCTACCGCCAAGCACTGGGTGCCGAAGTGGAGATCTTGATGCGCTTCAAAGACAGCCCGGAGCCCCATCCGCCCGGTATGGTACCGCCCGGGTTCGAGAACAAAATCATGCACACCAGTTTCAGCATTGGCGCGACCACGCTCATGGCCTCCGACGGTTGCTCGGCGGACACCGCCAAATTCGAGGGCTTTTCCCTTTCGCTCTCCGTTTCCGGCGAAGCGGAAGCCGACCGTGCTTTCGCCGCCTTGGCGGAGGGTGGACAGGTGCGGATGCCGCTGGCAAAAACATTCTGGTCGCCACGATTCGGAATGGTCCAGGACCGATTCGGCATCGGCTGGATGATCAGCGTCATGCCCTAATCGCTTTCCACCGAGGGGAGCAAATCGAAATGATTAACGCCAAAGCAGCATGAAGCCACAGGCCAATCCGACAACACCATCAGCCGTGCAAAAAATCACCCCCTTCCTGTGGTTCGACGGTCAGGCCGAAGCCGCCGCGAAGTTTTACACCTCGATTTTCAAGGAATCGAAGATCACCAGCCTCTCGCCCATGTCCGCAATCTTCGAACTCGCCGGGCAAAAATTCTTCGCGCTGAACGGTGGCCCGCAATTCAAATTCACGGAGGCCATCTCGTTCTTCGTGAGTTGTGACACACAGAAGGAAATTGATTACTTCTGGGAGAAGCTCTCGGCCGGCGGTGAGAAATCCAGATGCGGCTGGTTGAAGGACAAATTTGGTGTTTCCTGGCAGGTGGTTCCTCCCATCCTGGGTGAATATCTCAATGAAGAGGATTCCGAGAAATCGAACCGGGTCCTGCAGGCAATGCTCCAGATGACCAAGCTCGACATAAAGAAGCTGAAAGCCGCCTACGCAGGGAAATAGCCTTCCACCTATGCCGGCCTCCAAGTTGAAGCCCAGGACGATTGATGAATATCTCGCAGGTGCCAGCGCCGAACAGCGAGTCATCCTCGAGAAACTTCGCCGGACCATCCACAACGCGGCGCCGGGAGCGGAGGAATACATCGGTTATGGGCTGGCGGGGTTCAAATTCAACGGGCGACCGCTCGTTTATTTCGGCGCGTGGGAGAACCATTGCGCGCTCTATGCGGCAAGTCCAGCCGTGCAGCAGAAGTTTCAGAAAGAACTCAAGGGCTTCGCGGTCAGCAAAGGTACGATTCGCTTCACGCCCGAGAAACCGTTGCCGGTAGCACTGGTGAAAAAGCTGGTGAAAGCGCGCCTTGCGGAGAACAACGGCTGATTTATAGACTGCCACAAATCACCTGAACGAGTGAAGTGAACCAACCCGGGTCTAACCAATCAACCGAAGGTTTCCGAACCGCCGTTACCGCCACGCTGTCCGTGCGCGACTGGTCGCGGGCGATGGACTTCTACAAGGCTGCATTTGGCGCGAGTGAACTGTATCGCGTGCCCGGTGGGGGCGTTGGCCAATTGTCCGCGTCCGGTGCAGAGTTCTGGGTCGCCGAAGAATCCCCGCCGCACAAAAACTTCAGCCCCGAATCGCTGGGTGGTTGTTCGGTTCGCATGCTCCTGATCGTGGAAGACCCCGTGGCCGCGTGTGCCAAGGCCGTCCGTGCCGGCGCGACCGAGGTAACGCCGGTGGCGGACGCCCATTGCTGTCGCCTCGGGCGGATCGTTGATCCCTTCGGCCACCACTGGGAGATTGGCCGACCGCTAAGCTAAGCTGACCATGCCAGACCGATTCCAGTCTTTATTTGAGGCGATCCTGCGCGATGACCGCGACCGAGTTGAGGAATTGCTCCACCAGGACGTCGCCTTGGTGACGGCAACCGCTCCGGCTGCACGGCTTGAATCGCAAATCGCGCATTGGATTTATGCGGGCGATACGGCGTTGCACGTCGCGGCGGCTGGTTACCGGGTTGAAATCGCCAGGATGTTGTTGGCTGCGGGCGCCGATGCCAGCTCGGCCCGGAATCATCGGCGGAGTCAACCACTTCACTACGCGGCGGACGGCTCGCTGGAGAGCGATTCCTGGGACGCCAAGCGACAAGTGCGGATGATTGAACTTCTGCTCAAGGCCGGGAGCCGTATTCATGCACGGGACAAGAACGGAGCGACGCCTCTGCATCGGGCGGTGCGTACCCGATGTGCCGCCGCCGTTGTCTGTCTGCTTAACGCCGGTGGCGATGCGACGCTCAAAAACAAGCCCGGCTCGACACCCTTTCACCTTGCAGTCCAAAATACCGGCCGCGGCGGCAGCGGAGCGGAAAAAGCGAAGACCGCCCAAAGAGAAATCATCCTGGCATTTCTGGCGCGAGGAATCAGTCCAAGTCTAAAGGACGGGAAGGGCAAGTCCGTATCGGACTGGGCCACGAGCGACGGGATTCGCCAGTTGCTTGCAGGCAAGGGGCTCTGAATGAAAGCCGTGACAAGCAACTTGGACGCCGAAGGCAAGCTGAAGGACGGCGAGTGCAAGGAGTATTACCAGGACGGCCGCCTGGCGAGCGTCGGCAGCTACCGCGGCGGCGAAAAGGTCGGCCGGTGGCAGTATTACCTGCGCAACGGACAGTTGCGGGCCGTTGGCAAATTCGCCGCTGGCAAAATGACGGGCCCATGGAAATGGTATCGGGAGAACGGCCAGTTGATGCAGACCGGTTCGTTCGTGGACGAAAAGAAATCAAGCATCTGGCAGCGTTACCATCCGAACGGCGCGTTATATGATGAAGGCGAGTTCCTCGGCAACCAGAAGATTGGCGAGTGGCGCGTGTATGACGCCAAGGGAAAACTGATTAAGACCACCAACCACAAATCAAGAAGGAGACAGTCATGAGCAAAGTCAGAGTATTGGTCGGCACTAAGAAGGGCGCGTTCATCTTGACCGCCGACGGCCAGCGTCAGAATTGGGAAATCAGCGGGCCGCACTTCGCGGGCTGGGAGCTGTATCACCTCAAAGGTTCGCCCGTGGACCCGAATCGCATTTACGCGTCGCAGTCGAGCGGGTGGTTTGGTCAGTTGATCCAGCGTTCCGATGATGGCGGCAAGACGTGGAATCCGCCGGGCACGAAGCTCGAAGAGTTGATGGGGCCGGACGGCATGCCCAAGGGCGGCACGAGCAATATGTTTGCCTATGAGGGCGAAGTCGGCACCCACAAATGGTATGACGGCACGCAACATCCGTGGGAATTCAAACGCGTGTGGCATATCGAGCCGTCGCTGACCGATCCCGACACGGCCTACGCGGGGGTGGAGGATGCCGCGATTTTCAAAACCACCGATGGCGGCAAAACGTGGAAGGAACTCGCCGGTTTGCGCGGCGCGAAAGGGCATCTCTGGCAACCGGGCGCGGGGGGCATGGCGGTACACACGATCATAATTGATCCAAAGAATCCCAAGCGCATCTATATCGCGATCTCGGCGGCGGGCGCGTTTCGCACGGAGGATGGCGGCCTGACGTGGAAGCCGATCAATCGCGGTTTGAAATCGCAATACGAGCTGCCGGATGCGGACGCGGAAGTCGGGCATTGCGTGCATCGCATCGCCTTGCATCCGTCGCGGCCCGAGGTGTTGTTCATGCAAAAGCACTGGGACATCATGCGCAGCGACAACGCGGGCGACCAATGGAGCGAAGTCAGCGGAAACCTGCCGACCGATTTCGGCTTTCCCATTGATGTTCACTTTCATGAACCAGAAACC
Organism: Verrucomicrobiota bacterium; assembly: GCA_025350905.1. Lineage (GTDB taxonomy): Bacteria > Verrucomicrobiota > Verrucomicrobiia > Limisphaerales > JADLHS01 > JADLHS01. The sequence continues at coordinate 7,433 of JANXWY010000305.1, forward strand.
ATCTATGTCGTCCCCATCACGAGTGATTCGCTCCACTATCCTCCGGACGGCAAATTGCGTGTGTATCGCAGCAAAACCGGCGGCAACGAATGGGAAGCACTCACGAAAGGTCTGCCGCAGAAGGATTGTTATGTCAATGTCCTGCGCGACGCGATGGCCGTGGATTCGCTTGACGATTGTGGCATTTATTTCGGCACGACAGGCGGCCAGGTCTATTGCTCGCCCGACGGCGGCGATACGTGGCAGGCCATTGCCGAACACCTGCCAGCGGTGTTGTCGGTCGAAGTGCAGACGCTGAAGTCCTAAGCCCCCGACCTCCCATGCGTCCACAGCCCCTTATTTGCGCGAGCGATGTCGAGGCGAGCAGCCGCTGGTATCAGCGGCTTCTGGGCTGCAAGAGTGGCCACGGGGGACCGAACTACGAACGGCTTACTTCGGATGGCCGGCTGGTTCTGCAGTTGCACCTTTGGGATGTCGAGCATCATCATGGCCCCATCGGTGACCCAAAGCTCGCGACCGGAAACGGCGTGCTCCTGTGGTTTGAAGTCGATGACTTCGACGCGGCCCTTACCCGCGCCACAGAATTGCAGGCAAAAATTGTTCTGCCGCGCCATCGCAATCCGCCCGATGGAGACGGCGGGCCAAACCATTGGGAAATCTGGCTGCGCGATCCGGACGGCTACACGGTCGTGCTCGCCAGCCCGGACGGAACCGCGGACGGAAACTGGAAACCGGAACCTTATGGCCCGCAGGTCTAACCATCCAGGCACGCGAAAGCACTTTCGAGTGCGGTGGCGGAGCGGAGCGGTGATACCGCTTCTCGTATGCCCCAGTGCATGCCAAAGCGGCGTGGCGCTTCGTATCCCGCCGCAGTCCAAGACGCGGTTATGATTCGCGTCGTGCTGCCATTCCATTTGCGCAATCTCGCTCGCGTGGAGGGGGAGGTGGACTTGGAAGTCTCGAGTCCGGTTACCATCCGCAGCGTGCTCGACGCGCTCGAAGCGAAATATCCCGTGCTGTGCGGCACGATGCGCGACCATGGCACATTGAAACGCCGTCCCTTTGTCCGATTCTTCGCCTGCAAAGAAGACCTGTCCCTTGAACCGCAGGAGACGCCCTTACCCGAGGCCGTGCGCAATGGCGCGGAGCCCTTTCTGATCGTCGGCGCCATGGCCGGTGGCTAGTTTTGAAATCCCGAACCAAACCTTCAACTCCAACATGAAAAAATACCCACCCCTCCTTGCCGGCATCCTGCTGGGCTTGTTGTTCGTTATGTCGGCCGTAGTTGTATTGTTTAATCTCGTCGAAGGCCCGCCGCCGCCAGCCGGCTCGCCGGCGGCCATGTTTTTCGGCGCGTTCGGCCCGACTGGTTATTTGAAGTTTGTGAAAATATTCGAACTGGTCGGAGGTATTTTTGTGATGATTCCCCGCCTGCGCAATTTCGGGCTGTTGTTGCTCGGTCCAGTCATCGTAAACATCCTCGCGTACCATGTCTTTCTCGGCGGCGGCTTCAGGGATTTGTTGAATCCAATGCTGCTCATCACGGTCGTGTTTTCGCTGTATCTGCTTTGGGTCGGTCGGAAAAACTTCGCCCGCCTATTGAGCTAAAATTAAACCCAAGGAAAATCATGCTCCCCATTCTGCTCGCCCTCGCCATCATCGGCCTGCTGTTTTTTGTCCTCCTCGCCGGGCGCCCGGACGAATTCACTGTCGTACGTTCAACCACCATTGCCGCTCCGCCGGCGGTGGTGTTTGAGCAGGTGAACGATTTTCACAAGTGGGACCACTGGTCACCGTGGGCCAAGCTGGATCCCGCCTGCCAGAACACTTTCGATGGCGCGCCTGCCGGCCAGGGTGCCGGCTTTGCCTGGGACGGCAACAAGAAGGTCGGCGCGGGACGGATGGCCATAACGGAAAGCCAGCCGGCCAGCCTGATCCGCATCAACCTGGAATTCCTGCGTCCCTTCGAAGCCACCAACACTACTGAGTTCACCTTCCAACCGGAAGGCAACGGAACTTTGATCACCTGGAAAATGTTTGGGAAAAACAATTTCATGTCCAAGGCGTTCGGCCTGTTCGTGGATTGCGACACGATGGTCGGCAGAGATTTTGAGAAGGGATTGGCTAGCTTGAAAACCATTGCGGAAACCGCGGCGAAATGACAGCCATGAGCGCGACCACGGAAAAATCCGATTACTTGCTGCTGTTTCGTGGCAACGACTGGGAAAAGAATCTACCACCCGAAGAGCTCAAGAGAGTCGTCACCGACTGGTATGCGTGGTTTCAACGGCTCGCGGCGGAGGGCAAATGTCTGGGCGGCCTGCCGTTGCTGGATGCAGGCAAACTTGTTTCTGGCAAACAGGGGCGGACGGTTGCCGACGGACCGTTTGCCGAGTCGAAAGAAACCATTGCCGGCTATTTTCATCTCCGCGTGGCGAATGAAGCCGAGGCGATTCAGATTGCGCAACAATGTCCCGGGCTGGCATACGACGGTTGTGCCGTCGAAGTGCGGCCAGTCGGCGAACAAAACGCGGAGCGCGTGCGCGGTCTCGAACATTTGGAAGGAATCGCGAAATCTGTCACCATCAAGGCATGAGCGCGTGAGCCAGCCTCCTGAGACAACGACGGCATCACCACATGCGCCGTAACAGCTCGCGAATCGGAAATGATTGGAGCCCTTGATTTATGCTCAATGACCGGTGGACGCCGTTCAACCTGCGGCGAGCGCACTGAACAACGCCTGCATTTCTTCGTCGGCTTGCGCCGGATCGGAGAGGGTTTGGGAAATCTCGTCCCGCAATAATTCCCGATAACGCCGCCGGAGCCGATGGACCGCCACCCGCACCGCGCCCTCGGTCAGCTCCAGCGCCGCGGCGGCCTGGGCATAGGGGAGTTCACTCTTGCCCAGCATCAAAAATGGCTTCAACTTTTCAAACAGTTTGGCATTACCTTCGGCGCCGCTTTCGTCCCGCAGGCGGGTGATGACCCGTTCGAGCACCGCGAGCGCCCAAACCCGGTCATAAAGTTTGTCCGGACTCAAATTGTCGGCGGGGTCGATTTGGTAGCGCTGATCCGCTTCCTGCCAGTCGAGGGAGAGCGGTTGAATCCCGCCCCCGCGTTTCTGGCGATTGGCGCGATCCCATTCATTCGCGAGAAATCGTTTCAGGGCGACCAGCAAAAAAGCGCGGAATTTGCCTTTATCGTTGCGGATGCCTTCGAGGTAACTCTTTTCGAGTAGGCGGGTGAAAAAAGCCTGGGTGAGGTCCTCGGCATCCGGGCGCGAGTGGCCCTGCCGGCGCACGTAGGCATAGAGCGGATACCAATAGGTGCGACATAATTCCTCCAAGGCAACGTCCGCCTGACGCGAGTTGCCGCGCCCGGCGGCGAGGACCACCGTCCAGTGAGTTGTGGCGAAGACGTCGCCCGTCGCGTTGGTCATGGAGTTCGATTTACAGGACCGGAATCAGTTTAGACAAGGAAAAATCAAAGCGGGATCTGATTCCGGATTGCACGACGTTCGTTGCGCATCACTCCTTATTGAGCCAGCTCTGATAAAGCCTGGTCACGCGTGGCGGTTTCGTCAATTTCCCGGGCGATTTCCAGGGCCGGTTTTCGGAGTCCGCGTTTGGTCAACTGGCGGACCGTTTCCAAAGCCGCCTTGTTTCGTTTCAAGAAGTCGGCGATCTGTCGGAGGGCCGCTTGGGCGGTCTCGATCTCACCGGCCTTGGCTGAATCGGTGGCCACCGCGGCCAAGGCTTTGTCCTTAGCCAGCATGTTGTTCATCATGGACGCTGCTTCCAGTCGCTCGCTGAGGGATTGCCGGGAAACCCTGCGTCCCCCTTCGAGGACCACGGTCTCGGCGGCATTGGATGTTTTCACCAGTTTGTAACGGATTTTCGCGATCCCTGGCTGGTCGGAAAAGTCGCCGAGCTGTAGTACTCCGGCACCGCCCTCGCGCGTTTTGAAAAACCAAGTCACGGATTGATCCCGCGCGAGGAGATTGACGATCGGACCGCCGGGCTCGCGGGAGTCAAGCTGGGCCGCCGAATTGTAATTGCCTCCCGGTTCGGGCGGCGGCGGTGGGGGCAATCCGCGCAGTTGGGCTTCCGTGGCGCGCCGGCGCCATTCGACAACCTCCACGGCGGCGTAAACCTGCTCCGGTGTCAGGCCGTCCCAATCATCCCAATTCGTCGCGGTGCTCCCGTGGGCGATGGGGAAGACCCCGTCGAAGCCAATGATTTTCCCATCGCCGGCAAACATCAGATCCGCCCCGCTTTCCCGCAACCAACTGATGTATTGGAAACGCCGGGAGTCGCCGGGAATATCCAGTGCCTGCCAGAGACGATTGTCATCGTCACTCAGCTTACTGGCAAGGAGCACGTCGCTGATCGCGGGCGATGGCGTCAGCAATTGTTCCGTATCCAGGTCGAGAAATTGATTGGTTCCCGCCAGGCGTGGCTGAAGCTCGCGTTCGATCACCGGGCCGAAAACCAAATGAGGCGCCGCGCCGGCATCCTCCCCGAGTTCAGTCGCCCGGCCCTTCTCCACCGCATCTGCCTGCGCCCGCCAAGCCATTTGCCGTTCGTGCCGGGCCCGAACGAATAGTGAAACCGCCACCATCAGCCCGATCCCCAATCCTACCGCTCCAAGGCCGAGCTTCACCGGCGACCAACCACCGCCACCGCGAGGGGTTGTTCCCAGGCTCCCCGGCAGAACCGCGGTTCCGGAAGGCCCAACTCCGGCCGCTGGCGGAGCGGTCACGTGCCCCGACGCGCCAAAGATATCTTCGTAGGCGTACATCAGTGACGCCATCGCAATGGGCGCAGCAATAAAGAATCCCAGGCAAAAGACCAGGAATCCGGCCACGTGCAGCAGGCCCAAGATGAGAACGAATCCGAAAAACTTCCACCAATGTCGGTTAACCATTTTGCGGCTCAGTTCCATTGCCGACCAGAAGTCGAGGCGCTTGTCCATGATCAGCGGCAGGGTAAAGGTCCACGCGATCCAAAGGTAAATGCCCGGCAGAATCAGGCAGAAAAATCCCAGCACGGTCAGGAGCAAGCTCACGAAACTGCCGAGAAAGAGATGTAGAAAGCGATTGCTGAATCCGGCGAAGGCGGTCTCGACCGTCACCGGCTGGCCCCGCATCCTTTGGAGGAAATAAAAATACAGCCCACCCATGAGGGGGCCACTCACGAGTAACCCGAGGATGGACCCGCCTCCGTTGGTTCGATCGTGGTTGGAAGTGATCACGACCCCGGCCGATTGGGCGAGGGCCAACAGCACCCAAATCAGTGCGCTGATGCCGACAATGGGCCAGAAATTACCTCGCACCAGCGCCCAGCCACGACGCAGGCAATGGCCGATATCCAGTGGGTAATCCCGCGCCAGGATTTCCTGGGCCAGCGCTGTGGCGTCCACCGCCGGCGGCGGCGGGGGCGGGGCGGCGCTGCCGGCAATCGTGTCCACCGCCGTCTTCACCTGGCTGACATGCTGGTAGCGGCGTTCCGGGTCTTTTTCGAGGGCCCGGAGCACCACGTCGTCCAAGCGCACGTCCACCTCCACCTTGCCGGACGACGGCGGGGCAAACCGGCCCAGCGGCAACTCGCCCGTCAGCATTTCATAGAACACCACCCCCAGTGAAAAAATGTCCGCGCGATGATCCACGGTTGTCGGATTTTCCACCTGTTCCGGCGCCATGTAATGCGGCGTGCCGATGGCGCCCTGGGTTTCGGTCAGGGAAGGTTCCGCTTCCCGGCCCAGGATTTTCGCGATGCCAAAGTCGGCGATTTTCACCCGGCCCTTTTTGTCCAACAGGATATTTTCCGGTTTGATATCCCGGTGCACGATGCCTTCGTCATGCGCGAACTGGAGCGCCTCGCAAATCTGCGGAACGATTTGCAGCGCTTCGCGCGGCGAAAGTTTGCCGGCCCGCTCCAACTGGCGCAGGTTCAAGCCATCCACGAATTCCATGAGGAAAAACGGCAGTCCATTGACCTGGCCGAATTCGTGGACGGCGACAATGTTGGGATGGGCCAGCTTGGCCAGTGCGCGGGCTTCGCGGTTGAAGCGCTCAACAAAGCCTGGGCCACTCGCGGTCTGCGGCGGAAGAATCTTTAGCGCGACGAAGCGGTCCAGCCCGGGCTGGCGGGCCTGATAGACCGCCCCCATCCCGCCTTTGCCAATAAACGCCAGGATTTCGAGTTGCGGAAACAAGCGCGCCACTTCCTCGACGCTTGGCGGCTGAAAGGGCGCCGCCTCTGGCGGCTGAGCGGTATCCGCGGTGGCGCCCTGTTTGAACAGGCAGGCGGGACAGAGGCCGGCCAACACCCCGGAGGGCAGCGGGGCCCCGCACTGCGGGCATTTCTTTTCCATCGGCTGGTCGGCTTCAAATTCATTCATATACCATGCTCCTAAGCAAATCCCGGAAATTGTTACAGGAAAAATAACGGCCGTGGCGCTTAAGCTAACGGGACCTGATTTCGGTCGGGTATTCTTTCGTCGCCTCCTCCCGAAGTCAACCGACTCCAGGGCTCAGTTGGAGGCAATGAATTCCTTTACATGTTATGGCCACCTCCTAAATTCGATTGTGCGATGGTTCCAAAGTTGAAGGCCCGTGAATCACCCTGCAACCAACGGCGAGGAAACCCGGGCAGCGACCCAGGTGGTGGAACACCTGTTCCGGCATGAATCAGGAAAAATAGTCGCTATTTTGACTGGAATTTTCGGGATCGAACATCTCAGCCTGGCGGAGGACGTGGTGCAGGAAGCCTTGGTGCGCGCGTTGCAAACCTGGCCATTTCACGGCGTCCCGAAAAATCCCGCGGCGTGGATCATGCGGAGTTCGCGCAACCTCGCTGTGGATGCCGTCCGCCGTCAAAAAGTTTTCCGGGACAAGGAAGCCGAGCTTGTGCGTTTGCTGGATCGGGAAAGTCTGACGCCGGACGCGGCGGCGTTGATTGACCAGGAAATTGCCGACGATCGCTTGCGGTTGATATTCGTCTGCTGCCATCCACTGATTCCGAGCGAGGCGCAGGTTGCGCTCGCTCTGAAGACGCTTTGCGGTTTTAGCCCCGCCGAAATCGCAAAGGCGTTCCTGACGACTGAAGCCGCCATTGCCAAACGGTTGACGCGCGCGAAACACAAAATCCGGGACGCGCGAATTCAGTTCGAGCTGCCCGCGGGCGAAGAACTGACGCGGCGGTTGGACGGCGTTTTGCAAACGCTCTACCTGCTGTTCAACGAGGGCTACAAGGCTTCGCGTGGGGAAAAGCTGGTGCGGGAAGAAATTTGCCACGAGGCCATTCGCCTGACGAACTTGCTGGCGGAACATCCCGCCGGTAATCAGCCCCGCACGCACGCGTTACTCGCCCTCATGCTCTTGAACACCGCCCGCATTCCGTCGCGCGTGGATGGCGCGGGCAATCTGCTGCGCCTTCAGGAGCAGGACCGAACGCGCTGGGATCAAGCCATGATCGCGCGCGGCCTGTTTCACATTACGCAATCGGCGGCCGGAACTGAAATCAGCGCGTATCATCTTCAGGCCGGCATGGCGGCCTGTCATTGTGCGGCGAAGGATTACGCTGCGACGGACTGGCGACAAATCCTGGAACTGTATGATCGCTTGATTGAATTCGATGCTTCACCCATCGTCGCACTGAACCGCGCCGTGGCGCTCGCGGAAGTACACGGCCCCCAAGCCGGGATTGCAGCGGTCGGGGCGATTCCCAATCTGGCGTCCCTCGATACGTATTACCTGCTTTACGCCGTCCTGGGCGAACTCGAGTTGCGCTTGAGTCATGCCCGCACTGCCGCGACTCATTTCCAAAAAGCCCTGCAACTTGCGGAAATCAAATCGGAACAAATGTTCCTATTCAAGCGGCTCCAGGCCTGCGAAGCGCAATGCCTAGTCTGATGGCTCAGGCTCAATCGGTGCGTTCACAATCCCAGCGGGCGGGTAGGGGGCGTTTGCCGGGGGGCGGTCGGGCCGGGTCCGGGAGGAAGGGAAAGCTTCCTTGACAACTCCGACCTTGTTGTGTATATGCACAATGGAATGGCGAAGCCCCTGGATTTATCGGCGATGGAAAATTGCGTTTGTTTCAACCTGCGCTGGGTCACGCGCGCGGTGACGCAGTTCTTCGACGCCGAACTGCGCCGGCACGGCCTCCGGACAACGCAGACCCCGATCCTGGCCGCGCTGGCGGCCAAGTCCGGCCTGGGCATGGCGGAACTCAGCGACTGGCTGGGGATGGAGCGCACAACCCTGGTGCGCAACTTGCGCCCGTTGGAACGGGCCGGCCTGGTGGCCATAAGCGGCACGGGTCGCGGCGGGCGGGTGACGGTCGGCCTGACGGTCCGCGGCAGGAAGACGCTTGCAAAGTCAATGCCCGCCTGGCGGGCCGCCCAACGCAACGTGGTGAAAACCCTCGGCCCGCAACGTTGGTCCGCCATTCTGGCGGACCTCGAACGCGCCGCCCTCACCCTGGCCCAGTGAAATCCACCAACCCTCAAACTGATCACCGTTGGCCCTTCATGTGTATATGCACACTAAATCCTTGACTCCCTCCGCCCCGACCCGGGGCCTACCCGCCCTCGACGCGGCTTGGCTGCGGCAGCTGTGCTTGGCCGCAGGGGCGGCGGATGTCGGCTTTGTCGAACTGTCGCGGCCGGCGCTGGCCGGCGAACGCGCCCACCTGGAGCGCGCTTTTCCGCCCACCCGCAGCCTCATCAGCTTCGTGCTGCGGATGAACCGCGACAACGTCCGTAGTCCCGCCCGGTCGGTCGCCAACACGGAATTTCATCACACCGGCGACGAAGTCACCGGCGTCGCCCGGCGCATCACGGCCGCGCTCGAACGGGCCGGCGTCCGCGCGCTCAATCCGCCCATGGCCTTTCCGATGGAAGCCGACCGTTGGGGCGAGGAAAGAATGTGGGTCGTGGCGCACAAGCCGGTCGCCGTGGCGGCCGGGTTAGGACACATGGGGATTCATCGCAATGTGATTCATCCGCGCTTCGGCAATTTCATTCTGCTCGGGACGGTGCTGGTGGCGGCGGAGATCAGCGAGTATGCCCAGGCGCTGGATTTGAATCCATGCCTGGAGTGCAAGCTGTGCGTCGCCGCGTGTCCGGTGGGCGCGATCGCCGCCGACGGGGCGTTTGATTTCTCCGCGTGTTACACCCACAACTACCGCGAGTTCATGGGCGGATTTGGGGACTGGGTGGAGACCATTGCGGACAGTCGCAACGGGGTGGATTACCGGCGGCGCGTGAAGGACTCGGAGAGTGTTTCGATATGGCAGAGTCTGGGCTTCGGACCGAACTACAAGGCGGCGTATTGCATCGCGGTTTGTCCGGCCGGGGAGGACGTGATCGGGCCCTACCTGGCCTCGAAGAAAGATTTCGCAGCTGACATCATGAAGCCCTTGCAGGCCAAGCGCGAGCCGGTCTATGTCGTCCCCGGCTCGGACGCAGAAGCGCATGTGCAGAAACGCTATCCCCACAAGACGCTGCGGCGGGTGCGAAGTTCACTTCGTCCGCGCAGCATCGCCGCTTTGCTGGCCGGTCTGCCGCTGACTTTCCAGAAAGGTGCGGCCGAAAAATTGGAGGCGACTTATCATTTCCGATTTACCGGCCGTGAACATGTTGAGGCCACCGTAAACATCCGGTGCGGCAAACTCACCGTCGGATCGGGTTTAAACGGGTCGCCGAATATCCGGGTGACGGCCGACGCTGAAACCTGGCTGGGTTTCCTGGCCAAGGAAAAGAGCCTGTGGTGGGCGTTGCTCACGCGGCGCATCCGGCTGCAGGGAAATCCCAAATGGCTGCTGGCCTTTGGGCGATGTTTCCCGACGGGCTAAAACTAGAGTTGTCCCCGCCGAATTTGAGCGAAGCTTCCGTCACAGCCCGTCCGAATGTAGCGGCGCGGGGAGCTGATCCAAAGGCTTTCCGGTTTTCTGGCGGATGCCCCGGCGCGGGCTCGTGTGGCATCGCTGGAGTTTCGATACCACCTAAAGTGAGTTGTTGGGTGTGTCACACCACGCGCTCCCCTGTCACGTCGTTTGCGGCATGCTCCGTTTCCGGCGACTTCGCCAGTCGGAAGGTTGGCATCTGGTGAAGCCTTGAGCGGTAAATAACCCCGCCACGGTACCAATCCTGATCCCGATTCTCGACGGCGAACCAACTGCCGGCGCCGATAGAAATGAGATGCTGCAGGGCGAAGGTTGCAAATCCGAGGGATCCCCGCTTATCAGGATTTGCCCGACAATGAATGCGAAGGTGGAAAGACTTTATTTGGGTCGACCTAGGCGTTAAAGCAATTCTGTGCCACCAGAATTGAAACCCCTTTCAGGACCTTAGCTTTTATTCCCCTGACAAACATTCCTCTGCCTTCATCCGGCCCAAGCGGCAAGGGAATGATTGTCAGGGGAATCAGCCGCTTGGGTTCCACCAAAAACAGCAAAGACCGAAAGACTTCTCTTCGCCTGACCTTTTGGTTACTGTGGTTCGATGCCACCAGAACCGGACCAATCTCCGGACAGCCGTCCGCCAACGGACCCGGCTGTTTTTGCGACCACGCATTGGAGCGTGGTGCTGGCGGCGGGGCACAGTTCGGTGCCGGGCGGGAACGAAGCGCTCGAGACGCTCTGTCGTTCGTATTGGTATCCGCTCTACGTTTACGTCCGCCGGCAAGGGCAGAGTCCCCATGATGCCCAGGACTTGACCCAGGAATTTTTCGCGCGCCTGCTTGAAAGGAAATACCTGCGCTTGGCGGATCCGGAGCGCGGCAGATTCCGCGCCTTCCTTTTGAAGTCGCTCAAACATTTTCTGGTGAACGAGTGGGAGAAGGCGCGGACGCAGAAGCGAGGCGGCGGGCAGTGCGTCATTCCCCTGGACGCTGAGATAGCGGAAAGCCGTTACGCCGCCGAACCAATTCAGGCACTGACCCTGGACCAGGTTTACGAAAAACGCTGGGCGGTCACGTTGATCGAAGCCGTGCTCGCCGGTTTGCGCGAGAACTATGCGGCCTCCGGCCGCCTGCCAGTTTTTGAGACCCTGAAAAGATTCATCTGGGGTGAGCCAACCACGCTCTCGTACGCCGAAGTGGCCCCGCAATTGGGAATGACCGAAGGGGCGGTCAAGGTTGCGGTGCATCGTCTGCGCGGCCGCTACCGCGAACTGCTGCGCGCTGAAGTCGCCAAAACCGTGGCGACGCCCGGTGAAGTGAACGAGGAATTGCAGCACTTGATTGCGGTGTTGACCGCATGAACGCATCGTCGCGCGGTCGCGGTGCTGTAACCCTACCCTTCAAGTGCTGTAGTAATGATCAGAAGCGGTCGACGAAATGAAAACATGCTGATGGACAACCTTCGTCATTGTGCCCAATGCGGGGCCGGGTTGAGCGCTTACGCTTTGGAAGGAGTATGCGGTAACTGCCTGCTCAGGCCGGGCCTCAAAGCAATGCCGGAAGTCCTCGACGATCCGGCCGACGCGACGCGATTCCCCGCTTTGGGAGCTGCCTCCAAGCACTTCATCAATACAGAAGGAGTGACTCGCTTCGGCGACTACGAACTGCTGGAGGAGATCGCGCGGGGCGGGATGGGCATCGTCTATCGAGCGCGGCAGGTGAGCCTGGACCGGATCGTCGCGGTGAAAATGCTGCTGGCCGGGCCGTTGGCGGGAAAGGACTTCATCCAACGCTTCCGCACCGAAGCCGCCGCTGCTGCCAGTCTGCAGCATCCAAACATCGTCGCGATTCACGAAGTCGGTTTAGCCGAAGGCCAGCATTTCTTCGCGATGGATTACGTCGAGGGTCTGACCCTCGCGCAACTCGCCGCCAAAGGCCCACTGCCGGCCCGGCCGGCGGCCACATATCTCAAGGCCATTGCCGGGGCGATCCACTTTGCCCACGAGCGGAATGTGCTGCATCGTGATCTCAAGCCCTCGAATGTGCTTATTGATTCCGGGACTGATCAGCCGCGCGTGACGGATTTTGGCCTCGCCAAGCGCCTCGAAGCCGAGACGGAACTGACCCTCAGCGGCCAGTTGCTCGGCTCGCCGAACTACATGTCACCGGAGCAGGCGACGGCCAGGCGCGGCAGCGTAGGCAAGTGCAGCGACGTTTATTCGCTCGGCGCAATCCTCTATCATCTACTGACGGGGCGTCCGCCGTTTCAGGGCGAGACCCTGACGGACGTGTTGCGTCAATTGGCGGACAACGACCCGCTCGCGCCGCACTTGCTTACCCCACGCGTACCGCACGACCTCGAGACGATCTGCCTCAAGTGTCTCGAGAAAGAGCCGCCCCGTCGTTATCAAAGCGCGCAGGAACTCGCGGATGAACTCAATCGCTTTCTGCGCGACGAACCAATCAAGGCACGGCCCGTCACCCGTGTCGAGCAAGCCTGGCGCTGGTGCCGGCGCAAGCCAGCTATGGCGAGTCTCGGGGCCGCCTTGGTCCTGGTCTTTACGCTCGGTTTCACCGGTACGCTTTGGCAGTGGAGGCACGCTGCCCAGAGCGCACAAGCGGAGGCCGAACAGCGGCAGCGCGTCGCCAGGAACCTGTACACCGCAGACATGAATCTGGCGCATCAAGCCTGGAAGGAAGGCAATTTGCAATCCGCCCAGCAATGGCTCCGCGCACATCTCCCTCAACGCGGCCAGGACGACCTGCGCGGCTTTGAGTGGCGTTACCTGTGGACGCTTTGCCAGGATGAAAGTCGCTTCACCTTCACGAACGTCCATTTCGCCGGTGATCGTCGTGGGTTGGCGCTGGCCGCCGACGGTCAGACGGTGATTGCCGCCAGCGGCGACTCACTCAAATGGCTGGACGGGCAGAAGCATCGCGAGGTGCAGACCGTGATTGTCGGAACGAACGCCATTAGCGGGCTGTCCGTTGCAATGGACCAGCCGGGCTTGGTCGCGTACCGCACGGATAGAGTCAAAGCATTCTCATTCACTGGGGAGGCGCAGTTGGGCGGTGGATTGGACCCCGGATTGGGCGGCAGCCCTTTCCGCTATTTCGACGGCGCGTTTGCGCTCTCGTGGGACGGCGTTCTGCTCGCCGCCTCGGGTACTAACGATCCGGTCCAAACCATCGACGCGTGTACGGTTCGAGTCTTTGAGGTGAAGACTGGCAAGCAACTTGGTCCGGGATTGAACCTCGGTGAGAATGAGAATATTAACAGTCTCGCTTTCAGCCCGGATGGCACGTATTTGGCCTGCGGTACTCTTGGGACTAAAATTCATATTCTCGAAGTCCCGAGCCTCAGACCAGTGAATGTACTTACGGGGCATACCGCGAGCGTTAGCTGCCTCTCCTTCGACCGCACTGGAAGCAAACTTGTCTCCGGCGGTGGTGACAGTCACATCCGTGTGTGGAGCTTCCCCGACTGCGCCCTGTTCGCTGACCTTACTGGTCACCAGGGGGTCATCAGCGATTTGGCCTTCAGTCCCGATGGCCTGCGGCTGGCTAGTGTGGGATCAGATTGCACGGTCCGGCTCTGGAACCTTGCCAGGTTGGAAATTTCCCCCACTTTTTTGCATGGCCATCGTGGTACCGTAAGCTCGGTTCTATTTTCCAGGAATGGAAACCAACTGTTCACCGGCAGCGACGACGGAACCGTGAAAATGTGGGATGTGTCCGCGCAGGAATCTACCAATGTGCTGCACCATCCGGATTGGACGGACGAAGCGTCCTTTTCGCCTGACGGAAAGCTCCTCGCCGTCACTGACTATAACGCTCACACGGCTGTGTTGTGGGATGTGGCGAGCCGCAGTCGGATCGAAACCGTTGGCAAACACTCGGAGCCCTGCCGTGTAGTGAGATTTTCACCGGATGGCAAACTTATCGCGACGGCTGGAGATGACAATTCTGTGCGAATTTGCGACCGCTCATCACGAAAGGAGGTCTTCAATTTTCCTACCTCTACCTTGGCAGGCTGTGCCACGATCGCATTTCATCCGTTGAAGGCCATCCTCGCAACCGCGACCGAGGAGCTTCTCTTTTGGGATTTGCGGAACGGCACGCCGATAAACCTGCTCCCGGACGCCCCGGCGAAGGGCGTGAATAGTGTGGCTTTCTCCCTGGACGGCAAGTGGCTCGCGCTCGGAATGCGGAACGGCCAGGTGTCCATCTGGGATTTTGGCACCGGGCGGCTGTCATCTTCCCCTTTCCATGAGCATACGAATGCAATTAATGCCCTTTGCTTTTCTCATGACGGACTTTTGCTGGCTTCAGGAGG
>JANXWY010000306.1 GCA_025350905.1 Verrucomicrobiota bacterium
CCTTGCTTTAATGGGCATCAAGGAACTTCGTTTCTGGAACTCGCGATTGCGCCAGGACAAACAAGCCATCCGAGATACTATCTTCCACGAGTTGCAGGCCCGCGCGCCACACCCGTTGCCGGATTACACCAGGCCTATGAAACCGCCGGATGTCGGGGAAAAAAGAGAAGTTAGCTTTACGCTCGCCCTCACCCTGGCCCTCTCCCCCGGGGAGAGGGAACAGCGATTCGCGCGTCTTGAAAGTTCGTTCGTTTTCGGTGCCATCGCCGCTGCTCCCTCATTCTTCGGGCAAGCCGTTCGACACTCCGCCGTCGCCGCATCGCCAAAACGCGGCAAACAATTCTCCCTCTCCCCGGGGGAGAGGGCTGGGAGGGCGAGCGGTGAACCTAACTTCAGTGAGCAGGATTCAGCTGCCCCCTTGGCGCCATCGGAAACAGCGGAGAATCTTCCGCTTCACGGATGGTGCGTGTCCGGCGAAGGCTTGTGAATTTCGGCGTCGAACGTCCCGGCCAGGTAACTTTTCTCTTCATCCGGTGCGGCGAGATAGATTTTGCCCGGTAATTGCGTTCCGGTGATGGGGCCGAATTCCACATGCAAGGCGTAGCCTTCGTGGAAGTCCTCCGTAATGGGTTGCCCCTGCGCTTCCTTCCATCGCACCATCAGGCGGGGCGCATTGGTGCGCGTGGCTTCGATGACGATGGTTTTGCCCGCGAGGTCTTCCGCCGCTTTGGCGAAGAAATTCACCGCCATGCCCGCCTCCGGCGGCCACTCCGGCCCGCGCCATAAAATCAGCATGCCGCCGCGAATCGTCGCCCGTTGCACCGCGAAGCCCTGTCCGTTGATGCGCCCGGCAACCGGCGCCTCCGGAATGTCGGCGTCCGCCAGATTGAGCGTCCAGTTCGTGCCGCGCTCCAGCGGTGCTGGCACCGCGGCCAACGGTTTGGGACGGGAGGCCGGAGCATTGGTTTCACCCCGCACTCCTTTATGGTACGCGGATAAAATCTCGCCCCGAAATACAAACCCCGCTGCGGCCGCCGTGCAAACCAACAATCCCAGCGCCACTGCGGCCCAGGGAAAACCAGTTCCCGGGCGTGCCCGACCGACCGCCGCACTGCCATGGCCGGACGTTGAAATGTTCCGCGGTGCGACTTCCGACGCTGTAAGCACCAGGCTGGAAGCGCCGAGGGCGTTGGCTTGGGGCACGACGAGTTGGCGGAAGCACGTGGGACACGCCATTGGCGAACCGCTGCTGCCGGAGTCGCACGTAATGTGCTGACCGCAGACGGGACAGGCAAACTTCAATTCGCTCATGATTGTGGCGACCCACGTTAATGAATCTAACTCACGATGACATTTACTTTGCCGGGCTGCAACCCGGCAATTTGTTAAATGTGGCTTGAATTGAAGGGCGACGTGGCGGCGGGCAGCGCGTTGGCCAAAAATCGCATCACCAACGGGTACCGCCTCAGGAATTCGTGAGTCGCGGGCGAGTCCGAGCTTCCGGTCCGGGTGGCAAATTGCCGTTATTGCGTCGGGTGCGCCGCCCGACGCGATTGGGTCACGCCGGCTGTTGCTGCGTCAGACAATGCAGGGACCCGAAGCCCAGTACGAGATCCACCGCGTGAATGCCGACCACGGGCCGGTCCTTGAACAATTCCCCGAGAATGCCCAAGGCAACGCGATCATTCGGATCGTTGAAGGTCGGGACGATGACGCCGGCGTTGCCGATGTAAAAATTCGCGTAGCTCGCCGGCAATCGCCATTTACCGTGGTACAGCGGCGCCGGCATGGGCAGCGCCACCACTTCCGGCTTCGAACCATCCTCGAGCCGGAGATCCTGGATGCGGTCCCAGTTTTCGGCCAGCGGCGGGTAATTGATATCCCGTCGATTCGATTCCTGGATCAGCACCAGCGTCTTGGGGTTCACAAACCGGCAGATGTCGTCAATGTGCCCATGCGTGTCATCGCCCACGGGTCCCGCCACGAGCCAGAGTACATTCGTCACGCCGAGGTATTGTTTGAAGACCTCGTCGTATTGCGCCTTCGTCAGGCCCGGGTTGCGAACCTGGATCTTTGGGTGCAGATAGCATTCCTCCGTGGTGAGCAACGCGCCGCGCCCATTGACCTCGATGCCGCCGCCTTCCAGGACAAGGTTCCGGCCGTTCACCTGCGCATTGAACAGCCGCTGCTTGAGCAACCGCGCGGCCGTTTCCGGAACGCGCGTGTCGCGCTGCCAGTTCTGGTACTTGGCCCACGCATTGAAATGAAAATGAACGATCGCGGTCTCTGACTTTTGCCTTCGGGCTTTAAGCGTTGGACTTTTCCGCACAAAGATTGGCCCGGTGTCGCGGGTCCAGCCGCGATTCGTCGGGTGGATTACGAACTCAACTTGCTTCAAATCACACTTCGACCGCTGGAGATAACTGCGGGCCAACTGCGCTTCGGCCCGGCTGCGAACGAGAAGGATTACCCGCTCGCCCGCGGCGAGCTTCCGCACCATCTCCCCATAAACCCAACGGATGGTGTCAATTTTGGCCGGCCAGTCGGATTCGTTGTGCGGCCAGCCGAGCCAGGTGGCTGCGTGTGGCTCCCACTCGGCGGGCATCGCATAGCCAAGCGCGGCGGGCGTTTCAAGGTTTGCGGATTTCATGTTCGCCATAAATCGGCGCGGAGCATAAGCACTGCGGCGCAATTGTCCATCGCGCATCCGTCGCCGGGTGCGACCAGAAGTGGCGGTCAACCCGGGTGGTAGGAGTGTTCGCGCTGCGAACACTCCGCCCGCGCCGAGCGGGCGGAACGTGCGGTGACTCGGACTTGCCGCTGGACGCGGCCCGACGGCTCGCAGCGCGAGCCGTGCTACCACACTGACCGCCACTTTCAGTCGCACCCTCCGTAGTCACGATCGTTTTGGGGGCCGAGCCTTTAGTCCTCGCCGGACGGATTTTCCCATTCGGGATAAACGTCGGGACGGAGTTGGCCACGGCGAATCAACTCCTGCAGATCGCGGATGATGGTGCGGCGGGCCACGCCAAACTCCCGCGCCAAACCGGAGATGTTGGGCCGCACCTTCGTGGCGCCCACCAGCTCCACAATCCGATGCTGGCGGCTGAGGCGATCCGTCGAGCGACTGAATAGTTCCTGCGCGTCCACCCGGTGGGTGCGTTCGAGAGCTTCAAACTGCCGCACTGTTTCCGCTTCCCCGCATTCCTTGAGCGCGATGTCCACGGTGCGACGGAGTTCATGGACATCCACCGGTTTCGGCAGGCAGTAATGTGCGCGGCGCGGCCCCTGGAGCGCCTTCAACTGCTGGTGTACCTCCAGTGCGCCCGACACGATGATGATCGGCACGAATGGCAGCAGTTCCTTGAACCCGGGCAGAAATTCCAGGCCGCGTTCGCCTGCGTCGAGGATATGATCGAGGATGAGCAGGTCCGGTGGGTGGTGGGAGATTAGGGTCAGCGCCGCGCTGCCGCTGCGGGAGCGAACCAATTGGTAACTGGCCAATGCTTCCTCATAGATCTCGAATTGAAAATCGTCGTCCTCAACGATCAGAATTGTGGGCTGGCTCGGATTCATAAAGTTCTCCCTTCCCCGTTTCCGGTTTTGACGCTGCCGCTGGAACCGGCTTCCAATGCGTTGCCAACCGGTGCTGGCTCCGGCTTGGAACGGCATGGGGTTGTGAGCATGGCGTCCAAGAATTACCGCGGCGGCAAATCGTGCACCGGCACGATCAGTGTAAACGTGCTGCCTTGACCCACGACCGAGTCCACGGCCAGGCCGGCTTTCATTTTCCTGGCGAGTTCATAAACCATCGAGAGGCCGAGCCCCGTGCCGCGGCGCGTGGACAGCGCTTTGGTCGTAAAGAAGGGCTCGAAGATGCGCGGCCGATTTTCGGGGGTGATGCCGCTGCCGCAATCGCGCACGGCAATGGAAATATACGACGCGGCCCGGGCCGGCAGCAGCACGATGTCGGCCGGCAACCGATCGATGGGCTGCACGGTGAGGAACACCTGCTTCGGCTGGGTCATGGATTCGGCGGCGTTGAAAATAAGGTTCAGGAGGATTTGCTGAATCAAATCCTTGGCGGCGGGAATTTCCGGGAGCGGGACGACGTGCGCGCAGCGGACCTCCACTTCGTGCCGAAAACGGTCGCCGAGCAGTTTCAGGGTGTCCGCTACCACGACGTTGAGATCGCACGGCGCGGGTTGGTCGTCGGAACTGCGGCTGAAGCCCAGCATCGCCTGGACGATGCCCGCGCCCTGTTCCACGACCGTCTTGATGCGGTCGGCCCGGGTGCGGATTTTTTCCGGATTGTTCACGTTGTCTTCGATGATCTGGGCCGAGCCTTTGATGATCGAAAGGATATTGTTGAAATCATGGGCGATGCCGGCAGCCAGGGTGCCCAACGCGTTCATCTTCTGGCTGTGGAGCAACTCGCGGTTCGCGAGTTCGAGTTCCTGCGTCCGCGCGGCGACTTGTTCCTCGACGACGGCGTAGCTCCGGCGCAAGAGGCGGTGGCGATTGAACGCCACCCCCGCCAAGCCCACGGCCACGACCAAGGCGACCGCCAGGATCAGGACCAGGCGCGTTTCGCGGTACCAAGGCAAGACCACGACGAATTGCAGTTGCGCCGGCTTGGGGTCGAGATTGCCGTTGCGATCCATTGCCCGAACTTGGAAGTAATGCTTGCCCACCGGCAGGTCGGTGAGGAAAACCTCCCGGAGCTCATAGAAGGGGGTCCAGTCGCGCTCGTCGAGCCGGTACGAAAAGTTCAGCCGGCCGGCAACCGTTTGCTTCCACTTGTCGCGGCCGCTGAAGGATAAATTTACGGGCGACCCTTCGCGGAAAGTTTGCTCCGGGTCGGCAGTGGAGCGGACGAGCGTCTTCGGCGGGTCCGGATCCGCTTCGGGATGAAACTCACTCGCCCCCCCGGCCGTGATCGCTCGAATGTGTCCGAGCTTGTCTTCGGACACCGATTGCACGATGGCGGACGGCAAGCCATCCTCGGGGCCGTTCGCAATCCACGCGCCGTGGGTAAAGCGATGCAGGCCGTCGTCCGTGGCGACCCACAAGGTGCCGTCGCGCGCGCCGCACAGGCGGTTGATGTGCTCAAACCCGCCGCGCAACGCCAGCCAGTTCTTCCCGTCGAACGCCCAGATTTTGCCGGGAGTGGCGCACCAGAATCGTCCGTCCGGCGCTTCGGCGAAAGCGACCACTTCTTCGGGGCCGAGCTGGTTGGTTGAAGCAAAAATCTGCCATGAATTCAGATGGCGCCAGGCGATTTCGCGCCTGCCGCCCAGCCAGATATCACCGTTTTGCGCCCTGAAACGCGTCGGCCATTCGCCCCGCCCCGCGATGTCCGGCGGAAGCACCATGGCGGGAGCGGGTGGCTCGCTCGCCTCCGGCGGCGGCCGCTCCCCGCCGAGCGCCACCTCCGTTTGCCACACCGCCGGCGCGCGTCGGAACAAGCCATCCGATGTGGCCAGCCAGAGCGTGCCCCCCGGTTCCATGGCCACGTCGAAGATCCGGCGCACGGAAAGCTCCTCCGGTGAAATCGCGGCGAGTTGATTCTCCCGGATCTCCGCCGGCACGCCAGCGGCGGTGGCCCACGGGGTTTCCAAATTTAACTGCCGCAGCGGTCCGGCAATTTTTGCGACGCCGCGCGCGCCGGAAATCCAGAGGCCCCCGTCCCGCGCCGGCGTCATGCCCGTGAACGCACCGAGGGTGGTTTGTTCGACACCCCGGAGCCGTTCCACTTGCACGTTGTCCGGATCTTCCGCGTTAAGTTGCAACAACGAATCCGGAAGCAGGATCAGCACGCGACCCTGCCGCACGGGTAAAAGCACAACGTCGAGCAAGCGCTTCGCCAACAGGGATCGAATGGGCACGAGGCCGGCCGACATTTTTGTGGTCGGCTCCGCATTGTTCGCGCGACCGGCTTGGACATGGGCCGCGATTTCCGGCACGCGATACAAGATCCATTCGCCCTCGCGAAATTCCTGCAAGCCTTCGGGGGCAACGGTCCAAAGCTGCCCCCCCGGACTTTCATACACCCGCCCGTGACTGTTGGCGGGCGCCGGCACCGACTTCATTTCGTAGCCATCCAGCACGGTGATCAGATTCGACCTCGCATAGCCGACTAGGACGTTGCCCCCGGCGCCAATGGTCACGGTGACACACCCGTTTTCCGGCAGGCCATCGGCTTTGGTGAATGCCCGCCATTGATTGGTCGGCGGCACGGTTAGTTCCTGGGCGCGCCCCGTCAGGGTGGCGACCAGGAAGAGAAGCATGACCCGGAGATTCATGGCTGCGAGGCGATTATCCGCAGCCCTACGTGATGTGCAATCAAAAGCACAAGGTGTGCGACGAGACGCACAGTTTCCCGCCCCGGCCGATTCAGAGTAAATAGCCCGGACGGGCAATAGTTCAGCGAACCCACACCAGGATAAAACAGCCATGCAAAAGTCATCCGCCGTTCGGAAAAGCATTTCCGTTATAGCGACCGTCCTCGCCCTGCTTTGCGCTCCCGCCGGGAGTCGGGCGGCTTTGGTGGCGGCCTGGGGCGACAACACTTTCGGCGAGACGCGGCTGCCCGTTGGCGTCAACAACGTCAAGGCGATTGCCGGAGGTGACTATCACAGTTTGGCGCTGCGGAGCGACGGGTCCGTCCTCGCTTGGGGATTGAACAATCAGGGCCAGATCAATGTTCCGTCGGGATTGGCGAACGTAAAAGCGATTGCCGCCGGCGGCAACCATTGCCTGGCGCTCCGGGTGGATGGCAGCGTCGTCGCGTGGGGCAGCGCCGACGCCGGCTTGTCCAACGTGCCGGGGAATTTGTCAAGGGCGACCGCAATCGCCTGCGGAGCGCTTCACAATCTCGCGTTAAACGCCGCCGGCACCGTGATTGCCTGGGGTGACAACGCGAATGGCGCCACCCAGGTCCCGGCCGGGTTGTCGGATGTCACGGCCCTCGCGGCGGGCGCGGACCACAGCCTCGCCTTGAAGGCGGACGGTTCGGTGGTTGCCTGGGGCAGCAATGCCTACGGCCAGACGAACGTTCCGTCCGATTTGTCCAACGTGGTAGCGATCGCGGCGCACGATGATTTCAACCTCGCCTTGAAGGCCGACGGCACGGTGGTCGCGTGGGGCTATTACTACGCCGGCCAGACTAACGTTCCGGTTGGGTTGTCGAATGTCATCGCCGTTGCCGCCGGCTACTTCCACGCACTGGCGCTCCGGTCAGACGGAACGATCGTTACTTGGGGCGATAACACCTATGGGCAGTCGGTGGTGCCGGCCGGCCTGTCGAACGCGAGCGCGATTGCCGCTGGCCGTTATTTTAGCGTGGCTTTGGTGGCGGATGGCTCGGTTCAGATGCTTCAAAATCCCGAGAGCCAAGGTGTCCCTTACACCTCGAATGTGACCTTCTCGGTGCTGGCCACGGGCCGCGAACCGCTCGGTTACCAGTGGTTCTTCAACGGATCGCCA
>JANXWY010000311.1 GCA_025350905.1 Verrucomicrobiota bacterium
TTCTCGCGGCGTGTGGTCTTCTTTTTGGCGGCAAACTCGGCGTGCGTGAAACTGGTCTGGTGGGTCATGCAACACAGACGAGAAAATCAGCCTCCTCGTTCAAAAGAAATCCATGCGGATTAAATCAGCGTTTCCCTAATCCCTTCAAACCCTCCGCGGCATAGCGCTCCAAATGTTTAGAGCCAGTCTTGCGGCTGATGCCGAACTGCTCGCACCGTTCGCTCACCGTAAATCGCGCACTCTGCGCCAACCTCACAAATCGAATGATCTCGTCCATCGGGTTCACATTTTTCCAAGCCATATTGCTCGGCCCTGTAACCTATCACCCCGGTCTGTTTGTTACCTATCACTCCGGTTCGAACATCTGAAGGAATGCAATTAACCCTCCGCTTCGCTCCGGGTTAACTGCATTCCTTCAGATGTTATGCATGACCTGCCGGCGCAGGGAATGCCCTCGAAGTCCAGCGCCCATGCTCCATTACGCCAATCGCCCCCAGTAATCCGTCCTGCTGCGAAGGCCCCGGAATATTCTTGTTTTCAAAACTAGGCGATTACCCTTCGTTTCCGCGTTGACCCACGACCTTTGCCAGCTACCATGCACTGTAGTTTTTTAACCTAAACTGAAACCGAAATTGAGATTGGAATTGAAATTATGGCAGTGAAAGTTGCAATCAATGGGTTCGGCCGCATTGGCCGCCTGGTGTTCCGGGCGCTGGTCGAACAGGGCATGGTGGGCAAGGACATCGAAGTCGTCGCGGTCGGCGATATCGTTCCCGCCGACAATCTGGCGTATCTCGTCAAGTACGACTCCATCCAAGGCCGTTTCAAGGGTGAGGTTAGCTCGAAGAAATCCGCCGCCGACAAACCCGAGGATGACGTGCTGGTCGTTAACGGCAAAGAAATCAAAGTCGTCAGCGCCAAGTCGCCCGCCGAACTGCCGTGGAAAGCACTCGGCGTGGACCTTGTCATCGAATCCACCGGGCTCTTTACCGATGTGGAGAAGGCGCAAGGCCACATCACCGCCGGCGCCAAGAAGGTCATCATTTCCGCCCCGGCCAAGGGCGATTGCCTCACGGTCGTCATGGGCGTGAACCACGCCCAGTATGACGCGTCGAAGCATCACATTGTTTCCAACGCTTCCTGCACCACGAACTGTCTCGCGCCGGTCTGCTATGTGTTGCTCAAGGAAGGCTTTGGTATCGCCGAAGGTCTGATGACCACCGTCCACAGCTACACCGCCACGCAGAAAACCGTGGACGGCCCGAGCAAGAAGGATTGGAAAGGGGGCCGGACCGCCGCGCAGAACTTGATTCCATCCACCACTGGCGCCGCGAAAGCCGTCGGCCTCGTGTTGCCGGAATTGAAGGGCAAGCTCACCGGGATGGCGTTTCGCGTACCGACACCGACCGTCTCCGTTGTGGATCTCACGGTGAAGACCGTGAAGGAAACGAGCTACGCCGAGATCAGCGCCGCAATGAAGAAAGCCAGCGAGACTTATCTCAAGGGCATTCTCGGTCACACTGCGGACGAAGTCGTCAGCTCGGATTTCATTCACTGCGAGCTGTCCTCCATCTTCGACGCCGGTTCGGGCATTGAATTGAACAACAAGTTCTTCAAGCTCGTAAGCTGGTATGACAACGAATGGGGTTACAGCTGCCGCGTGGGCGACCTGATCAAGCACATGCTCAGCAAGGGTCTGTAAGCCACACCACCGAAATTCGCGAACGGCGATCCGGCAACGGATCGCCGTTTTTTGTGGAACGAATGGAAGCCAGTGGAGGGCGGCGACAATTGACGATTCACAATCCGGGATCCGAAACCGGTAAAGTATCTTGCCTTGCTCGCCCTCATTTTGTCTTTCTCCGCCGAGGACAAGGAACGGCCGCGGTTCATCTTGGTTTTCGCCTGTGACCGTCCGGCAAATCCAGTGGCGCATAGTTGAGCGAGCAGAGAACCATGCTCCTCCTTCTCCTTGGGGAGAAGGCCGGGATGAAGGAGGTTGTTGAACTGCCTTCTCCAGGTCGTGTTTCGGACTGGCAAAGCGACCCGGCTCTGCCTTCATTCATTTGTCGGCGTTTGGGGGTTGTATGTCCGGGGCGGGTTCTTTAGCCTGCCGCTGGCGGCTGAATCGGCTTCCGCCAACAATCTTTGCGTCGACCCAAATGATGACACGACCAAACTTCTTCCTCACGGCCTTGCTGGCCATTGGCTGCGCCGGGATGAGCGGCGGCTGCAAGCCCTCCGCCGTCGAATCGAAGGGCGAAGCCGCCGGCGAGCCAATCAAAATCGGCCAGTTCGCATCGCTCACCGGCAAAGAAGCCACGTTCGGCATTTCGTCCGATGAAGGCACCACGCTGGCCGTTGAGGAAATCAACGCGGCGGGAGGCGTGTTGGGTCGGAAACTAAAACTGCTTACGGAAGACACGCAATCGAAGCCGGGCGAGCCCGCCACGGTCGTCAACAAGCTCATCGCCCGCGACGGCGTGGTGGCCATCCTCGGGGAGGTCGCCTCCAGCCGCTCGCTGGAAGCCGCGCCGATCTGCCAGCAGAGCCAGATTCCCATGATTTCGCCCTCGTCCACCAATCCCAAGGTCACCGAGGTGGGCGATTACATATTCCGCGTCTGTTTTATTGATCCGTTCCAAGGCACGGTGATGGCCAATTTCGCGCGGAAGACGCTCCAGGCGAAAACGGTCGCGGTGTTCACCGACGCGAAGAGTGATTACAGCAAGGGGCTGGCGAAATTTTTCAAAGAGAAATTCGTCGCCAACGGCGGCACGATTGCCGTTGAACTGGACTACAATGGCGGGGATAAGGATTTCAAGGCGCAACTCACGGCCATCAAGGCGGCCAACCCCGACGCGGTCTTCGTGCCCGGCTATTACACCGACGCCGCTTTGATTTGCGTGCAAGCCAAACAGCTTGGCCTGAATGTCCCCTTCATGGGCGGCGACGGGTGGGAATCGGAAAAGCTGGTCGAGATTGGGCGGGAGGCCGTCGAGGGCCAGTATTTCTCAACGCATTACCACCCTGACGTGGGTAGCGAACAGAGTAAACAATTTCTGCAACACTATCGCGCCCGATGGCAGGGCAAGACCCCGGATGCGCTGGCGGCCTGTGCTTATGATTCCGTAATCGTGCTGGCGGACGCGTTCAAACGAGCGGGCAGCACCGAGGGCCCCAAGGTCCGCGATGCCCTGGCCGCCACCAAAGACTTCGCCGCCGTGACCGGCAACATCTCCATTGATACCCACCGCGACGCTTCCAAAGCGGCCGTCATCCTGCAAGTTAAGGACGGGAAATATAAATATCTCGAGACCGTCGCGCCGTAAGCCGTGCCCGCCCAATTACCGCCCGGGGGCCGGTTTGGAAACTCGCACTTCTGTCGTAGCAGCCGACGTCAGGAGGCTCAAACCTCTTGGTAGTTGTGGACCGCTATTACCAGCAGTCAGAGCCTTCTTACGTCGGCTGCTACTCTGCAAACCGGCTCTTAGCCAATTGATTTCGGCCCCGCGCCGTTGCAGACTGGCACGATAGTGACGGAAGTTTTCCAGCAACTCATCA
This sequence comes from Verrucomicrobiota bacterium, assembly GCA_025350905.1. Classification (GTDB taxonomy): domain Bacteria; phylum Verrucomicrobiota; class Verrucomicrobiia; order Limisphaerales; family JADLHS01; genus JADLHS01. Next base: position 3,565 of record JANXWY010000311.1, read on the forward strand.
ACGGGCTCGCCCTCGGCGCGATCTACGGCCTCATCGCGCTGGGTTATACCATGGTCTATGGCGTTCTGCGGTTCATCAATTTCGCGCACGGGGATGTCTTCATGCTCGGCGCGTTCGCCGGTTACTTTTTTGCCCCCGCCGTCAATCGCTTCCTGCCGGCGCAATCGTATCTCGGCGGTGCGCTCGTATTGATTGCGTCCATGGCCGTGTGCGCGCTGATCGGGATGGTGATCGAATTCCTGGCCTACCGTCCGTTGCGCAACCGGCCCAAACTTACCGTCCTGATCACGGCCATCGGCGTATCCTTGCTCATTGAATACACCTGCCAGCACGCGGCCGTGTTTGGCGCGGCCCCGCGAAAATTTCCCGACCTGATTCCCGCGACCACCTGGCATGTCGGCGGCCTCGTCATCGCCTCCACCCAGGTGATCGTCCTGGTGACCACGTTGAGCCTGTTAATTGCGTTGCGGTTCATCGTACAAAAAACGAAGGTGGGCACGGCCATGCGCGCCGTGTCGTTTAACGAACAGGCCGCGGTGCTCATGGGCGTGAACCTCAATCGCATCATCTCCTTCACGTTCGGCCTCGGCTCGGCGCTGGCGGCGGCGGGCGGCATTCTGTACGCGATGAATTACTCCAGCATCGAGCCGCTCATGGGCGTGCAAACCGGTCTGAAGGCATTCGTCGCGGCGGTGGTGGGCGGCATCGGCAATCTGCCGGGCGCGGCCCTGGGCGGTTTGATCCTGGGTATCGTCGAAACCTTCGCCGGCGGCATCCCCGGCCTGTCGAATTATCGCGACGGCATCGCGTTCGCGATCTTGATTCTAATCCTGCTGTTCCGACCCAGCGGGCTGCTGGGCAAACCGCAAATCGAGAAAGTGTGAAAAGCGCCAACCTCCAACCTCCATCATTCACAGCACCTGCCAACTCCATTCTTCAAGTGGGCTTGCGCGCCCGGTTGGAGCTTGATGGTTGGAATTTCTCTGGAGTTTGGAGTTTGGTATTTGGTGTTTATTTCAATCAATGAATTCCGGCGCGAAACGGTGGTTGCTGGTCGCCGTGGCAGCGGCGATGGCGGTGTCCTATTTCTCCGCCCAGTTCAACCGCTACTATCTCGGCATCGTCATCGACATCGGCATCAACATCATTCTGGCGGTCAGCCTCAATCTCATCAACGGCCACACCGGCCAGTTCAGCCTCGGCCATGCGGGGTTCATGGCGGTGGGCGGCTACACGGCCGCGAAGATTACGCTGACGATGCAAACAATCTTACCGCCGTGGGCGCACCCGTTGTTGTTCCTTGTCGCGCTGCTGCTCGGCGGCGGGCTGGCGGCGTTGGCCGGCCTGGCTGTGGGCGTGCCGACGTTGCGGCTTCGGGGTGATTATCTCGCCATCGTGACCCTGGGCTTCGGCGAAATCATCCGCGTCTTTTTCCAAACGACCGAGGCCTTCGGTGCGGCCACCGGTTTAACCGGCATCCCGCACTGGACCACGTTTGCCTGGGCCTGGAGCTTAGCCGCCCTGACCGTATTCGTCGTCGGCTGCTTGGTGAGTTCCACCTATGGCCGCGGTTTCCTCGCCGTCCATGACGATGAAGTGGCGGCCGGTGCGATGGGCATCAATCCGGTGCGCTACAAGGTCACCGCGTTTGTCATCGGTGCCTTCTTCGCGGGCATCGCGGGTGGACTCTATGCGCATCACAAACAGTTCCTGTCACCCGGCGGCTTCGATTTCATGAAGAGCATCGACATCGTGGTGATGGTGATCCTCGGCGGCATGGGCCGCACCGCCGGCGTGATCGTCGCCGCCGTGCTGTTGACGCTGTTGCCCGAAGTCCTGCGCGGTTTCGCCGACTACCGCATGATTATTTACTCGCTGCTCATCATTGTCCTGATGATCGCTCGGCCCCAGGGACTTTTTGCCTTCCGAAGGCAAAGGAATTAAAAATTAGAAATGAAAAATGCCGACTCCAATTCGGGAGGTCGCGGAAAAATACCGCCGAAGGATATTGTTGTTCGCACTTTTGATTTCGCTGTCCTCATCATTCAACTCTGTGTGAAGCTGGATGAACGTGCAGGCGTTGGGCGGGTGTTGATGAGCCAGATTCTACGCGCCGGGACCAGTGTTCCAGCCAATGTCGAGGAAGCGCAGGCCGCTCAAAGCAAGGCCGATTTTATCGGTAAGATGAGGATTGCGCTGAAAGAAGCGCGAGAGACGCACCTGCGATTGCGCCTGCTTGCGCCAGCAAAAGTAGTTTCGGCAACTGAATTACAACCGTTGATTCAAGAAGCCGACGAGATCAAACGTGTAATTGGCGCGATTATCCTCTCCACCAAACGCGGCGAGGGTGTCTGACCGCTTTTTAACTTTGCATTTTTAATTTTTAATTCATGCCTCCGCTGCTCGAACTCGACAAAGTGACCATCCGCTTCGGTGGCCTCACGGCGGTGTCGGAACTGGACTTGCATATCGGGGCGCATGAGCTGGTTGGCCTCATCGGTCCGAATGGCGCGGGCAAAACCACCGCGTTCAATCTCGTCACCGGCGTTTACCAACCCACTGGTGGAGGCATTTCCTTCCAAGGTCAGTCGACCGCCAATTTGAAGCCGCACCAACTCACCCGGCGCGGCATCGCGCGCACCTTCCAGAACATCCGGCTGTTCGCTTCGATGAGCGTGTTCGACAACGTGCGCGCCGCCGTACAGCTGCATCGGCCGCACGGCATTCGCGATGCCCTCTGGCGCGGCCGGAGTTTTCGCGACGGCGAAAAGGCGGTCGAAACGCAGGTCATGGAGCTGTTGGAGATTTTCAAGCTGGGCCGCTTCCGCGAAGCCAATGCCCGGAGTTTGCCGTACGGGGAACAGCGGCGGCTCGAGATCGTCCGCGCGCTCGCCACGCAGCCGAAACTTCTGCTCCTGGACGAGCCCGCCGCGGGCATGAACCCGACGGAGAAGGTGGAGTTGACGCGCCTCATCCGCTTCATCAAGGACAAGTTTCAAATCGCGGTCTTGTTGGTGGAACACGACATGCAAGTCGTCATGAGCATCTGCGAGCGCGTGGCCGTGCTCGATTATGGGGTAAAGATCGCGGAAGGCACGCCGGCCGAAGTGCGGGCGAACCCGAAAGTGATTGAGGCGTATCTTGGTGGGGAATTACAAATTCAAAATTCAAAATGAAAAACGCCGACACCAGTTCGCACGACCCTAGGGCAAAGCTGCCAAAGGATGTTGTCGTGGGCGCTTTTGATTTTGCGGTCTCTGTGATGCAACTTTGCGTGAAGTTGGACGAGCGCCCCGGGGTGGGAAGGGTTTTGATGAGCCAGATTCTTCGGGCCGGGACCAGTGTGGCAGCGAATGGGGAGGAGGCTCAGGCAGCGCAGAGCAAAGCTGATTTTGTCAGCAAGATGAGCCTCGCGCTCAAGGAACCCCGCGAAACTCATCTTCGACTGCGGTTGCTCGTTCCGGCCAAAGTAATTCCGCCGAATGATCTGAAGCCGCTCCTTCAGGAAGCCGACGAAATCAAGCGCGGCATCGGAGCCATCATTGTTTCCACCAAGCGTGGCGGGGCCGATTATAGGTTTTTAATTTTGCATTTTTAATTTTTAATTCCGGCGATGTTAGAAATCAAAAATCTGGCCGTGAGCTACGGCGCGATTGCCGCGCTGCACGAGATTTCGTTTTCGGTCAAGGCCGGCAGCATCGTCACCCTCATCGGCAGCAACGGCGCCGGCAAAAGCACGACGCTGCGGGCGATTTCCGGTTTGGTGAAACCCCAGGCCGGGGAGATTCTTTACGCCGGCCAGAACATCGCCGGCCTGCCGGCGCATCAAATCGTGCGGCTCGGTCTGTCCCAGGTGCCCGAAGGCCGTATGATTTTTGCCAATCTCACCGTCCACGAAAACCTGATGATGGGTGCGTACCTCCAGCACGACAAGGCGGTCGTCCGGCGCGAGCTAGAACTGGTCTTCCACACGTTTCCGCGCCTGCAGGAACGCGAGCAGCAAGTCGCCGGCACCCTTTCCGGCGGCGAACAACAGATGCTCGCCATTGGCCGTGCGCTCATGAGCAAACCGAAATTCCTGATGCTGGACGAACCATCCCTCGGCATCGCTCCGTTGCTGGTGAAAACCATCTTTGAAAAGATCGTCGAGATCAACCGCACGCACGGCATCACGATTCTGCTGGTTGAACAAAACGCGAACCTGGCGCTGGAAATTTCCCAATTCGGCTACGTGCTCGAAACCGGGAAAATAATTCTATACGACAACTCGGCCGCCCTGCGCCAGAACCCGCAGGTCAGGAGCGCTTATTTGGGTGGGTGTTGAAGCATGGCGTTACTTCGCGAAGAGCGTTGGCAAATCCACCGCGAATGACGGTATGACGCTGCTGGCCAGCTTTCCGCCCGGTCCCTGCACGGTGTGTTCAGTGAATTGCCCATCCGCTGGCTGGCGATAAATTTCAATTTGCCTTTCCGGTCCGAGCACCAGCCAGCATTCCTTTACCCCGGCGCTGGCGTAGGCGGGAATTTTTGAGCGATCGTATTCGTGGCTGGTGATGCAAACTTCGATCACCAATTCCGCCGAGTGCGGATGGTCTTGGCGGAAGTCCTCATTTCGACCCTTCACCACCGCAAGATCAGGTTCCGGCTCAGAGTCGCCGCAAGTGACCGGTTGTTCGGTGCGGACCACCAATCCCGGGGTGACTGCGCGCAGCAGAATATCGTGCAGGAATTGGACGAGAAAGCTGTGGAAGGGGGATTTTGACATTTTCTTGTACGCAAACCCGTAGAGCAGTTCGGTGTTCTCGGGGATCAGACCCGCTTCGCCCAATGCGCGGTAAGCCGCGACAGAGAGCGGCCAAAGGGGCGCGCTTTTCAACGGCGTCGGGTAAGTCTCAGCAGCCTTCATCCTGACCTATTTTAGCGCCGCACGTTGCATCCGCAAGCGTGAACAACTGGGCATTCGCCCCGAGGTAAGCGTTACTCAAGACTTTTCTCCCGGCGACGATGCCTTCGGCAGCAGCCGGGGAAAAAATGACCAGCAGCACCACGACCACCAGCGCGAGGATTCCCCAAAACACCACGCCGCCTTTGCTGGGGGGGTACGGCCCTCGGCCCACAACGACTTCTTCCGTGTCTCCCCGGCCGCCAGTGACGCAGGCGTTTTGTCCGCCGCCAGTAACTGACCGGCGACCGGACTGAGATCGTAGCGTGGCGACGATACCCGCTGATTGCCGTAGTACAGGAAAAGCTCATTCGCCGGTTCCGCTTTGAACAAGACGCGGGTGGCAGTTTAAAAGACTTGGAACTTATCCAATTCGATCGATGGGTTGTCGCCGTTGTGCGTTTCCAAAATTAGCGTGTCGGTTTGCAGCGGACTGCCAATGGTCATGACGAATTCCTTGGCCGGGCGATCGGGCGTTTGCACCCACGTCGCCGAGCCGAGGTGGCGCCGGTATTTTCCACCGCGGTCATCGGCGACTTCCTCATAAAGTGCCACGGCGCGCTCGAACAGGGCGGTCCGCCGGGCGCAACTCAGGCGCGTGAGCGGCAGGTTGGCTTGCGGCAGTTTGAGGATCCAGCGGCTAAGTTTTGGTTCTTTGGCGTCGTTGGTCGCGGTAACGGCGGGCGTCAGCGCCCGACTGATGGAGGTGCATTCGAAGAGGTACGGCAACTGATTGCCGTCGCGCAGCAGGCGCAGGTTGGGCTACCCCACGCACTTGGCTCTAAGGATGATTTTCGACGGGCACAAAGAGTTTGCGGTTGCCCTCGTCCTGCGGGTCGTCGGGGCGGGGATAATCCCGCCAGAGCCAGCGGAGCATTTCGGGCAGCATCGCGCCCCCTTGTTTGTTCGAGTGCGTGCCGATGCCCCAACAGTAATTCACGTCGTAACCTTTCTCGGTCAGCGCAGCGGCCATGAGCCGGTTCTGCGCATGCCAGTCCCATTTCGGATCGTAGGCGTTCGTGCCGCGCCGCCGCCCGCGATTGTCATTCAGGCCGTCCTGCAGAAAGATGCGGAGCGGTTTGGGCGCACTTTGCCGGATGAGCTCGGGATAAGCGTGCCCGCCGCGAATATTGGTGAAACTCCCGATGGTGCTGAGGACTTTGCGGAATTGGTCGGGCCGCTGCCACGCGACGGTGAACGCGCAGATTGCCCCGGAACTCGCGCCGGCCATGGCACGGTCAGCAGGGTCCTTGGAAAGATTGTAATCCTTATCCAGCACCGGCAGGAGTTCGTCGATGATCAGGCGGGCGTAGCGGTCGTTCAATTCATTGTATTCGGTCGCGCGGCCATTGATGCCATCACCCCAGTTGGTGGAGGTCGATTCGGGCTGCTCCGGCGTGTGGCCGGGATTAATGAAGACGCCGATGGTCACGGGCATTTCGCGGCGGTAGATCAGATTATCGAAGACGAAGGGAACGCGGTAATCCTTGTCCGGCGCCACAAAGAAATGGCCATCCTGAAAAATCATGAGGCAGGCCGGCTTGGCGCGGTCGTATTGGGCCGGGACATAAATCCAATAGTTGCGGGTGGTGTTGGTAAAGACTTCGCTCGCCAACGTGAGCGGGCCGATGACTTTGCCTTGGGGCACGCCGGCGTGCGGCGCGGAATCCGGCCCGAGCAGGTACACATCGTCGGTGGGGGCAGCCCAAACGGTGCGGGGCAGGCAATGCCCGGCCAGCAGACTGACGGCGACGATGACAATAAAGCGTCGGTGAATAGGCTGCGAGCAAGGTTGAAAACACTTTTTCATAAGCTTCGTGGTGGTTACGGCGCAGAAAGCAAACAGGTTGTTGCCGGTCGAAGCAAGCGCATTACCTTGCCCGATTTCCGCGCAGGGAAGGCTTTCTTCTTGAGAACGATTTGGCAGAATCAGGGCGCGGTCTTGAGGCCGGAGCGCGAGGGTTGCCGGGAGTGAATGCATTTTGCAATGAAGCGCGAAGCGACAAACGGAGTTCAGATTTTGCCGGCCTCGGAGGAACATTTGCCCGAGCTGGCTGAACTCGCCGGCGTCATCTGGCGGCAACATTATCCCGGCATCATCTCGTCCGCGCAGATTGAATACATGCTGGCGAAGATGTATTCGCTTGCCACGCTGCGGGAAGAAATCCGATCGCAAGGCATTGGGTTCCTTCGCTTGCTGGCGGAGGATCGATTCGTCGGCTTTGCCGCCTACGGTCCGGCGACCGAGCCCGGCGTGATGAAGCTGCACAAATGTTACCTGCTGCCGGAAATGCATGGGCGCGGTTTCGGCAGTCGGCTCCTCCAGCATTGCGAGCGGGCCGTCCGCCAGCGCGGGGCCCGCCGGTTAATCCTGGCCGTCAACAAGCGCAACGCCAAGGCCATCACGGCGTATCAGCGCAACGGTTTCATCATCGCGGAATCGATCATCACCGAATTCGGTTGCGGCTTCGTGATGGACGACTTCATCATGTCGAAAGATTTGACCCCTTGACCATGTCCCTCGCGCCTGCAACTTCTCGGCTCGCGTGGATCGATAATCTACGCACGCTTATGATCGTGCTGGTGGTGAACATGCACGCGTGTGTCACCTACAGCCATGTCGGCAGTTGGTATCGGATGGAAGTTCCCGAACCCGCAATGCCCGCCAAGATCGCGTTCGTGTTCTGGCAGGGTCACCTGCAGGCGTTCTTCATGGGTCTGTTGTTTTTCCTGGCCGGCGCTTTTGCCCATCGCTCGTTGGCCCGGCGCGGGCCCGCGGCCTTCCTGCGCGAGCGCGCCACGCGGCTCGGGCTCCCGGCGCTGCTGTTCATGTTGCTGATCCAACCGTTCATGGTTTACGTGTTGCTCGGGCATCCCCACGTTCCAAATCGGCCATCCCTCGGCGTGCTTTACGGGCGTTACCTCACCTCCGGAAAGTGGCTCAGCGGCAGCGGGCCGATGTGGTTTGCGTTGGCGCTGCTGTTCTTCTCTGCGTTGCTGGCCGGCGTTCGCATTGGGAAGCCAGCCAAGTTGGTCGCCACCGATCCACCAAAGAACGCGCCAGGAATTGTGGATTTGATAGGGTTTGGCGCGCTCTTGGTTCTGAGCACTTTTCTCGTGCGGTTGGTGCAGCCAATCGGTACGAATGTTTTGAACTTCCAGTTTTGCTTTTTTCCGCAATACATCGCGGCCTTCTTCGGCGGCGTCGCGGCCGGCCGGCACGGTTGGTTGGACGCGTTGGCGTCGTCGCGCCGGGCCCGCGTCGCGGGTTGGCTGGGTTGCCTGGGGGGGCCGCTGCTACTGGCGGTCGTTGCGGTCACGGGCGGCCCGCCGCCCGAACATAGCCCCGACCCGTACGCCGGTGGTTGGAATGTGCGAGCCTTCGCCGCCGCCGCATGGGAACAGTTTGCCGGACTCGGCATCGCGCTGGGATTGCTGGCCTGGTTTCACAAACGGGGCAATTCTACCAGCCGCGTGGCGACGTGGCTTTCCAATCGCGCGTTTGCCGTTTATCTGCTGCATGCGCCGATACTCGTGGCGTTGACGCCCTGGCTGCGTCCAGCCGTTGGCAACCCTTTTGTCGGCACCGGGCTGCTCACGGTGACCGGCCTGCTCGCCAGCTTCGCGGTCGCGGACCTTGCGCGGCGGTTGCCCGGGCTGCGCAAGATTCTTTAGCCCATCGGCGACCGGCAAGCACCCGGACGACAGGCAGCCTTACCGTTTGAAGCGTCGAGCATTGTCTGTTGCCCGGGCCGGATTGGAAACCCGAGTTGAGCGATGCTCGGCGCTCCGATTTTTTGGCAAATGGGGGCACCATCGGTTACCGAGTTCCGAACCCGGGCTGCCCACTTTGGCGGGTTGAAATTTCTCAACAAATGTGTTGCCCCCGCCGCCGCGCGGGCGTAAAACAATTTTCGTCGGTTAGCGGATTTAGTTTGGTTGATAAATTACGTCGGTTGGCACAACGCAAATCTCGGTTCCTCACCAATTAGTTGTGCGGTCGGCGGGCCGTGCCCCAGTATCTTGTGGTTTTTCGCTTTACAGGGCCCGGCTGGTTTGGTTTGATCTCAATCCACAAAAGTCATGTATCTCAAGAACTTAACAGTATTGGGTTTTAAGTCCTTTGCGGACAAAACCTCGTTGAATTTTCAGCCGGGTGTCACTGCCATTGTCGGGCCGAATGGCTGTGGCAAGTCGAACGTGTCGGACGCGATCCGTTGGGTGCTCGGCGAACAATCCGCCAAAGCCCTGCGTGGCGGCGAAATGGCCGATGTAATCTTCAACGGCACGGATGGCCGCAAGCCGCTCGGCATGGCGGAAGTCTCGATCACCCTCGGCGGGGTGGACGCGGAGCATCTCAGCGCGGCGGGGGTTGCCGTGGCTTACAACGAAGTCACCGTCACGCGGCGGGTGTTTCGCGACGGCGGGAGCGAGTATTTCATCAACCGGACGCCGTGTCGCCTCAAGGACATCCAGCAATTTTTCATGGGCACGGGCATCGGGCGCACGAGTTACAGCATCATGGCGCAGGGCAACATCACGCAGATTCTTTCCAGCAAACCGGAAGATCGCCGCATGGTGTTCGAGGAAGCCGCCGGCATCACCAAATTCAAGAGCCAGAAAAAGGAATCGCTCCGTAAACTGGAATACACCGAGCAGAATCTTTTGCGCGTCGCCGATCTCATCCGCGAAGTGAAACGGCAGATCGGCTCGCTCCAGCGACAGGCGGGCAAGGCGCGACGGTTCAAACAAATCCAGCTCGAGCTGCAGCACCTCGATACGCAACTCGCCCGGCATCAACTCGACGTGTTGCTCGGCGAAGTGCGCGACCGGCAAACCGCCGCCGACCAGCTCCGCAATGAAATTGAATCCGAATCCGCCGCGGTGCTGCGCGCCGAGGACGAACTCACGCAACTGCGCGAGCGCCTCTCGGAACTGGAACATGAGGTGGCCGCAACCCACTCGCGCGGACTGGAGTTGAAGAGCGAAATGGATCGCCATGCGAGCCGGATCCAGTTCAACGAAGAGCGCCTGCGCGAATTCGCCGCGCAAACCACCAAGGCGACCGCCGACATCACCGAAGCCGAGGAACGCAACCGCTTCGCGTCGGATGAGCTCGCGGCTGTCCGGGCGCGCCGGGCGGCGTCCGAGGCCGCGTTGACCCAACACCAGCAGACGTTGCAAGCCCGCCAGGCGGCGCTGCAGCAGATTGAGCATTCCCTGCGCGGGGGCCAGGAAGCCTTGCGTGCCGCGCAATCCGAGGCGTTCGCCGCGGCGCAGGACCTGACCCGGGTCCGCAATGAGATCACCGCGCTCGATTTGCAGAAATCGGGGAACGTCGTTCGCCTGGAAAAACTTTCCGCCGAGAAGATTCAACTGGAAGCCGAACGCAGCGGACTGGAAGGGCGGCTGAACGCCTTCGCGACGAACGTGGAATCGGACAAACTGAGCGTGGCCACGAAGCGCGGGTCGGTGGAGCAACGGCAGGCGCGCTTGAAGGAATTGCAGTCCGAGTTGCAGCACTCCTCCACCGAGCAGGACCAGCTGTTGCAGCAGCAGGCGGAAAAACGTTCACGCTTGAGCGTGCTCGAACAGCTCGAAGGAGCGCACGAAGGTTTCAGCGCGGGGGCGGTCGCGGTGCTGCGTCAATCGCGTTCGGTGATCGGCTCCCTGGCCGATCGGATTCGCGTGCCGGACAATTACGTGGTCGCCATCGAGAACGCGCTGGGCCATCACCTGCAACTCGTGCTCACGGAACAGCCGGAGTCGGCCCAGCAAATCCTCGCCGAACTCAGCACGAGCAAAGCGGGCCGGGCGAGTGTCGCCGCGCTCGCGCTGGAGCACCGGGACGACAAGCAGCTTGCCTTTGCCGGCGAATTGGCGCCGGGGGCAACCGGCTCGGAAGCCAAACCCTTGGTGGCCGGCGAAGTGGTTCATGCGTTGAGCGTGGTGCAGGGGGATCCGTCGGTGACCAAACTTTTGCAGTCCTTGCTCGGCCGGACGTTCATCGCCGCCGACCTCGGCACGGCGACCGCGCAAATCCGGAACGGCCACGCGGGTTGCGACTTCGTTACGTTAAGCGGCGATTTATTGAGCCGGCACGGCATTTACACGGGTGGTTATTTGAACGGGCACGGCAACAGCAAGGCGCCGTCGTCCATACTGGGTCGCAAAAACCAGATCACCGAACTGCAGGCCCACGTGGCGGAAATTCTGGAACGCGTGGCCGAAGCCAGCCGCAAACGGGGCGCGCTGTTGAGCGAGCAGACCGAGTTGCAGGCTAGTTTGCAGGAGGCACAAAACGAATTGCGCCATCAGGAGGTCGCCATTGCCACGCGCGCCGGCGAGTTCAATGCGTTGGAGAATTCGCGGCGGCTGCTGCACCAGAAAATTGACACCGTGGTGTACGAGGTGCAGAGCCTCGCCGCGCAGGAGCAGGAAGGCAACGACAAGCGCGGGGCGCTGGTCGGGCGGGCGACCGCGTTGGAGACGCGGGAATCCGCCGGGCAGCAAAGAGTTTCCGCCCTGACCGGCGAGCTGGAAAATCTCCGGCAGCAACGGGACGCCGCCACGACCACCTTGACGGAAAGCAAGGTCGCGCTCGCTACGGAGGAACAAATGTCCGCCTCCTTCCGCCAGCAGTTGCAGTCGCTGGAGCAGCGCGTGCGCGAACTGGCCCAGATCATGGAGCAACGCCGTGCGGAGATTGCTTCGTTTATCAGCCGCCAGGCCCAGGCGGAATCGGAGATTGCCGAATCGCAAAGCCAGCAGGCCCGGCTCGCTCATGAGCGGGAGCAGGTCAACGTGCAGGCGGCCGAGATTCTGGCGCGCAAACAGACGCAGGAAGGGGAGGTGACCACCCGCGACGAAGGCTTGCGGGAACAGCGCCGGCATTTGACCCAGTTGCAGGAATCGCGCAGCACCATTGACGTGGAGCTGGCGCAGAAAAACATGGCGACGCAAAACCTGCGGGAGCGCATCCAGCAGAAATATCACCTGAACCTGGACGACGTCCGCAGCGAGTGCATCACCATCACCTATGCCGAAGAAGGCCCCGCGAAGGTCGAGACGATGACGCCGGAAGAAATGGCCGCGAGCGGCGTCGGCACGGATTGGAACGCCGTAGCGCAACAGGTTGAGACGCTGCAAAAACGGCTCGACGAACTGGGCCCGGTGAATCTGGTGGCGATCGAAGAATACGAGGAGACCGAGCAACGCCATCAATTCCTGACCACGCAGTACGACGACCTGGTTGCGGCCAAGGCGCAGTTGCTCGAGGTCATCAACCGCATCAACGCCCAAACCCAGGAAATGTTCACGAGCACGTTCAACCAGATTCGGGACAATTTCCGCGTCATGTTCACCGAGGTCTTTGGCGGCGGCAAAGCGGACTTGATCCTCACCGATGCCAACGACGTGCTGGAGTCCGGCATTGAAATCGTCGCGCGCCCGCCGGGCAAGCAATTGCAGACCATTTCCCTGCTCTCCGGCGGGGAACAAACGATGACCGCGGTGGCCTTGTTGTTCTCGATTTACCAGGTCAAGCCCAGCCCGTTTTGTGTGCTAGACGAGTTGGACGCGCCGCTGGACGAATCGAACATCAATCGTTTCATCCGCGTCTTGCAGCGGTTCATAGATAACTCGCAGTTCATCGTGATCACCCATAACAAGCGCACCATCGGGATGGCGGATGTGCTCTACGGCGTGACGATGGAAGAACACGGCGTCAGCAAGATCGTCAGCGTGAAGTTTCACAAAGCCACCGAGCCGCTGACCGAAACCGGCACGACGCCGCTGGAAACGCCCATGGCTTCGCCGGTGGATGCCGAGGAGGACGCGCCGCACCAACGGAGCGAGACGCTGGAGATTGCCGGGGTGGGGGAGTAGGTTCGGAGTTCGCGGCCTGCGGCAACGGTCTCGAGGGTGGAACAGAATGAAAAATCGGTTCAACACCATGACAACAGTGACCGTCAACCAAATCGAAAGCCAGTTCGTACACTTGTCGGTGGCCGAGCAATCGGCCCTGCTCGAACGGCTCGTTCAACAATCCCGCGTCGCCGGTGCGGATCAGCCCGGCCTTTTGGAAGCTCCGCTGGCGCCGGCGATTATTATTTCGGACGTGCAACACGAGTCGGAACGGACGGAGGAATTCCGGGCCGCCGAGGCCGACCTGTTGAGCGAAGTCGGGTGAACGGCTGGAAGTTCAAACTTGCAGCCCGCGGCGGCTCATTTTTCGGACTTTGCAATGCGATTTCCCAACATCGCCGCGTCCGACAAAGATTTTTCAGGAGCGCAGGCGGTCCCCGCCCGCCGCGGATACGATTGGAAAGTGAGCTCCGGGTTGTCCGCCGCGCTTTCTACGGTTCACCCGCTGCGACTGGGGACCGGTCGCGCTCCGACTACGTTGCGGCCTCGGTCGCGCGTTGCGTCTGCGGGGCTTGGCACCCGGCCGCATGCGTACAGTGTAATTCACTTCGTATGCGCGGGTTGATCGAAGAAACCGCGTTCCTGATCGAAACCGGCACGCCGCCGTTGGAGACGCCCATGGTTTCACCCTTGGACGTCGAGGAATACGCGCCGCACCGACGGAATGAAACGATGGAGATTGCAGTGGTGGCGAACGCGGCGGCTAGTTCGTTAAGGACGCGCCCGACTGCGTCGGTGTGATCGATTGGTGGTGAAGGCGGGCCGCAGTCACGAGTCGTCGAAAATCACCGTCACCTTGCGGGCCCCCCTCGAAACTCAAACAAGTTGCCCCTTGATAAAAACCTATGTTCGGAGACGTGTTCTCACGGCACAGGCCATTTTGCTTTGGCGCAGAAATCTCCCGACGTAAGAACGCTCGGTTGGGCGTCTTCGTCTTCGTCTTCGTGCCATACAACTATTCCCGCAACGACGTGCTCACGGAAGTTGCTCCCTTCAATCAAAAACATGTGCCTACGATGCGGTGCCAAAGTCCCAAGCTGCTGAACCAAGTCTTGGGTTGCCAGCCTGACCGGCAATGATCGTCAGCAGCGCGTGCCAATGATCCGGACGGGACATGACGTTGTCGGGGCAGATGAACTTGCCGAGTCGTTTAGCTGCTGATAGCACAACAAACTTAAGCTTTTTGAAGGCGACTACTGCCACCGCTCATGCTCGCTCCGCGTCGGGCAGCTTCCAGGGTTTGCGATATTTTACTTCGACCAGTTTGTTTGCTTCCGGGTGGTTCGTGATTTTTTCCGTGATCGGATCCCAAGTCAATTTTTGGCCCGTGCGATAAGCCAGATTGCCCAGGTGCGCCACGCTCGAAACGTGGTGACCGATCTCGACGTCGAGCACCGGCTTGTGTCGGGATTTCACACAATCGAGGAAATTGCGAACATGCTGCGGGTGGGGCGCCCCGCTGGGTTTGACTTTTCGCGGCTCAAGGTTTGCCTGCCGTTTCTCGCTCACCACTTCGTAGCCGTTGTCGTTGAGGAGGATCGTGCCCTCGGTGCCGGACCAGGAGACGCCCCAGGAGCGGCCATTAAGCCCCACGCCCATGCCGCTCTTGTGTTCCCACACGAGCAGGTAACTGGGAAATTCGTAAACCGCGAGCTGCGAATCGGGGGTCTCGCGCATGTCGTCCTGCAAATAGATGCCGCCGCTGGAGCAAACGTTCTTGGGCGCTTCCGGGCCCATCCCCATCAGGGCCATGTTGAGCAAGTGAACGCCCCAATCGGTCATCAAACCGCCGGCGTAATCCCAAAACCAGCGGAAGTTGTAGTGGCAGCGGTTCAAGTTGTAGGGGCGCGCGGGAGCGGGGCCGAGCCAGAGGTCGTAATCCAGACCGGCCGGTGGGGTGGTATCGGCGGGTCGGCCCATCGTCGGTTGCCAATCCAGCCACGCCCAAGCCCGCACCATGCTGATCTTGCCCAACTTGCCGGATTTTACCAATTCCGCTGCCTCGACAATGTGATTGCAACTGCGCCACTGCGAACCCATTTGCACGATGCGATTGTGGCGGCGGGCGGCGGTGACCATGGCGCGGCCTTCGGCAATGGTTTTGGCCAGCGGTTTTTCCACATACACGTCCTTGCCCGCCTGACAGGCCATTACCATTGGCAATGCATGCCAATGATCCGGCGTGGCTACGATGACGACATCAACGTCCTTGCGTTCCAACACCCGACGGAAATCCTGCGCGGTTGCTGGCTGCGGTCGCCCCTTGCCGGTGCAAACCTTCACACCATCTGCAAGGTGACTGTCGTCCACATCGCAGACCACGGGGCAATCCACTTCCGGATTATCGAGGAAGAAGCCGAGATCGCGCGAGCCCTGGCCGCCGCAACCGATCAGGGCGACGCGGATTTTTTCGTTCGGTCCGGGTTCGCCGGCACGCGTGGAGCGAATGAACGGTCCGGCCAGCGCCACGGCGCCGGAGAGGAGTGCGGCTTTGCGTATAAACTCACGCCGGTTAACTGGGTTCACTGCCGAATGTTTGATGGGCGGTTCGGGTTGGTTTTTCATAATCATACGAGTTGCTGGCAACCTTGGGAGCCGCCGTCGTGAGGCGGCGGACGCCTGCGATCTCTGCTTGATCCACACGTCGGTGGCAACTTCCGTTTCAGTCGCCGGAATGTCATGATTCTGATCCTGGCTTGCGGCGGCAACTTCTTTTCGTCACCCACTCGGATTCGCGGCAAGTATGGGACCTTGACCCCGCGGCGCATTCGGTCGCAAGCCGACCAGACACCGCCCGCCGAACACGCGCGGCCAACGAGACAGTTGCCGGTCCAGCTGGCTTAACACCGGGAGCCATCCCGCCGGATACCAGGCCGGTTTGCTGTACCCGCCCGACAACAAATAATGAAAACAACTGAACGCCTCGGCGTGGAAAATTTGCCACGCCGGCGCTTCCGGGCTGGCGGCCATTTCATTGCGGAAAAACAGCCGCGTGGCGTTGCCTTGGGCGGCGTAGTACGAATGTGGTCGGGGAAAATTATGCGTCGGGTTGATGGCTTGGCCCAGCGCCACCGGCTCGTGATGGAGCAGTCCGTAAATGGGAAAGCTGCTCAAGCTGATGAACGGTTCGAACAAAATCAACCGCCCGCCGGGGGCCAGCACCCGGCGCGCTTCCTTCAAAAAAGCATTGGGCGCCTCCAGGTGGTGAAACACGTCGAACAGCACCAAATGCGAAACGCTCCCGGCGGCGAACGGCATTTCATACGCATCGCAAACCAGGTCAATCCACGGGTTGGGGAACAAGTCCGTGGTCAGGGCGCTCGGCAGGCGCGCCTTGAGATTGCCGATGCCCGAGCCGAGTTCAACAATGCGGCCGGGCGCGCCCTCGTCCACAAGCGCCACGATGCGCTCGTAGAAACCGGCGTAGATTTTTTGCAACAGCGGCTTGCCTTCCCAGCGGCGGAGGTTTTGCTGGATCTCGGCCTGGTGTTGCTCCAAGGGCGGTTTCATCACGTCAGCCATGCCCGCACCTGAAGGTCACTCCGTCCCGGAATGTTGGTCGCGTGTGAATTCGGATTCATTCGGATCAGAGGAATTTCAATCGGCGCGCCGCAAAGAGCACCATGCGCAGCAACAGCCAGCCATGCGCCCAGCGGTGAATGTTCGTTTCGCCGTAGGTCCGGGCGCGATAACGGATGGGCAGATCAATCAGCCGGAGGTTCAATTTGGCCGCCCCAAACAGCAGATCGAAATCGCCGAAGGGATCGAAATCGCCAAAGTAAGCCCGGTTGGCCGCGATGCGTTCATAATCGGCCCGGAACAAAACCTTGGTGCCGCAGAGCGTGTCCTTGAGTTGCTGGCCGAGCAGCCAGGAAAACATCAGGCCGAATGCCTTGTTCGCGATCATGTTCAAGAACTGCATCGCCTCCTTCTCCATCGGATAGACCAGTCGCACGCCGTTGACGAATTCCGCCGTGCCGCGGCGGGCGATTTCGTAAAATTTCGGGAGTTCCTCCGGCGGCATCGTCAGATCTGCGTCGAGGATGAACAAAAGGTCGCCGGTGGCGACCGCGAACGCCTCGCGCACGGCGCCGCCCTTGCCTTTCGTTTGTTGGCGGAGCGTTTTGATGTTCCGGTGGGGATAGGCTTGAGCGACGCGCTGAATTTCGTCCCAGGTGTTGTCCTGGGAATGGCCCTCAATAAAAATAATTTCCGTGCCCAGCCCCATCTCGGAGGTGCGTTGCACGGCGGCTTCGATGTTGCCGGCTTCATTGCGCGCTGGTATCACCACGGAGCACTTGTAGTGTGGCGGCGCGGCGGGTTGCGGCCGGGGGCGCGCGACGAGGAACACGGTCAGGCAAAAGTGCGGCAGCAGCGGGGCGAGCCAGCGATTGAGGACCGGTTCCAGCAGGGGCGTCGGCAGGGGCCAGAGAATGCGCGGGTCTTGCTTCACCACTTCCCAGCCGGCGAGGTGCAGGAGGTTTTGGACGTCGGACGCCGAAAGCCAGTTGGGCAGGGGCGTCGGGGCTTTCAATCCGAGCTTTTCGCCCAACCGAAGCCACGGCCGCCAAAGATTGTTGAAAAAATTCAGGATGAGGCGGGTGCGCGGTTGCGCGGCGGCGCGCAGTTTTTCCAAGACCGCCTGCACGTCCGCCAAATCGTTGACCAGGTCCGAAAGCAGGATGTAGTCAAATGAATCCGCCGTGGAAAACTCCGCCACGTCCACCACCTGAAACTCGTGCTCCGGAAACCGTTCCCGCGAAAGGGCGATCATCTTCGGGCTGAAATCCAGGCCCACCCCGCGCGCGGGTCGGACGGCGTGGAGCAAATCGCCCGTGGCGCAACCGGCTTCCAGGACGCTTTGGCCGGGCGGGACGAGGAAGGCGTAATGCCGGCGGAGCAGCCGCTGGTAACAGCGGTTGGTTTCGCGCGGGCGCGCGGCGGCCCGTTGATCGTAAAATGCGCGGCGGTCAATCATCGCAGTGGGTCGTAAAACAAAACCGCGCGCGTGGCGAGCGCCAAATCGTCGTCCGGGAATTTTTTTCCTTCGACGGCTCCGGTCGTTCTGCCACAGTGCCGGGGATGATCGCCGATGCCGCCGCGGCCCAACCGCGCCCCGACCTGGATGAATGGTTCACCCCCAAACGCTTTGCGTTGCTACTGGGCCTGCTGATCGGCGCGACGTATCCCGAGGTGATCACCGGCAGCGGGACTTTTTTTCATCGCGACTTCGCCCTGTTCGGCTATCCGCTGGCGGCGTACCACCGTGAGTGTTTCTGGCGCGGCGAGTTGCCGTTGTGGTCGCCGTTGAGTTCCTGTGGGATGCCGTTTCTCGCCCAATGGAACACGCTGACGCTCTACCCGCTCTCGTTGTTCTACCTGCTGCTGCCGCTGTCCTGGTCGCTGGGCATGTTCTGCCTCGGCCATCTTTTTCTTGGGGGACTGGGGATGTACTTCCTGGCGCAGCGGTGGACGCAAAACCGCCTGGCGGCGACCGTGGCCGGGCTCGCGTTTGCCTTTAATGCTGTCCTGCTCCACTCCTTGATGTGGCCGAACAACATGGCGGGCTTTGGTTGGATGCCATGGGTCGTGCTCGCGGTCGAACGCGCATGGCGGGAAGGCGGACGCCGGATCCTCCTGGCCGCCGTCGCAGGCACGATGCAAATGCTTTCCGGCGCGCCCGAAGTGATCCTGCTCACCTGGCTTTTTCTCGGCGGGCTGCTGCTGACCGAAATGGGGTCGGAGGGTGCGGCGCGGGCGCGCAAATTGTTGCGCGTCGCAGGCGTGGTCGCGCTCATCACCGGCTTGGCCGCGGCCCAAATGCTCCCCTTCCTCGAACTGCTCCGCGCTTCCCAACGCCACACCGGCTTCAGCGATGCGACCTGGGCGATGCCGGCTTGGGGCTGGGCCAACTTCCTGGTGCCATTGTTCCGCATGCGGGCCACGGCGCTCGGCATCTACGTGCAACCGGACCAATTCTGGATTCAATCCTATTATCTCGGCATCGGGGTGGTTTGGCTGGCGGGGCTTGCCGTGTGGTGCGTGCGCTCGCCCCGCGTCTGGTGGCTCGCGCTCGCAACCCTGGCCTGCCTCGTGGTCGCCCTGGGCGAACAGGGACTGGTCTACACCGGCGTGCGCCGCCTGTTGCCCTGGCTGGGCTTCATGCGTTTCCCGATCAAGTTCATCATCCTACCGACGCTGCTGGTGCCGTTGCTGGCCGCGTATTTCATCGCCTATTGCCGGAGTCTAAGCTCGGAAAATTGGCGGCGCACGCGACGAATAATGATTCGGGCCGCCGCCGCCTGCCTCCTGGCCGTTGGGTTGATTGGGGTCGCCGCGTTCCGATTCCCGTTCAAGGGTGTGGTCGCGGAAGTCGGCCTGCGCAGCGCCATGACCAGTGCGTTGGTGTTGGTCGGTTTCGTAGTGGCGTTGCTGGCGTTACGGCGCGGGGCCCAAGCCCGGTACGCGCTGGTGCCAGGCCTGGCGCTGGTTGGGTTGGTTTGGATGGATGCCATGGCCAGCGGACCCAGGCCGAATCCCACCGTGCCGCGCTGGGTGTATGAGCCGGGATTGGCGGCGCGGGAATCCGGGATGAAACCCCTGCCGCGCGTTGGTGACGGGCGACCGATGCTTAGTGCGGAGGCGCAGGGCAACGTCAGCGTCGTCCAGTTCTCCAACGCGACCGACACGGTGGTTTACAGCCGCCTGGCCATGTTTGACAACCTGAACCTGCTCGAGGATGTGCCGAATGTGATCGGTTCCTTTTCGCTTTTTTTCCGCGAAGCGAGCGATGTGTTTGCCGTGCTCTATGCGCCGCCCGAGCCCCCGCCCGGGCTGCTGGATTTTTTCTCGATTTCCCAAGTCAACGCGCCGGGTAAAATCACCCAATGGATTTTCCGGCCCACCCATCAACCATGGGTAACCGGTGGGCAAAAGCCGGTGTTCGCGGATGCGGCGACCACGCTCCGCGCCCTCGGTGGCCGCGATTTCGAGCCGCGGCGGGAGGTATACCTGCAGCCGGAATCGAGCAGCTTGGTGACGGTGAGGCAAGCGTCGTCGCCGACGATTACGACGCGAGAATTTTCCGCGAAGCGGGCGCGCCTCGAAATAGCAGCTGCGGAACCCGCACTGATCGTCGTGGCGCAGTCGTTCTATCACAACTGGCGGGCTTATGTGGATGGCCGGCCCGCGCCGCTGCTGCGCGCCAACCACGCCTTCCAGGCGCTCGAAGTTCCCGCGGGCCAGCACGAGATATTACTCCAATACGAAGACCCGATCTTCCGGTTGGGCGTCGTGATTTCCGGGCTGGCGGCGGCGGTGTGGTCCGGGCTTTGGTGGCGCTGGCAACGCCGGCCCAAAATGTGAGCGCCCCGGGATGGTGCCACAGGGAGGGGGCCGGTTCCCGCGGCGCGTTTTACGATTTCCTGGCCGGCGATTAAGGTTTGCGACCAGCAACCGAATTCAGATCTCAACCCGAACACGCATGATTCAAGTCGAAGCGCTCACGAAACTTTACGGCGAGTTTGTGGCGGTCAACGCCCTGTCGTTTTCCATTCAGGCCGGCGAAGTGCTGGGCCTCGTCGGCCCCAACGGCGCGGGCAAGACCACCACGTTGCGTTGTCTCGCCGGCATCATTCCGCCCACCCGCGGCCGGATTCACGTCGTTGGCCACGACCTCGCGCTGAGTCCGATTGCCGCCAAACAACAACTGGCGTTCTTCCCCGACGAGCCGCGCTTGTTCGATTACCTCACCGTCTGGCAGCACTTGAATTTCGTCGCGCGGATTTATCAGGTCGCGAACTGGGAGCACCTAGCCACGCCGCTTCTGGAGGAACTCGAAATCGCCGACAAACGTGACCAACTGCCCGGTGAACTTTCGCGCGGCATGAAGCAGAAACTCGCCATCGCCTGCGGTCTGCTCCATTCACCCCGGGTGATTTACTTCGACGAACCGCTCACCGGTCTCGACCCGCTCGGCATCCGGCGCATGAAGGATTCAATTCTCAAGCGGGCGCGCGCCGGGGCCGCCATCATCATCAGTTCGCATTTGCTCCACTTGCTGGAAGAAGTCTGCTCCCATTTTTTGATTTTGAAGGGCGGGCAGAAAGTCATTCATGGCACGCTCGGCGAAATTCGGCTGCAGTTTTCCGAGCAATCCGGCGCGGCGAACCTGGAGGAGGTTTTTTTCCGTGCCACCATTGAACCACCCATTCCGCCACCGATTGTTTCTGAAACCCCGCACACTTGAAATCATGGGCGTCTCGAATTTCCCCTCACCCCGGCCCTCTCCCCTTCAGCAGGGGAGAGGGAGAGTCGGCGCCACCCTGTCGACGGATCGGGCGGGATTGAATTTTTTGAGTGGCACACCCTGCGGTTCCCCCTCCCGCACCGAGGGGGAGTGGGTCAGGGTGAGGGTGTACGTCGCGCTATTTCACGTTCAATTTTTTACGACCTTGGAATGATTTCCGCGCTCTGCTATCTGCAATATCACTCAGTGCGCAACCGCCTCCTCGCGCGCTTTCGGCGGTTGAAGCAACCGAAATACCTGGCCGGCGCCGTGGTCGGCGGGGTGTATTTCTATTTTTATTTCTTCCGCTGGATGTTCGCCGGGCGCGGGCGCCACAGTCTGGCGGCCGGGGCGGCGACCCCGCTGGATCCGCAGCTGTACGAACTGCTTGGGGCGTTCCTCCTGTTTGTGGTCGTGCTGCTGGCGTGGGTCCTCCCGCACCAACGGGCGGCGCTGGCGTTCACCGAGGCGGAAGTGGCCTTTCTATTTCCCGCACCCATCACCCGTCGCGGGCTGATTCAATTCAAACTGCTGCGCTCGCAGGCGGGCATTTTCCTGACGACGGTCTTGCTCGCGTTCCTTACCAATCGCTTCGGTATCGGTGGCAAGATGGTAATTCATCTTGCCGGCTGGTGGCTGATGCTTTCCTTGCTGAACCTGCATTTTCTCGGTTCATCATTTGCGCTCACGGCCCTGATGGACCGCGGCCTGGCCCATTGGAAACGACGGCTCGGCGTCCTCGCCGTGGTGCTGGCCGGGGTTGGCGTCGTCGTTGCCTGGGCTGTCCGCGCGCTGCCGCCGCTCACCGCGGACCGGCTTGTCGATCTGGACGCGATCCTGGATTATGCGCGCCAAGTGCTGGTGTCTGGGCCGCTGCCGTACTTGCTCTACCCATTTCGGTTGGTCGTCCGACCCTACCTGGCGGCCAATCCGCTGGACTTCCTAGTCGCCTTGGGGCCGGTGCTGCTGCTGTTGGTGGCGCACTATTGGTGGGTAATGCGCGCGGATGTGGCCTTTGAGGAGGGCTCCGTCGAGGCAGCCCGGAAGCTGGCGGAGAAAGTCGCCGCCCTGCGGTCTGGCAAGTGGTCGGGCGGGGGGAGGAAAATAAAAAGCAAACGCGCGCCGTTTGCTTTGGCGTCCATCGGCCCACGGCCGGTGGCATTGCTCTGGAAAAATTTGCTGGGCGCGGGCCAGGCATTCACGCTGCGCCTTTGGATCACGCTGGCCGCGATTGGCGTTGGCGTTTCCTTCGGCCTGCACGGCGCCAGCGCGGAATCCAGCTGGCGACTCGTGGCGGGGTCGATCGCGGGCATGATGGGTATCATGTTGTTAATGATGGGGCCGCAAATTATCCGGCAGGATTTCCGTCAGGACTTGCCGCAGTCGGACCTGCTGAAAGTTTATCCCCTGCGCGGCTGGCAGGTGGCGCTGGGGGAAATTCTGGCGCCCGCCGTAATCCTCACCGGTGTTCAATGGCTGCTCCTGCTGGTGGCGGCGGGTGGTTTCTGGCGGGCCGGCATCGATCTTTCCAGCGCGCTGCTGCTGGCGATGACCGTCGGCGCGGCGATCCTCCTGCCGATGTTCAATGTCATCTCCCTCTTGATTCCCAACGCGGCGGTGCTGTTGTTCCCGGGCTGGTTTCAGACGGGGAAGGATGCCCCGCAAGGCATTGAAGCCACCGGTCAAAGGCTGATCTTCGCGCTGGGGCAGTTGCTCGCGCTCGTCGTCGCGCTGGTGCCCGCGGGCGGAGTGTTCGTCGGGATCTTGTTGCTCTTTAAATTCTGGTTCGCCAACTACGCGGGGAGCTTGGTCCTGGCGGTACCGATCGCGGCCGCGGCGGCGACGGTGGTGCTCACGGCCGAAGCGGGGCTGGGCATAATGCTCTTAGGCTGGCTGTTCGAGCGGTTGGATATTTCGGCGGAGCCGGCGGCGTAGTGCGTCCGCCCGTTCCCAGTTGAAGTCGGACGGGGCGTCCGCTAGCCTCTCCGCGCTATGACGTTGACTGAAAAAATTCTCGCGCGCGCGGCGGGCAAAGCTTCGGTGCAGGCCGGCGACAATGTTTGGGTCCAGGCGGATGTGCTCATGACCCACGACGTTTGCGGCCCCGGGACGATTGGCGTTTTCAAACGCGAGTTCGGCCCGACCGCCAAGGTCTGGGACCAACAACGGGTGGTTATCATTCCCGACCACTACATTTTCACCGCCGACTCGAAGTCGAACCGCAACGTGGACATCCTCCGCGAGTTCGTGAAGGAGCAGGGCATCCCCTATTTCTACGACGTCATTGACGACCCGGACGGCACGTGGCACTTCGATTCGAGCCGGGGCATCTTGAAGAAACAATACGGCTCCCAATACGCGGGCGTTTGTCACACGGCACTTCCGGCGAAAGGTCACACGCGCCCCGGCGAAATTCTTTTCGGGACCGACTCGCACACCTGCATGGCCGGAGCCTTCAATGAATTCGCCACCGGCATCGGCAACACTGACGCGGGGTTTGTCCTGGGCACGGGCAAGTTACTGATCAAAGTTCCCGAGACGATGCATTTCCGCCTCGAAGGCAAATTGTCCCCCGGCGTGATGGCGAAGGACCTCATCCTGCACTGCATCGGCGAGATTGGCTTCGACGGCGCAACGTATCGCGCGTTGCAGTTCGACGGCCCGGGCGCGTCGAATCTCTCGATGGACGACCGCATGACCATCGCCAACATGGCGATCGAAGCGGGCGGCAAGAACGCCATTTTTGAATTCGACGCCCGCACGGCCGAATACGTGGATGCGCGTACGCGCCTGAACGGCACGAAGACACAATACGAACCGGTCACCTTGGATCAGGACCAGAAGTTTGTTTACGAACACACGGTGGATTTATCGAAGCTCGAACCGACCGTTGCCTGTCATCCGGATCCCGGCCAACGCAAGAAGGCGAAAGATATGGGTGACGTGAAGCTGGATCGTGCCTACGTCGGCTCCTGCACTGGCGGCAAAACGAGTGATTTCGTGGAGTTCGCCCGCGTGTTACGCGGCAAGAAAGTGACGATTGATACCTTCGGCGTGCCTGCGACTCCGGACATCGTCCATGATTTGCAAAGCACCCGCTGGGGTGGCGAAACCATCTGGAACATCCTCGTGACGGCCGGCGTGCAGATGACGGAGAATGCTGGTTGTGCGGCCTGCCTCGGTGGTCCCGTGGACACGTTCGGACGCATCAACAAGTCTGGTATCAAGTGCATCAGTGCCACAAACCGTAATTTTCCCGGCCGCATGGGTGACAAGGAATCGCAAGTGTTTCTGGCGTCGCCCGCCACGGTCGCGGCCAGTGCAATCACGGGGTGGGTCACGGACCCGCGCGAGTATCTCAGCTGAAGCTGGCCGCGCACCACGACGGCGCGGAGGCGTGCGCTCTCGAGCGGAGGCGCACTGGGCTACCGCCTCCCCGGACGTGGCGGTTCGATTCTGGTGGCGGTGGCGGTTCGCTTTGCTTCAGCCGAAGGCCAATTCCTAACTTCGCTCTTCTTACCGCCTTCCTGGTGGGAGTCCCGGCGGGTGCGAGATCCCGACCTCGTTCCCGCTTTGCTTCGTCCGGTAACGAAGTAAACTCGCGTTATGAAAATGTTCCGGGTAATTCTCCCGCTGGGCTTGCTGGTAATCCTGTTTGGGCTCGGTTTGTGGCTCGGCTTTGGCGCGCGACGCTGGGCGGGGGGCGGGGGGCCTGCGGCTTACAACACGGCCACGGTGCTGCGCCAGGTGCAGACTTTGTCGCAACTTGTCACGGTGAAATACGTGATGGAAAAAGTGGTGGTGATGGAGGACGTGAAGTGGTTCGGCGAAAGCCGGGTCCTGTTGGTCGCAAACGGCGTGGTTAAGGCGGGTGTGGATTTCAGTCGGTTGAAACCCGATGACGTGCGGGTAACTGAGAAAAAAGTGGCGCTCCGCCTGCCGGCGGCCCAGGTCACGGATGCCTATTTGGATGATCGGCAGACACGCGTGGTCGAACGGACGACAGGCTTGCTGCGCACGTTCGACAAGGACCTGGAACAAACTGCGCGCCAGCTCGCGGTGGACGACATCCGCCGCGGGGCTCGCACTGCGGGGATTTTGAAGGACGCGGACGAACGGGCGCGGGCCCAAGTCCAAAACTTATTTGAGCAAATGGGGCTGACGGTGGAATTTGTAGGTAAGTGAGAAACCGAGTGTGACTGCAGGTGGCGGGACGGTTTTAGGGTCGTCGCTGGTTCGCAAACGCGAGCGTAATCGGACGAAGCAAATCGCTGCGTCGAGAATTGCCAGGGGAATCAGAAAAGAACGGAAGCTTAGGATTTAGATCGAAACCATCCGGCCCGCCATTTTGGTTGCCTCCGCAAACTCGACGGGTAGAACAGGACACTGCCTTGAATTAAGCCAGTGAAAGTCACCTTGCGTCGCCGCGGGTGAGCCGGGAGCAAATCCAACGGTCGCGGGCCGATCAAAAAATCAGCACGGGCTCTCCGGATGTATCCGTTTTGATATGATTGATCTTGATGGGCAATGGGCCATTGGCAAACGCCCGTGCGTCTGTCTCAATCGTGAGCCGGTGTCGGGGGAGATCGGGCGGCGCGGGATGGGCACGCAACTGCATCAGGTAAAGCAATGGCAGGCGTGGGGTTGGCCGGCGGTTGGTGATTTGGGCGTAGCCTCTAACCTCCTGAAGCATTTTGAGAACTTTAATCTTGGTAGCCATGTTGTCTTCCTTGACGGGTAATGTTGCAGTTCATGTGCCAGCCCGTCACCGGTAAAAGTGGTCGCTCGGTTTTTCCTTGTCAGTGCGCCGGCAGTTGGGGATCGCGAGTGAAGGGTAGGGGCGGAGAAACCCGCCGCTCAAACCGGGGGCCGCGGCAAATCCCGCTTGGCAGTGGAATTTTGTTCTGGTTAGCTGGCGGAGCCGAATGAATAAACTCCTCGCCGCCCTGCTCGCTCTCGCGGCCATTGCCTTGGCTGGCCCGGCTTCCGCCCAGGTGAAAGAGGAACCATCGCTGGAGATTCGAGCGCTCTCCACATCTGGCACCGGTCAAATCGTCTATCAACAAGGCGAAGCCGTGATCACCAACGGCGTCGAGATCATTTACGGGGACGCCGTGCTCACGGCCGATGCGGCGCGGGTGAACGCGACCACGGGCGACGTCCTCGCCGCGGGGCATGTGCGTATCCAACGGGACAACCTGGTGTGGGCCGGGGACAGCATCATCTACAATTTTAGGACCAAGTTGATGCAGGCCGAAAAATATCGCGCTGGCTATCCACCCGCGTCCGTATTCACCGCCGGCGAAAACTTGGGGGCCGAGAATCTGGCACGCGATCCGACTAACCGTGCGTCTACGGCGCGGACCGCCTTGACCAATGGGATCTACACCGCCCAGAACGCCTTTATTACGACCGACGACATCGCCAACCCGGCGGAAAGGATTCGGGCGAGCTCCATCAAAATCACCCCCGGCAAATCGATTGAGGCGCGGAATGCCGTATTGTATCTCGGCAATGTGCCGGTGTTCTACTTTCCGTTTTACCAGCAGCCACTGGATAGGGACGCGAATCATTTTAATTTTACGCCCGGCTACCGAACCAGTTACGGGGAGTTTCTCCTGAGCCGGTATACCTGGCACTTGAACGACACGGTGGACGGTGTGTTCCGGGCGGACTACCGGTCCTTACGGGGCGCGGCGGGTGGGGTCGATCTAAATCTCCACCTCGGCCAATGGGGCAAAGCGGCCATGAAGTATTACTACCTGCACGACGAGGATCCCGAATACGGCAATCCCGCTGAGGTCCCGTCGGCCGATCGTCAGCGCTTCGCCTTTAGCTACGACGCGACCCCTTACACCAACCTAAATTTCAAGGCCCAGGTGAATTACCTCAGCGACTCGCTGATCCTGCATGACTTTTTCCCGGGCGATTACAGCCAGAATCCGCAGCCGAGCACCTTTGTTGAAATCAACCAACTCTTTAGCAACTTCAGCCTCGATGTCCTCTCGGTGGTGCGGATCAATGACTTTTTTCAAACCGTCGAGCGGCTCCCCGACATCCAACTCACCGGCTTCCGGCAACAGGTGTTTCACACGCCGCTGTATTATGAGAGCAAGAGCTCCATTGGCTATTACAACCAGGAGTTTGCCATTACCAACGGAGTGCCGATGGGCCGCGACTACGCCGCGGCGCGCGTGGACACTTATCACCAAATTACGCTGCCGGAGACTTTTTTTGGCTGGCTCAATGTCATTCCCCGGGTCGGCGGACGGTGGTCCTATTACGGGGTGGAGAGCGGCCCCGGCGGCACCAACGAAGCCACTCCGCGCACGATCTTCAATACCGGCGCGGAAGCCACGTTCAAAGTGTCGCGCCTCTGGGCGAGCGCGACGAACGGCTGGCTCGCGCTGGATGGCTTGCGGCACATCGTCGAACCGTCGTTGAATTATGTTTATGTGCCCGCGCCAAGTGTCGGGCCGCCGGCCCTGCCGCAATTCGATTACGTCCAACCCAGCTTGCGGCCCTTGCCCATCGAATTTCCGGACTACAACTCCATTGACTCCATCACCAGCCAGAATGTCATCCGCATGGGACTTCGCAATCGCCTCCAAACCAAGCGCGCTGGTCAGCTTGAGAGTTTGGTATATTGGGATTTATACACCGACTGGCGGCTCACGCCGGAGGCCGATCAATCCACTTTTGCCGATGCGTATTCCGACTTGGTATTCCGTCCTCGTTCCTGGCTCACCTTCGAATCCGAGCTCCGCTACGATGTCAGCCTCGGTCTGGTCGCCTCGGCGCAACACACTTTGACCCTCCGGCCCAACGAAATCTGGAGCTGGAGTCTCAGTCACTGGTATTTGAACAATGAGGTGAGCGCCATCCTGAATCCGGGGCAGACCGGGAACAATTTGTTGATCAGTACGCTTTACTACAAGCTGAACGAGAACTGGGGATTGCGGGCCACCCAGCAATACGAACTCCGCGAAGGCGTGATGCAGCAACAGAGCTACGCGATCTACCGCGACCTGCGCAGTTGGACTGCCGCGCTGGCGTTTCGTGTACAAAACAATCAAGGCAGCCCCACCGATTTCACCGTGGCTTTTACCTTCTCGCTCAAAGCCGCACCGAAAATGGATGTGGGGGGCGACACCGTACATGCGGGAGGATTGCTGGGTTACTGAGGGGCGGAATCGTCCGGGCAGGGTGAGTTTGGAAGTGAGCTTTGGCCCTTGCGTGCTCTCGCAGGGAAATTGCGTCGGGTGAATGCCGTTGGTGAGCCAGTGAGCGCGAAGAAGCCGGTGAACGGGGACGCGCGCGTCATCGTCATCGTCGTCGTCACACCCGCTACCATTGGGAACCAAGCCGGCCGCGCTCGGAGTTTTTCGGCCCTAGGTCCCGGCCGCTTGCTCCACCGCCGCCCGGACCAGTTGCTTAAACTCTTCGATCCCCTGATCGAATCCGGCGGCGATGGGGAGGACGGGGATTTTCTTAAACTTGCGCTTGAACTGCTTCAAGTTCGCTTCGGCTACGGCTTCATCCATTTTATTCGCGACGACGTAGCGCGGCTTTTTCAGCAGCGCCGGGTCGTAGAGTTCCAGTTCTTTGAGCAACTGTTGGTAATCGTCCCCCGGCGCGCGGTTATCCGTGCCGGCCATGTCGAGGAGCAGCACGAGGATGGTGCAGCGTCGGATGTGGCGCAGGAATTTGTGGCCGAGGCCGACGTTTTGATGCGCGCCTTCAATCAGCCCGGGCACGTCGCAGACCGTGAGCCGTTTCCAGTCGGCATACTCGAGGATGCCAATCTGCGGGTGCAGCGTGGTGAAGGGGTACGGTGCGACTTTGGGGCGTGCACGGGAAATCGCCGTGAGCAAGGTGGACTTGCCGGCATTCGGATAACCAACGAGGCCCACTTCGGCCACAATCCGCAACTCCAGCAGAAATTCGCCTTCGTCGCCCGGTTCGCCGGGTTGGGCGAAGCGCGGCGTCTGGTGGCGCGCGGTCGCGAAGTTGCGATTCCCCAAGCCGCCGCGGCCGCCTTTGCACAAAAGAAACTGCTGCCCGTGCTGGGTCAGATCGGCGACCAGTTCGCCCTTGGTTGAGTCCCGGGCCGCCGCTTCGTCTACGTCCTCCTTGCTTAAGTCAATTTCCTGCGCCATCTCCCCTCCGGCGTGGCGGATCAAAGGCCGTCGTCCACCGCTGGTTTTTAGGACCGGCAGGTCCTCATCGGCTGCTGCAGGGGATTCCGCTTCGGCGGGTTTGGGCACGGACGGCAATCGCCAGACGAGGGTGCCGCAGGGGACTTTGATTACCAGATCCTTGCCCGCGTGACCGTCCATGCCTTTGCCCATGCCGGATTCGCCGAATTGAGCAATGAGGCGCGGCACGTAGTACTGCGCGATGAGGTTGTTCAGGTCGTGGTCCGCCTGCAAAATCACGCTGCCTCCCCGCCCGCCGTTGCCGCCGCTCGGGCCGCCTTTGGGGATGTAGGCTTCGCGGTGGAATGCGATCGCGCCTTTCCCGCCGTGGCCTGCCCGGGCGTAAATTTTAATTTCGTCGATGAACATTAATGCCTTTCAGAATCGTAAGCTAACCGGCCAGTCGGGCGTGAACGCTGAATTGTGAGCTCACGAAAAAGCCTTGGGAAATAAAAAAGGCGAGGCGCGTGGCCTCGCCCTGAAATGGTCCTTGAACGCCTAGTTTTTCGCGGAGGCCGGCTCGGCCACGATGTTCACGCGGCGGCCGTTCTTGTCGAACTTCACGCGCCCATCGGTCAACGCAAACAGCGTCCAGTCGCGCCCGGTGCCGACATTGTCGCCGGCCACGAATTTGGCGCCCCGCTGCCGGATGATAATGCTGCCGGCGGTGATCAGCTCGCCGCCATATTCCTTCACGCCGAGCCGCTTGCTGATGCTGTCGCGCCCGTTCCGAACGCTGCCTTGACCTTTTTTATGTGCCATAAATTCTCCTCAGGCGATGATTTCCTTAACTTTCACCACGGTCAGCTCCTGCCGGTGACCGATGGTTTTGTGATAACCCTTGCGCCGTTTCATTTTGAAGGTGACGACTTTGTCGCCACGAATGTGCTCCACCACATCCGCTTCCACGGTGGCCCCGGCGACGGTGGGCGAACCCACGGTGATCTTGCCTTCGGCGTTGACCAGCAAGACGCGGTCGAACGTGACTGGCTTGCCCGCCTCGATCGGCAGGCGTTCAATTTTCAAGGTGTCGCCCGCGCTGACGCGATATTGTTTGCTGCCGGTTTCTAGAACTGCGTACATAAATTTTGCCCCAAAGGGTTGCAGATAAGACCAAAAACCTGGCCGGGTGTCAACGCCTCATTTTGCTTTTTGCGTCCGATTCGCAACTCGACTCGCGGGCGGCACTTTTTTACCCTTCGGCCATGCGCGAATCATCCCTGAATTTTCTCCGTCGGCTCGTCAATACCCCCAGTCCGGTCGGGCACGAAACCCGGGGGCAACGCGTCTGGCTCGATTACGCCAAACAGTTTGCGGACGAAACTTTCTCCGACACCTACGGCAATTGCGTGGCGGTGCGGAACAAGGGCGGTTCGCCGCGCATCATGCTCGCCGCCCATGCGGACGAAATCGCCATGGCGGTGAACTACATCGACGACCAGGGCTACCTCTACGTCCGGCGACTGGGCGGCGTGGACGCCGCCATCACCAAGGCCCAACGGGTCGTCATTCATACACGCCAAGGGCCGGTCAAAGGGGTCGTGGGCAATGTCGCGCCTCATCTCATGAAACTGGAGGGCGATCCCAAGCCCCCGAAAATCCACGACCTTTTCATCGACATTGGGGTCGCGAAACGCAGTGAGGCCGAGCAGCTGGTGCGCGTGGGCGACCCGATCACGCTGGTGGATGAGTTCGATCTGCTACGCGGCGATTTGGCGGTGGCCCGCGCCTTTGATAATCGTATCGGCACCTTCGCCGTGGCGGAAGCGCTGCGGTTGTTGTCCGAATCGAAGCTCAAGTTTTCCGCGGAAGTTTGCGCGGTCTCCAATGTCCAGGAGGAGGTGGGCCTGCTGGGCGCGCGGCAGATCGCGTATTCGCTCCAACCAGACATTGCGCTCGTGGTGGACGTGACCCATGCGACGGATTATCCCACGGTGAGTAAGCTGCAGCATGGCGATATCAAGATCGGCCGCGGTCCGGCACTTACGCACGGTGGTTGCAATCACCCCGAGGTGGTCGCGCGTTTGGAAGCGGTGGCCCGGACGAAGAAAATTTCGCTGCAACACGAGGCCATGTCGGCCAGCAGCGGCACGGACACCGACGTGATTTTCTGGACGCGCGGCGGCATTGCCAGCGCGCTGATCAGTCTGCCGAATCGCTACATGCACTCGCCGGTGGAAGTCGTGAGCCTGAAGGACTTGGAACAAATCCCGCAACTCCTCGCCGCCTTTGTGCACTCGGTGAAGAAGGGCGAGGAGTTCAAGGTGAAAATATAAAGGGCAGTTGCGATCCAGGTCCGCTCGTCGCGCGGAATTAATCCGGCCGGCACGAGGCTGCCGTGCCAGACGGAGGGTACAGGGTAATTTTACCCCTCCGGGCGACTTGATGCGCAGCAAAACCAATTCGTATGAACAGGTTTTTTTGAGATTGCCTACTGGGTAGGAGCCCGCGGCTTTTCGTTGATCGTACTGATCATGCTGCTGCTGGGGGGACTGGAGCAAATACGCGGCCCGAAACATTCGGAACCATTTCTGATTGTATTTCAAGTTGGTGGAGTTCTCGGCGCACTTGCTTGGCTTATCGGCACCATTTTTTTGTGGTTCGAGGGTTGGATTTTTATCTTGGAAGGGTGGCGGACCCGATCTTGGTTTTTGAGCCTTATGCTCGCCATGGTTTTGCTTTTTTTCAGTGTGTTTGCCGCCTATGGTTTTCATTTTCTCCGGCAGCGATTGAAACGCCCGGCCCCGGCGGGGTAAATCTCAACTTGTTTTGGCCCCGGTCGTCCCGTATCTAGTGCTCGCCGAACGCAGCATGCATCCAACGCTCATCGTCATGCCGACGTATAATGAACGGGAAAATCTCCCGCGCATGGCGCAGCAACTTCTGCAGCTTCCGGTCAAAGTGGAACTGCTCATCGTAGACGACAATTCCCCCGACGGCACCGGCCAGCTCGCTGATGACTTGGCTGCGAAACATCCGGAAATTCACGTCCTGCACCGGGCGGAGAAAAATGGCTTGGGCCGGGCCTACCTCGCCGGGTTCAAGTGGGCGCTCGACCGCAACTACGAGTTTGTCTTCGAGATGGATGGCGATTTCTCGCACAACCCGAACGACATCCCCGTCCTCCTGGCGGCGGCGCAGGACGCCGATCTGGTGCTCGGCTCGCGCTACATCAACGGCATTCGGATCATCAACTGGCCCTTGAGTCGGCTGATGTTGAGCAAAGGCGCAGCGGCGTATGTGAAAATCATCACCGGCCTGCCGATGACGGATCCGACGGGTGGCTACAAATGTTTCCGCCGCCGCGCCCTCGCGGCTTTGAATCTCGGGGCGGTGCAATCGAATGGTTACAGTTTCCAGATCGAGCTCACCCACCAGCTGTGGCGGCAGGGCTATCGCATCGCCGAAGTGCCGATCATCTTTACCGAGCGCGTCCAAGGGCATTCGAAAATGTCGGGGCACATTGTGCGCGAAGCCTTGTGGATGGTGTGGCGGCTGTGGTTCCAGAATGGTTGCCGCCGCCAGCCCCGCCAGTCCCGCCGCGCGTCCGTGCCGACGGCGCCGCCGTGAGTCCGGATGCGGCCGCGGTTTGGCTCAGCGGGCCCGGTCAAGCAGGACGCGGACGGAAGGGTTGGTGGCGGATTCCAACAACCGCTCGTTGGTGAGTTTGAGCAGCGTGGCTGCCATCGTATTGGTTTGGGCGAGCCGCAACGAACGTTCCAGCCAGGGCCGGGCGGCGGCATATTCACCGGTCTCCACATAATGTCGTCCGACGTGAGCCGCCACGAAATAGCCGTTGGGGTCGAGCGCGTCCGCTTTCAGGAAAATGGTTTCGGCTTCAGCGTGGCGGCCCATAAAATCCAGACACATTCCCCAGCCCAAGTAAAAATCGCCGTCGAAGGGCTGGTTCTCGATCCCACGCTGATACGCCGCGATGGCCCGCTCGGCGAAGCCTTCATAATCGCCCGTGCCCAGGAAAGCTTCCACCCGGTAGATTTCCGCCAGCTGATAGTCGGTGGTGAAATTTTTCGGTTCGACCACCCGGGCTTGTTCCAGCAAGGCGGCGCGGGCGAGCGATTGCTTTGGCGCGCGGCCGGCCCGTTCGCGCCAGACCCATTCCTGCCCGAGGCGGAACTCCTGTTGCCCGAGGTAAATTGCGGTGGCGATCAGCGCGCCACTGGTGACGAGCCGGCCCGGCAGGCGCGCGGAAAACCAATATCGCTCGGTGGCAAACCGCCAGTGGCTGCTCAACAAGGCCACCAGACTGACGGCGAGAATGGCGTTGGCCGGGATCTGCAGGTTGAAATCCACCAGGGCGTGGATGAATAACGCGAGCAACCCGGTGGTCGCGCCGAGGACAAAGGCGAACTTGTTGCTCAGGCTTAAGCCGAACTCGTTCTCGCTCCGTCG
The DNA here is from genome assembly GCA_025350905.1 of Verrucomicrobiota bacterium. GTDB lineage: Bacteria > Verrucomicrobiota > Verrucomicrobiia > Limisphaerales > JADLHS01 > JADLHS01. The sequence continues at coordinate 37,328 of JANXWY010000311.1, forward strand.
CACATGCTTCCAGATCTTTACGATGCCCACGCCCAACGCGACCAACCCGAGCCCGACAATCGCCGTCCCGACCAGGCCCCAATCCGCCAGCAGGTTCAGGTAATCGTTGTGGGCATAATCCGGCTGCAATTGCACAGCGGACGGACGGTAAGTGCGGTAACGATGATCATAATGGCCCGGCCCCACGCCGAGCCAGGGATGGTCGCGCCACATGTGCCATGCCGTTTCCCACAACACCAACCGCACGTCCAGGTCCACCCGCCCCCCCACGATGGTCTGGTTGTCGCGCGAGTGGAACAGGCGGGTTTGTGAGACCGCCCACGCGCCAGCGCCGAGCAGCCCCAGCAGCAACAAAGCGGCCGGCAGCCGATAAGCGCGCTGAAATAGCAGTACGGCGAACAAGGCCAGCAGCGCCAGGGCGCAGGCCACCCAACTGCCGCGCGAACCCGTGACCGCAATGCCTCCGATCATCACGAGGGCCGCATAACCGAGGAAGATCTTCGTCATCGCCCGGCCGCGGCCCACCAGCGTGTACGTCAGTGCCAAGGGGAGCAACATTTCCAGCCAGCCCGCCAAATGGTTCGGGCTGATGTAGGTCCCGCTCGCGCGGCCGGCCAAATTGATCGGAAAATGCCAGACCCGATTCGAATGGGTCAGGAATTGGTAAAGCGCATAGAGGGAAATGCCCATCGCCAGAAAGATCAAAGTGAAGCTGAGGATTTGCGTGGCTTCCTGCCGATGCAAATTGTTGAGCGTCGCGAAAAACAGCGCGGCATAGACCAGGATGCGCAGCAGCTCCTTCCGGCCCACGTATTCGATGTCGCACATCAGGTACCGCACCACCGCGCAAGCGACGAAGGCCAGCACGGCCCAACTGATGGGCGGCCACAAGAATTTTGGGCGCGGATTCAACCACACGCGCGCCAGCCAAAGCAACAAGACGCCCACCGTCAGCATCTGGACCACCAGGAATTCCTGGAGGCGCACCGCGCCGAGCGCCAGCGGGCCATAGACGAGGATGGCCAGCACCAAGCCCAGGATGCCGCGTTCACACCAGCGGTCCAGCACGTCGCGGTTCATGACGGATAAATCCTTTCGCTGCGCTGGCGTACGGTTCGCATTGATCAAGGTGGCGGCGCTCGGGGGCTAAACGATTAGGCGAGCGAAGCCAGAATGGCGTCGGCGGCCAACCGCGGATTGGTCGCCGCGTAAATCGGCCGGCCAATGACCAGCCAGCTGGCGCCCGCTGCCATGGCCGCCCGGGGCGTGAGCGTGCGTTTCTGGTCGTCGGCCTTTTCCGTGCCGGTGCGGATTCCCGGCGTCACCAGTTGCACGGCCGCCGGCAGCATGCGCCGCAAGGCGGCCAGCTCCAGCGGCGAGCATACCAATCCGCGCAGCCCCGACTGCACGGCCAAGCGGGCCAGGCGTTCGACCTGCTGGCCGACATTGGGTTCGCAGCCGATCTCCGCCAGGGAGCCGGCATCGTGACTCGTCAGCACGGTGACGCCCAACACGAGCGGCGCCGCGCGACCGGACGCTTGCACTGTCGCTTGCGCGGCCTGCTCGGCGGCCTGCATCATCGCGCGGCCACCGCTGGTATGAACGGTCAGCATCTGGACGTCGAGCCGGACGGCGGCCGCCACCGCGTGGGCGACCGTGTTGGGGATGTCGTGAAATTTCAGGTCGAGAAACACCGCCGCCCCGGTGTCGCGCACGCGGCGGACAATGTCGGGTCCGGCGCTGGTAAACAGTTCCTTGCCGATTTTGAAGGCGCCCACCACCGGCGCAATTTCGTGCGCCAGTTTCAACGCTTGTTCGGCCGTCGGCACATCGAGGGCCGCAATGATGGGGTTCTGCATCGCCGCGCATAATCCAAGTCCGCGCCGGTGAATAAAAGCCAAAAAAAGCCCGGCTGGTCACGGCGTCGCGGTGGCGCGATAAAAACGGCGGGGTGAATTCGTGCCCACGAGGTCGGTAAAATCGAAGGTTCCGTTGGCCGAGGTGGTGTTGGTAAAAACCGGCACCCAGCTGGTGAGATTTGTCGAGATTTCCACCACGCCGACGCGGTTGGGTCCGGCGTTCAGCTGCAGCTCCATCGGCAACTGGCCGCCGGTGGAGCGTAAGGTGAGTTGGAGCGGTGGGCTGAGCGCCTGGCGCAGATTCAACCGCCCGCCCGTGCGACATTTGCCGGCTAAAGCGGGCAGGGGATCGGTGCCGTTGAGCACCCGCGCGATGAGCTGGTGGTGGGTTTCGGCCGGAAATCGTTCCTTCAACAACGCCAACGCCCCGGCCACCGCAGGTGCCGCCAGGGAAGTTCCGGAGTAAATCCCGGTATAAAAATTGTCGCTGGGACTCCAGGTGGTATAAATCTGCTCCCCGGGCGCCGCGAGGGCTACATTCGTGGCGCCGTAATTGGAAAGCACCCCCAGACCGTCGCGCCGATCCGTATAGGCCACGGAAACAATGTTATCAATGGCATAGCAGGCTGGATAACGGGGATTCGCATCCACATTCAAGGGCACATTGCTGGGCGCCTCCCCGTTGCCGCACGACGCGACAAAAATAATTCCGTCGTTGCGCAGCGCATAAATTGCGTTGCTCAGGGATTGGGAATATCCCGGACCGTCGAAGGCGGCCACGATGACCTCCGCGCCGTGGGTGCGGGCGTATTCCATGCAGGCGATGATGAGGGAATCGCTGGAGCTGCTGTTGGTGAAGCATTTCCCGGCCATGATCTGCACCGCCCAGGCCACGCCGACCACGCCCTTGCCATTATTTCCCACCGCGCCCAGCACGCCCGATACCAGCGTGCCGTGGCCTTGGACGTCCATGACGTCATTGGTGCCGGTGGTGGCATTAAACCCGTGCCCGCCATCGACGGGATTGACCCACATGTTGGCGGCCAGATCCTCGTGCGTGTAGCGAACCCCGGTATCCAACACGGCGACCACGACATTGCTGGCGAAGGGCAATACATCCCAAGCTTCCGGGGCATCGATGTCGGCGTCCGCGGTGCCCCCGTTTTGACCGTAGTTGTTTAAGCCCCACAACGTGCCGTCCGTGTATTTGGGGTCATTCGGTACGGCGTTCAAGAAACGCAGGAAATCCGGCTCGGCGTAAGCAACCAGACCGCTTTGCTGAAATTTTGTGATCAAGCCCGGGGCCGTCTCGTCTCCCGGCACGCGCAGAATCTGGAGTCCGCCCAGGCCGGGAAATCCCGCTAGCCGCTCGACGTGGGCTTGGGCACAAAAACGTTCCAGGGCGGAAGTCTGGCCAGTTTTGGGCAGGACGAGAATTTGATCCTCGCGGTACGGTGCCGGGCGCGCAACCGGACTGGTGATCACCAGCTGCGCTCCCAGGCTGGCGTGGAGGCAGACGATCGCGGCGATGGCGACGGCGAGAATCCGGGCGACGTTGGTGCCATGTTTGGACAAAAAGAGTGTTATGGTTTGGGAATGAATTCGGCCGCTACTATTTCACAGGCGGCGGCGGAATCAAACTGCGTTCTTTTACCAGGCGCTTCCCAGGCGATGCATCAGCTGGCTGGTATTTGCCAACCACCAGCCGAACATCTGCCCCAGGCCCACCTTGGCGGTGAGCAACGGCAGGCCGAGCAGCAACCCAAAGGTGTTGCCGAGAAAGATCACCACGGCGGAAAACAGGTAGCCCTGGCTGGTGATGTCCGATTGCCGGGTCTGGAGTACGTGCGCCGTGAGCGTGACGTGAAAGGCGTAGGCTGCCCCCACGAGCAGATGAAACCAGACGAGGTAGCGCTGCCAGTTCCAGAGCAGGTCGCCGACGGCGAACCCCGCCACGATCAGGCTGGCGTAGAAGGGGAAAAAGTACGGTGCCAGCGCGATGAGAAAATTGGTCTTGTCCACGATCACATGGCCCCCTTCGGAAGAGGCCTTGAATTTCTTCACCCGCCCGCCAAAGAGCCAGACCCAGACCACATGCGTGAGTTCATGGCCGACGACGTAAACCCACATCGGCTTCGGGAGCAGCAGATAGATCGCGAACCAACAAGCGGCCCCGGCGAGCAGCGGAACGAGCGTCGAATCCGCACCGCCGCAAGCGCGCAGTACTTGACCGAGCGTCAGGGCCGCGCCGGCGCACACCGGCAACAGCAGCATCGCGACGATCATTTTTATCCACTTCGGCACCGGCGGATTGTTTTGGAAAAGGGCCCGAGCGGCGAGCGAAATTGGCGCGCCGAAGGCCGCCGCGAGTCCAGGTGGATCCGTTGGCTTCGCAATCGTCTCGGTCAGGAGGCTTTTAACCGGGGCTCCGACGTGGCCGCCAACAAAATCGTGCCAGTGGTGAGGAATGCCCCCTCTCGGACGGTCTTCGGTTCTATTCGGCTGACTCTTCTGGAGGACAGCGTCAACTTGCAACTTGGCACGTCCCGGCGGTTGCCTAAACTCTTCCGCATGACACAAGATCAAGTGCTGCAAGTTTTCCGCGATACCGGCGCGCTGCTCGAGGGGCATTTCGTGCTCCGGAGCGGGTTGCATAGCCGCCAGTTTTTTCAATGCGCCCTCGCCCTCCAACAAATGCCCATCGTCGAGCAACTCGGCGGCGCGCTGGCTGCCCAGGTCAAAGCTCTCGGCGTGACCACGGTCATCGCCCCGGCGATGGGGGGACTGGTGATCGGGCAGGAAGTGGCGCGCCAATTGGGCGTCCGCTTCATCTTTGCCGAAAAGGAGGAAGGCAAGCTGGTGTTGCGGCGCGGATTCAAAATCGTCGCCGGTGAAAAAATTCTCGTGGTCGAAGATGTCGTGACGCAGGGCGGTCGGGCGAAGGAAACGATTGAAATCGTCCGGGCACACGGCGGCGTGGTGTCGGGACTGGCCATGGTGGTGGATCGTTCCAATGCCATGGTGGCGCTGGAAGTTCCGACCTTCAGCCTGCTGCGCCTGAAAGTGGAAACCTTCGCGCCGGACAAATTGCCGCCCGACCTCGCCGCGAGTCCAGCCGTCAAGCCGGGCAGCAAGTAATCCTAGAAAAAGCAGTTGAAACCGCGAAACACACGAAACACACGAAAAGACAAGGCCTTGCGAAAAACCATGGCGCCACTCAAATGCGGAAGCTTCCCAGTGCGAGAAATGAGTCGTTCCAGCTTTGGTTTTCGCGTGGTTCGCGTGATTTGCGGTCAATCCGAACTGCCGTTTTAAGGGTAATCCGCGAAACGGAACGGACGCGTAGATTGTGAGCAGGCGTCGTTCGTATGGTGTCGGGTCGGACAGCCAGGCCGCGGTCCCTCACACTTTGGTGCGGAAGTAAGCGATGGCTTTGACCAGGCCTTTGGTGAGCGGGACTTTCGGTTCCCAATTCAGGAGTTTGCGCGCGAGGTCGATGTTGGGGCGGCGCTGTTGGGGATCATCCTGCGGCAGGGGTTTGAAAACAATTTTACTGTGCGATCCGGTGGCTTGAATGATCGCTTCGGCAAATTGCAGCATCGTCATTTCGTTGGGGTTGCCGATGTTCACCGGCAAGGAATAATCACTCAGCATCAGCCGGTAAATCCCCTCAATCAGATCGGACACGTAGCAAAAGCTCCGCGTTTGCGTCCCTTTGCCAAAAACGGTGAGGGGCTGGTGGGTCAAGGCCTGGCTGACGAAGGCGGGCACGACGCGACCATCGTTGAGGCGCATGCGCGGACCGTAGGTATTGAAGATGCGCACGATGCGGGTGGCGACCTGATGCTCGCGGTGATAGGCCATCGTCAGCGCCTCGGCGAAACGCTTGGCTTCGTCGTAGCAACCGCGCGGACCAATGGTGTTGACGTTGCCCCAGTAGTCCTCGGACTGCGGATGCACGAGCGGATCGCCGTAAATCTCCGAGGTGGACGCAATGAGGAAGCGGGCGTTTTTTATCTTCGCGAGCCCCAGGGCCTTGTGGGTGCCGAGCGAGCCAACCTTGAGGGTTTGGATCGGCACGTTCAAATAGTCAATCGGGCTGGCGGGGGAGGCGAAATGCCAGACGTAGTGGACCGGGCAATCCAGGAAGATGAATTCGGTCACATCCTGTTCGATGAACTTGAAATTTCGATGGCTGCCGAGGTGGGCGATGTTGTCCACGCTGCCGGTGATGAAATTGTCGAGGCCGATAACTTTGTGCCCGCGCGCGAGCAGGAGGTCGGTGAGATGTGAACCGAGAAAGCCCGCGGCCCCGGTAACAACTGAAGTAGGTGGTGAGCGACGGGTGGATTTTATTTTTGCAGGCATGAGTAATCCGTGGTCAACGGGCGGGCTACTTGGCGCCGGAGCCGCTGAAGACGGCGGGGATGGTGCGCAGCAGAATCTTGAAGTCCAGCCACAGCGACCAGTTATCGATGTATTCCAAATCGAGGCGCACCCAGTCCTTGAAGTCGAGGATCTGATTGCGGCCGCTCACCTGCCAGAGACAGGTGAGGCCGGGCTTGACGCTGAGCCGGCGGCGGTGCGCCAGATCGCTGATGCGGCGGATCTCATCCACCGGCAGCGGGCGCGGGCCGACCAGGCTCATCTCGCCGCAGAGGACGTTGAAGAGCTGCGGTAGTTCATCCACGCTAAATTTGCGCAGCCAGCGGCCGATGGGGGTGATGCGCGGGTCTTTGGTGATCTTGAAAACCGGTCCGCGCATTTCGTTCATGGCTTCCAGTTCGTGTTTGATCTGTTCCGCGTTGGTGACCATGGTGCGGAATTTGTAAATGGTGAAGGGGGAACCGTTGAGGCCGGAGCGGGCTTGGCGGAAGAAGACGGGGCCGGGGGAGGTAAACTTGATGATGAGCGCCAGGATGGCCATGGGGATCGCGGCCACGAGCATCATTACCAAGGCGCCCGTGAAATCAAACACCTGTTTGCTCATGCCTTGCCAGGAACTTTCCGGCGCGGAACGAAACACGAGCACCGGGTGGCCATAGAAGTCATCCAGGCTGGTGCGTGAAATCTGGGTGCGGAAAAAGTCGGCGACGAGCCAGACCTCCACGCCTTCGAGTTCGCAGGCGTTCACCACCGCCTCGGCGCGGTCGAAGAGCGTGTGCCGGGAGCTGAGAATCACCCCGTTGACCGCCTGATCGTGCAGCAACTGGACGAACTGATCCACGGGGGTCGCGTTCAAGTCGAGTTCGCTCAGAATTTCCAGTCCGGTATCGGAGCGGGCGCGAAGCTCGGCGCGCAGCCGGGCGGTTTCCTGACTGGTGCCGACGAGAACGAACCGGCGGCGATACTGCGATTGGCCCACTTTGCTCATGATGACGAACCGCAGGATTTCCTCCTTCAAATAGACCAAGGCAAAACTGATGAGGCCGAACCAAATGGGCACCGAGCGGGCGATAATGAGTTTGGCAAAGAACAGGGCGAGCGTCAGACCGAGCGAAATGAAAAAGCATCCTTTCAACAAAGCCCACAAGGTGTGCCGGCGGGGCGCGATAAGCGGCCGGTCGTAAAAGCCCTGCGCTTCGAGGATGAGCGGCGAAATGGGGATCAGCACCACCCAATACCAGAGCAGGGTGTCGAACGTTTTTTCGAACGGGTCAATGATGGGCCGGTGGAAAACCTCGGTGAACCAGGGCGAAGCGCGCAATTCGTAGGCGAGCCAGAAGCTGACGGCAAAGAGGCACGCATCCATCAGTTGATGGAGTTGCATCCGCATTAGGCGATCGCGTCGCAGCATGGAAAAATTACAACGAGGGTTGGCTCAGGGTTGCGTGGCAGCCAGCTGGGTCTTCGTGTGGAGTGGTAATTGAAATTCCGGCGCGGAAGCCGCAATCAGCTTTTTCATACGCTCATATGTCGCCGCCTCCTGGCCCGGAGGGCAGGTGGCGAAATAGCTGACGTACGCCCACCGTTGCAACACGCCGGTCGTCACCAAGTGGGACGCCATCGACCACATGCGCTCCAATCCGCTTTCACTCGCGCTGACCGCATCCTCCGCCACGAACCAGTACACGTAAATCCCGCGCCAGTCGATAGTTTGGCCCTCCTGTTGGAACTGACGCGCCGCGACGTACTTTACCACCGGCAGATCGTACGCCTGGGGCTGTTCCAGCCGGATGGTTTCTTCGCGCGTGGCACTCTGGTCGATCGTCCAGCCCTCGCCGCTCAGACAATACTGCGGCTTGTGGTGGCTGGTGCGGTCGCTGCCCATCAACACTACCGTCACTTGTACGGAAAATTTATCCGGCGCGGTGTAGCGGCGCGATCCGAAGCTGGTATCGCGTGGCAACGTATTGGTGACGATCGCCGCTTGGGGGAGCCATTCGGAGGTATAGTCCAGTACGGTTTCGGGCAGGACGACTTCGAGATTCCGGCTGTTGGCCAGGGGCCGGGTTTTTACGCCCGGCGCCCCGAGCTTCTGGTGAGTTTTGAAGGCGAGCAGCACCCCGGCGCCGCTGCCAATCAGCAGCAGTGCGACGGTCGCAAAGATCAGTTTAGTTCGGTTCATGGATGAACGGGCCGCGGCGACAACGATGGCGACTTTTCCGGCCGCCGTTCCAGCCAATCATTGACAAATAAAATGCCGGCAATGGCCACCGCATATGGCACGACACTCCAAAAACCGCTTTCGTGGACATAGTCGCCCGTCGCCTGCCCGAAAAATTCCCCCGTACCGATAATCAAGGATAAGCGAATCAAGTTTGCGATGATGGCCAACGGGATGGTGCTGCCGATCAGCAGCGCCCGTTGCCACGTTGAAGTGACGCGGGAGAAATAATACGTAAAGAAAATTCCGATGAGCAGGATTGTCGTCAGGCTGCGCATGCCGCTACAGGCCGCTGCCACCTCGAATTTGTAGGTCCCCAGACTATTGAACAGCTGGGTGCCCACGCGCAGCACGCCGATGCCCAAGATATCGTTGAAACAATGCTCGACGGTCCAGGAGACAAAAACCTGCAGCGGAAAAGTCACCCGCTCCGTGAGCGAGCCGAGCGGCATCATCATTGCCGTCAAGCAATAGGGGAAAAAGATGGCGCGTAACCACTGCGTCCCCCACACCAGCCCCATGAGTCCGTAAATTCCGCCAAACAAGCCGACAATGGATAGGCGCGGTTGTTGAACTACGTAGCCGAGGAGGTGCAGCCCCAGTCCGGCGGCCAGGAGTAAGCCGCCCGGCCACCAAAAGCCAAACGAAACCGCTAGCAATTCCTGCCGCTTTTGCCAGACGATCAAAAAAATCAAAGGCAAAACCAACATCCCGGCGCCATCTACCCCATCGAGCCCCGCCTTGCTATAGGCATCGAACATCCACCCGAACAACGACGGCGTGTCCACGTAACCGAACGTGGAGTTGCCCAGAAAATGAAATAGTCCCAGCCAGGCGGCCAGCAGAACAAAGAAAAAGCCCTTGTCGGGTAATCGTCGCCACGCCACGCGAATCTCTTCGGATAAACCTTCCGCCGGGATCATTGCCGCCATCTGATTCCCTGTGTTCATTTGTAGGTGGGCCACCAGTAATGGATGCCAAAAACTCTCCTTTTACTCAATCATAATCTCGGCAAGTCCCGTCCGGATGGCCGCCCCGCCGGCAACCAAATCGTGAATCCGGCCAATGTTTCTGCCGGCCGATACCCGTTCACGGACAGATACGCGGCCAGCGCTCCGCCGGCATCATGTAGGTCCGGCTTGGAGGCCACCACCAGATCCGGTCGCGGCAAATGGGCCAGCGCCGCCGGGGCCACGTTGATCAATTCCACCGCCGCGCCGTTGCTTCCCGGCGGCAAATCCGTTGGCAGCCGGTAGTACTCGGCCCCGGCTCGGGCGGCGCTCCACCAGACGACCTGTCCACGCTCCAAAGCCACCTGCGCCCGCGTCGCGGCGTTCCGGTAATCATCGCGGGCATGGCGCGGCGCAAACCGAAGCGATAAGCACGAGATCAGACTGAGCGAAACCCAAAACCCGACCACCCCTCGCTTCCACCACGCCCGCTCCCTCACCAGCACTGCGCAACCAAGCGTCAATAACCAGAACCCCACCGCCGCCAGCGGCGTCACGTGACGCCCGAGCAAGCGGAAGTGGGCCACGATGCCGACTGCGACCAGCACCAGCACCGGGCCGGCCGCACAGGCCACGCCCCCCAACCACCGCCGCCAGTTCGCGCCTGGGTTCAACGAAGCACAGCCTCGAAACAGGATGAAACTCCAGAGCACTGCATACACCCCGAGCCAACCCAGATAAGGGCGCAGCGCCGCCGCGCCGAACTCGCGCAGTTGCAGCCGGCTTGGGCCCAAGCCTGTGAAGCCCGCCAGTTCGTAGCCGGCGAAAACCACATTGGCCCAACCCGTGCCGGCGACGGCCGAGGCCCGGGCCCCGACGCTCGAGGTCCAAAAATAGTAAGCCGTCAGCAACGTCAACCCGCCACCGGTCGCAAGCGTCAGCGCGTAGTTTCGCTGGAGCAATTGCTTCGTGTCCGGAAAAATCAGCGCCAAAACCAGCGCGCCTGCCACCCAGATCATCCCGAGCATATTACACCCGCCCAGCACCAACAATCCCGCACAGAATATCCCGAACCAGCCGCGCTCCGTCCTCCGCGGCGCCGCCGGCTGGCTCAACGCCTGTAGGGCGGCGACCACCAGCAACGCGCCGCCCAATTGCATGGCGTACGGCCGGGCTTCGTTCAGATAATACCAGGCAAACGGGGCCGTCAGCAGCACCAGCCCGGCGGCGAAGCGCTGGCTTTTTTGCGGAAACGATTGGAGAAAGGCCACGCCCCCGGCGATCATCCATGGCAGATTGAGCGCGCGCAACGCCCATTCCCCCGTCCCAAAAATTTTCGCCAGCGCCCACACGAGAAACATGTAGAGCGGCATTTGGAGGTCGGACATTTTTTCGTCCGCCATTCTTCGCCACCAGTCACCGAGCGTCGCGGTGCGGGCCTTGGTCGCGGTGAGCGCTTCGTCGATCCACAGACTTTCGCCGCTGATCGCCACGGCAAACACCACCAGCAGCAACAGCGCCCACCCCCATGCCCATCTGCGTGATTCAGTCGGCATCGGTCAATCGAGGTTGGCGTTCCCGTCGCCTTCGCCCCACGCCCGCCCGCGCGCGCCGTCGCGCAGGAGATAATATAGGAAGAGGGAATTCCACTTCAGGTAACGCGGCCCGAGCCGGCGCGGTTCGGAAGCCAGGCGATGGAGCCAGGTCAGTCCGGCTCGCTGCATCCACGTCGGCGCGTCGGGCTTCAGGCCGGCGTTCGCATCAAACGCAAACCCCACCGTCAACACCACGCCGCGCTGCAATTGGGGCTTATGCCGCCGGGCCCAAGCCTGCTGCTTGGGCGTGCCGAACCCCACCCAGATGAAGTCCGGCGCGAGCCGGTTTAGTTCAGCCATGACCTCGGGTTCCGCGGCGCCTTCAAGGAAACCATCCGGGCGGCAACGGCCATGAAAAGCCCCGACGATGCGCAGGTCGGGGTTCCGTTTCGTGAAAATTGCCTTCAGTCGCGCGCCACACTCCGCCGAGCCCCCGAGCAGATAATGGGTGGTTTCGGCCGGTGCCGTGCCTAAAAACCGGCGCATGAATTCCGGGCCATACACGCGATCGCGCAAGCCCGCCCCGGCGCGATTCAAGCACCACACCAGCGGCATCCCGTCCGGCAGCAAATCATCGTAGGCGCTCATCAGGTCGCGAAACTTCCCGTCGTGCCGCTGCATGCTGACGATTTGCGTGTTCACGAATTCAAGTAGGTGGCAACGGGGGGCGCGCGCCCAGGCCAGACACCGCGAAGACAGTTCTTCGTAGCCGGTTACCAGCAAGGGCGCACCCAACACGTGCATTCGTTTCATCAGCAAAAATCGCTTACTCCCGGGCAGGCGCCGCGGTGCCACCAGCGATTACCCAAACCGGGTCCGTCGTTCCGTACGAGGTGGCAGCCGTCCGGGGAGTGTCGCAACGGGCGGCGTCGGTTCAAGAAAAGACTTCTCCCGCGGACATTTTTGAGCGAGCCTGCCGGCGCCGGAGGGTACCCGGGACCGCTGCCAGCATTGACCATGATTATCCGCGCCGTATGAAGTTGCTCATCTTCGCTCACACGCCGCCGCCGCACCATGGCCAGAGTTATATGGTCCAGCTCATGTTGGATGGGCTGGGCGGCGACCGTCGTCGCCGCGCGCCCAAGTCCCCGCCTCACGCCGGCGACGTCCACGGCATCGAGTGTTACCACGTCAACACCCGGCTGTCCAAACGCCTCGAGGACATTGGCGAATTTCACGGGGCGAAACTGTTTCGCCTATTGATTTATTGCGGCGAGGCGATCTGGTATCGTTTTCGGTACGGCGTCACCAATTTTTATTTCATTCCCGCCCCCGGTAAGACGTCCGCGCTGTATCGTGACTGGATGGTTTTGCTGATCTGCCGTCCGTTCTTTCGCCGCATCATCCTGCACTGGCATGCCGCCGGCCTGGCCAAATGGCTCGAGACCTCCGTGCAAATCCGGGCCCGCGCCGTGACCTACCATTGTGCGCGCCAGGCCGATCTCAGCATTGTCCTTTCGCGTTACAACATGGCGGATGCAGAAAAACTTTTGCCCCAGCGCATTCGCGTCGTCAGTAATGGCATCCCGGATCCCTGCCCCGAATTTCGGCAGACCATCCTCCCGCGCCGGCGCGCGCGGTTTGCCGCCCGGGAATTGTTGTTTGCCGGCCAATCGCTCAGCGCCAAGGATTATCACGCGACGGGAGGCGATCCGCACATCGTCAAGGTTTTGTTCCTCGCCCATTGCATGGAGGAGAAGGGGTTGTTCGACACCGTGCAAGCCGTGGTGTTCGCCAATCGGACGCTCGCCGAACAAAAGTCGCCGGTGCGCATGAAGCTGCTCGCCGCCGGGACGTTTGTCACGGCGGGGGAGCGGGCCAAGTTCGGCCAGTTGACGGCCGATCCGGAGTTTGACCGGGCGGTGGACTATCTCGGGTTCGTTTCGGGCGAAGGCAAACAGCGGGCCCTGGAGGAATGCGACCTGTTTTGCTTCCCCACCTATTATCTCGGGGAGAATCAGCCGGTGAACCTCATTGAGGCGATGGCGTTCGGATTGCCCGTGGTGACAACCCGCTGGCGGTCGCTCTCCGAAATGTTACCCGCCAATTACCCCGGCCTCGTCCCGATCCGCGCGCCGGAAAAGCTCGCCGCCGCCATGATCAATTTGATGACCCAGGAAACCGGGGAGGGGCTGCGGCAGATGTTTCTTGCCCGCTTTACGCTCGAAGCGCACTTGACCAAGCTCGCCGAGGCCCTGAGTGCCATCGAACAACCCGACGTCGGCCGGGCGGTCGGCCCCGCGCCAGCCGTACGCTGAACTCGCGCGCTCACCGCAAATTCATTGTGCAATGACGATCGAGCGTTACTTTTGAGTCCGTGAGAATCGGAATCCTGCAACTCAACTCGACGATCGGCGACTTCGAGGGCAACCGGCAGAAGCTCGTCGCCGCTTATGAACGAGCCGTGATTCAGGGCGCGGAATTTGTCCTCACCCCGGAACTCTTTCTGTGCGGCTACCCGCCGCGCGACCTGCTGCTGCGGCCGGATTTCATCGCTGCCAATCTCGCGACGTTGGCTCGCACCGCCGCGGCGGTGGGAGTGGTGCCGCTCTGTGTCGGCTTCGTGGACCAAAACCCGGATCGGCCGGGGCGACCGCTCTACAACTCCGCCGCGGTCTTGCAAGCCGGCAAAATTGTCTGGCGGCAAAACAAATCCTTGCTGCCGACGTACGATGTGTTTGACGAGGACCGCTATTTCGAGCCGGCAAAAAGTACTGCGCCCTTCGCCTTCAAAGGGCGACAACTCGGGATCACGATTTGCGAGGACATCTGGAATGATGAGGATTTCTGGGCCGACCGGCGCTATCGCCGCGATCCGGTGAAGGAACTCGTCACCCAGGGGGCCGACCTCATCCTCAACCTGTCCGCCTCGCCGTGGCACGCCGGCAAAGAGCAGACGCGGCTCGCGATGCTTCAGCGTGTGGCCCGCGACGAAAACGTGCCGCTCGTGGAAGTCAACGCCGTCGGGGCGAATGATGAATTGATTTTCGACGGGCATAGTGTTGCCCTTGACCGGCAGGGGGGAATCCTCGCGCTGGGCAAAGGTTTCGCCGAGGACGTGCTCGTCGTGGAGGTAGACGATCTGGCTCCCAGCGTGAAGTTGAACTGGCCGGCGAAGGAGGAACTGCTTTTCCGCGCGCTCTCGCTGGGCGTCCATGACTACGTCCACAAGTGTGGGTTCAAGTCGGTGGTGCTGGGTTTGTCCGGTGGCATTGACTCCGCCCTCACGGCGGTGCTGGCCGTGGACGCGCTCGGCGCGGACAAAGTCATGGGCGTGTCCTTGCCGGCGCGTTATTCGAGCCGCGGCAGCCTCACCGACGCCGAAGTCCTGGCCAGGAATCTCGGCATCCGGTATGAGATCATCCCAATCGAGCCGGCCTTCAAAGCGGTCGAGGGGCAGTTGACTTCGGTCTTTGCGGGGACCCAGCCCAACGAGGCCGAGGAAAATATTCAGTCCCGTTTGCGCGGCGTGACGCTCATGGC
>JANXWY010000330.1 GCA_025350905.1 Verrucomicrobiota bacterium
ACGATCTGCGCCAGGTGGATTTCAGCCAGCCTGGCCTCCATCGCCTTCTGGATTTTGTTCAGCGCCTTTTCCAGTGCGGTTTTGATGTGGCAGCTGACGAAGCACGCTTTCTGTTCGGAATAAGTGTGAATGGCGAAGGCCCGCGGCGCGTCCACCGCCTGGTAAACTTCCAGCAGGGAAATGTCTTTCGCCTCCTTGGCGAGCCAGCACGCACCCGCTTTGCCGGTGGCCGTCTCCACCAATCCTGCCTTGGACAACTTGGCCAGCGTCCGCCGGACGAAGCTGGGGCTGGTATTCACGCTCGCGGCCAGCTGGCGGGACGTGACCCCCGCCTCCTGGTCCCGCTCACACGCCAGCCCAGCCAGGAGGTGAACGGCAATCGAGAACTGGAGGTTGTTCGCCATAACTGTGACTATAATAGTAACAGATTCCAATTATGCAAGGGGGCTTGTGAATTAATTTTAAGGTCGCGGCTCGGCGGCGGGCGCCGGCGGCAGGTAGGTGATGATGCGGGCGCTGCGTTTGAAGGAGAAATAGGAGTACGCCCATTGCAACAGCACCGCGAGGCGGTTGCGGAAGCCGACCAGGAAAATCAGGTGGATAAACAGCCACGCCAGCCAGGCCAGCCGGCCGGAGAACTTGAATTTGCCAACCCAGGCCACCGCCGCCGAGCGTCCGATGGTGGCCATCGTTCCCTTGTCCCAATACTTGAACGCGGGCCGCGACGCGGGTTTCGCCCTGGCATTGATTTCAACCTGGATGATCTGAGCGACGTGCCGGCCCATTTGCATCGCGGCGGGCGAAACTCCCGGAACCGGTTTGCCGTTCTCACCCAGCACGAGCGCCATGTCGCCAACGACAAATGCTTCCGGGTGCCCCGGCAGACTGAGGTCAGGATTCACCTTCACCCGACCCGCCTTGTCCAATTCGACCCCGAGCTGCCGCGTCAGCGGCGTGGCCGAAACGCCCGCCGCCCACAAAATATTGCCGGCGCGGATAATTTTCCCGTTACCAAGTTCCACTTCGCCAGCCCGAATATTTTTTACGTGCAGGTTGTTGCGGACTTCGACGCCGAGGGCTTCCAGTTGGCGTTGGGCGCTGGCCGACAAATCCGGCGGCAAGTGCGAGAGCACGGTCGACGAACCCTCGATCAAGATGATCCGGGCCTGGGTCGGGTCAATGTGCCGAAAATCGCGATTCAGAACGGTGCGCGTCAGTTCCGCGAACGCGCCGGCGAGCTCCACCCCCGTCGGTCCGCCTCCAACGATGACAATGGTCATCAGCTGGTCGTGTTCGGCGGGGTCGGTGGCGTTCTCCGCTCGTTCAAACGCGAGCAGAATGCTGCTGCGAATGCGCAGGGCGTCATCGAGGGTTTTCAGGCCGGGCGCGAAGCGTTCCCATTCGGGATGACCGAAGTAGCCCGTCTGCCCTCCCAGCGCGACCACGAGATAGTCGTACGCCAGCTGACCTTTTTCCAGCAAGACCTGCTTCTGGGCGATCTCGAAACCCACCACCTGGTTAAACAACACCGTGACGTCGGGCCGGTTGGACAGGATGGCGCGAATGGGTTGGGCGATGTCGGGTGCGGCCAGTCCACACGCGGCCACCTGATAGAGCAGCGGTTGAAACAGGTGATGATTGGTGCGGTCAACGACCGTGATGCGCACGTCCGGATGGTGGAAGTTTTGGCAGAAGGTCAGCCCGCCAAACCCGGCCCCCAGCACCACGATGTGAATTTGTTTATTGCCATTCACGCGACAAATTTGGATGAACGCCCCGATCGAATATGGGCGCACCAGGCAGCGGGTCAGGCTCCGCGGTTCGGTACGTCACCGTTTGACCACGGGGTTGCAGGCCGCGCACGGACCTGGGCTCAGCCTTATTTCCGCCGGAGCAGACACCCCAGCACAAGGCCCAACCCGAACACCACGCCCAGGGATTGGTACGGGTACTTTCGAATGACGCGATCCGTGGCGCGGGCCCCGCTCAGCGCTTGCTGCTTGATCCGCTCGCCGTGGATTTTCATCCGCGCCAAGGCGCGCTCGACCTCCGCCTTGGTTTCGTGGGACAGGTTGGCGCCGCTGGCCTTCACCAGGCCCTCGGCATCCTGCATGAGCAAGGAGACATCCTCCGCCAGTTGGCTCAGGGACGCATTCTCACCCGTCAAATTCTCAAAATAAACTTCCATGCTTTGGTCTCCTGCGGCTTGGCGGCGCACGCACTGGTTGCGGCGGGCTTGCCGGTAACTTTATTCAGCCAGAGGGTCAGGCAATCTCCAGGGAAAGGCAACCCCGGACCACGATTGCTTTTGGACGTGGCCCGACGCGCTGAACCGGACGCCGAGGGGTGCGACTGGAAATGTCGGTCAACCGAAGTAGCGGCCAGGCATCCGTGCCTGCCGTAGAGCCGTGGCTTCCAGCCCGGCGGCAACGCCCCGCTTGGTCCGACGCGTTGGAGTTATCGGCAGTTGGCTCGTCGTCGCAACGTCATTTCCGGGCAACAAGGATGCCCGCCCTCTACGTCAGGCCGGGAGGCCTGACGCTACGCTGACCGCCACTTTCAGTCGCACCCCAAACTGCCTGCAAGGTTGCACGAAGTGCCCGGCTGGTATAACCATTCACCCCAATACAACCAGCCATGATTTCCATCGCCAAATATTTTCCAGTGCTGTTGCCGCTGACCTTCGCGGCCAACCTCGGTCGGGCCGAAACCCGGACCCCCGAGGTTTTCTTCCGCTCCGATGCCGGGATCGCCAGTTCCAACGCCCTCACGTTGCCCGACCGATTCGACGCGCCGACGAAACTCCGCTGGCGCACACCGGTGGATTCCGGGCAGTCCACGCCCATTGTCGCGCGCGGCCGGATTTTTGTCACCGCCTACCGTGCGGCGGATCACGCACTCGCCACCCTGGCGCTGGACCAGGAAACCGGCCGGGTGCTGTGGCAGCAGCAAGCGCCGACAGAACGCATCGAGCAATACCATCCTTCGATGGGCAGCCCCGCGGCCGCGACCCCCGCCTGTGACGGCGAGCGACTGTTTGTCTTTTTCGGCAGTCACGGTCTGATCTGCTACGATCTCAATGGCCGCAAACTGTGGGAACACACCCTCGGACCGTTTCGGGATGAATACGGCGCGAGCAGTTCCCCGATGCTCGTGGCGGACAAGGTCATTCTCTGCGAGGATCATGACGTCGATAGTTTCCTGATCGCGCTCGACTCACGCACGGGTAAAACCGTCTGGAAAACGCCCCGCCCGGATGCGGTGCGCAGTTACGCCACGCCGATGGTCTGGGCGACCGGGGGCCGCCAGCAACTGCTGGTGGCGGGCGCGATTCAACTCGCCGGCTACGATCCCGCCAATGGCGAAAAACTCTGGTGGGTCAACGGCCTCGCCCGCATCGTCATCCCCGCTCCGGTACCAGTGGCGGACACAATCTACATGGCCTCTTGGGCGCCGGGTGGGGACGCCAGTGCGAAACTGACCCTCGATCCGTGGAAGCTCGCCCTGGAAAAATGGGACAAGAATAGCGACGGCAAACTTTCGAAGGATGAAGTCGGTGATCAAGCCGTCCGCGAACGGTACTTCCGGATGGACCTGGACCAGGACGGCTTGCTCGACCAAGCGGAATGGGAGCGGCACGCAGAGGTGTTTCGACGCGCGGACAATGCGGTACTGGCCATCAAGCCGGTGGGTCGCGGGGATCTCACCGATCAGGCCGTCGTTTGGAAATACCGCCGCGGCACTCCGTATGTTCCATCGCCAATTGTACTCTCGGGCGTGCTGTGGATGGTTAAGGACGGCGGCATCGTGACCCGGCTGGAGACGGCGAGCGGTCGGCTGATATCCGAGGAGCGATTACCGGGCCCCGGCAATTACTACGCTTCGCCGGTCGCCGGCGACGGCAAGATCTATTTCGCCAGCGAAGCCGGCGTGGTCAGCGTGGTGGCCAACGAACCGGATTGGCGGGTGATCTCCTCGCACAAGTTTGATGCGAAAATTTACGGCGCGCCCGTGCTGGAGGGAAAGCGCATTTTCATCCGCACCGAAGATTCGCTTTACTGCTACGAGGGAGAACCTGGGGCGCATTAAAACCCGCCCACACGCAACGCAGCCACGCGGTAACCAAATCCGTTTGGGCGCCGGCGGAAAGCGAAACGCCACGCCACTCTGGAAGCGCTGGGACGGTTTCGGACAGAAGTGCCAAGGCCGACCGCGCGTGGGGTACGATGGCAATCCTTTATGGCGCGAAATCATAGCGGCACTTCGCCGAGTTCCTTTAGCCGCGTGTTCACAAATTCCCGCCAGACCCCGTCTGGCTGCCAGATTTTCACGAGATCACTTTCGGCCGCGCCGCGATCCGCGCCCTGTCGCAGGCGATGCAGAAAGACAAACGCCGAGACGCGCATGTTCGCGGCGCAATGCACGAATACCTTCTGTCCGGCCCACGCGTCCATCGCTCTCGTGAACCGCTCGAAGTCCGCCGGCTGCGGCGCTTCGAAGTTCACGGGAATGTGGATGTAAGTCATGCCCTGCGCGGTGACGAGTTCCCCTTCGTTGGCGAGGGCATGGTCGGAGGTCGGCAATGCGAGGTTGATGACGACGTCGAAGCTCGCCTGTCGCAGCGCGGCGAAATCGTCCGACTGCGGCATGCCGCTCGTCGCCAGCCGGTCATCAATGCCCAGAAAATTGCGGATGTGGTTCAACGTGCTCATGTGGCAGTCTAGTCGGATTCAATGCAAGCGTCCACACGCCCGCGCTCAGGCCGCAGGGGATGTTGTTCGCGCGCTCGAATGCCGCCTCCGGCGGGTGGAACATCTCCACGCTCACCTCCGGAGCGAAAATTTCCTGCCACGCCACGCTCGACGCGGTGGCTTCGCGAGCGGCAGATGTGAGCTTCGACTTCAGCGCAGCCAGCATTGCCGGATGGTTCGCCAGGCGCAAGCCGGGCAAACTCGGCGACCGCAACGCGAGCATGCGCAAACACGTTTACCAGTGCCGACGGCTTCAACCCGAGCTGATCGCACGAGTGAGTCTGCCGATGCGGCGCGGCGAAAAAAACTTGAAACCTACGGCGTCAATCGGATCGCAAATTGCCGCGCCCGGAAATTTTTCTGCGGGTATCGCCGCCAGAATTCCAACGCGTCAGAAAAGTATCGTTGAAATAATCATTGCCAGCGCCCCGCATTTCTTCATACAACCAACCTGTCAAATAAATTACACCGTCTGCAAGATGTGCAGAGTGGAACTCCATGAATCGATCGGAGGTGATAAACATGGCAGCAAAGAAAAAAGCCGCGAAACCCGCAGGCAAGAAAAAAAAGTAGTCGTATAAAAACACCGGGATGGCAGGTTTGGTCCGTGAGACAAGCTTTCCATCCTGGTTTTTTATTATCCGCCACCCGCGAAATCCCATGGCCAAACTCGTCTTCGACATTGAAACCTCCGCCCTGCCGCTGGACCACTTTGATGCGGTCCAGCAGGAATACCTGTTGCGCGAAGCGGAAAAGCTCACCGACGAAACGCTGCGCGCCACGAAGCGCGAGGAGGTCTTGCGCCAATTTAATCTCTGGCCGTTCACCGCGCAGGTCGTGTGTATTGGCATGCTCAACGCCGAGACGCAGCGGGGCCAGGTGCTCTTCCTCGCCGAAGATTTTGAGGCCGACGCCGCAGACGCCGGGCCGGTCGCGTTCATGCCCTGCGCCGAGGAAGCGGAGTTGCTCACCGCGTTTTGGGACGTGGCGAAACACTACGACGAGATCGTGACTTTCAACGGGCGCGGTTTCGACGTGCCGTTCTTATATCTGCGCTCGGCGGTATTGAATGTGCCGATCTCCAAGAAGAACTGGCTCGGCTACCGCTTCGCGACCGAGCCGCATTGCGACCTCGCCGAGCAATTCTCCTTCTACAATGTCAGCGGCCGCGAAGGTGCCGCCCGCAAGTTCAATCTGGATTTCTACTGCAAAGCGTTCGGCATCGAATCGCCCAAAGCTCACGGCGTGACCGGCATGGACGTGGGTACGCTGATGGCCGCGGGCAAGTTTCGCGACATTGCCGAATACTGTATGCGCGATGTGCGGGCCACGGTGGAGCTGTATCGGGTCTGGAAAGACCGCCTGGCGGGAATCAAATGAAGTCTTCCGGCGCCCGGCCTCCTTCCCCCGCCGGCCCGGGGCTCGTTTGTTTTGCGCTGCCGCAGGAAGCCGGCGCTTTTCAGCAACGGGTGGCCGGTCGGGCCGACCTTGCCATTCTCATCACAGGCATCGGGCGCCAGAATTCCGAGCGCCGACTGTTGGAGCGCTGGCCCCCGCTCCCGCCGCGATTCGTACTGACCTGCGGTTTCGCCGGCGGGCTGGATCCGGCGCTCGCCCCCGGCGACGTCCTGTGCGCCACCGAAGACGCCGGGTGGCGCGGCCGCCTGACGGCGGCCGGTGCGAAGCCCGCGAAGTTTTTTTGCGCGACCCGCATTGCGACCACGCGGAAGGAAAAGCAGGAACTGCGGCACGCCACCGGGGCGGACGCGGTGGAAATGGAATCGGAGGCGATTCATGCCCTCTGCCGCGAACGGGGGATTCCATGCGCAACGGTGCGCGTGATTTCCGATACCGCCAACGAGGACTTGCCGCTCGATTTCAACCAGCTCAGCAAACCGGATTTGAGTTTGGATTACGGCAAACTGTTGTGGGCCATCGCAAAGTCGCCAGGCAAGATTCCGGGCTTGTTGCACTTGCAGAAGAATTCCAGCTTGGCGGCGCAGCGCTTGGCGGACGTGCTGGCCGCCGTGACTCGGTTGGATTAGGCCAGAGCCAGAGTTGCCCGCGATGATTCCGCGGTGCCGTGGCATCAATAGGCTTCCGAGGCGTATTCCTTTGTGCCACGCGGCCCCGGCGACTCCCGCCCGCCACTGCTGGCGGCTGGAAACTAAAGGCCCGCCAACGCAACGTCGAACACTTCCAGGATGAAGTCCGCATCCGGTTGGGTGAGGCACATCGGGGGCGCCAGGCGAATCGTCTGCCCCCACAGGCCGCCCTTCCCGATCAGCAAACCCATCGCGCGGGCCGCTTCGAGCACGGCGGCGCACGCGGCCGGCGCCGGTTCCTGGGTCGTCCGGTCCTGCACCAATTCGATGCCCAGCAGGAGGCCCTGTCCGCGGACATCGCCAATGATGGGATACTTCGCCTTGAGTCGGTCCAAGCCGGCCCTGAGGTACGTGCCCTGGTTCAAACAATTCGCCTGTAGCTTTTCCTGCTCGATGACTTCCAGCACCGCTTTACCCATCGCCGTCGTGACGGGATTGCCACCGAAGGTATTGAAATGAACTTTGCCGGTGAGCGATTGCGCAATCTTCGCCGTCGTGACAACCGCAGCAAGAGGGCAGCCGTTCCCGATCCCCTTCGCCAGGGTGACGATGTCGGGAATCACGCCTTGCGTCTCGAACCCCCAAAAGTGCGTACCCGTGCGGCCGAAGCCGGTTTGCACTTCATCGGCGATGCAGACGCCGCCCGCCGCGCGGACATGCTCGTACGCGTGCTGGAGATATCCGCTCGGGAACTCCACACAGCCGCCTACGCCTTGTATGGACTCCGCGATGAACGCCGCCACCTTGCCCGGCGTGGCGTAATCAATCAGCGACTTGACGTCGTCCGCGTATTTCCGGCCCGCCGCCGCGTCCTCGTACCCATAAGGGCCGCGATACGGATACGGGGCGAGGGCGTGATGCACGCCGAAACTGTGCGGCACGTTGTACTTCCAGGAACTGTGCGCCGTCAGGGCCATGCCGGACGCATTGCCGCCATGATAGGCGTTGCGGAGCGCGATTACGTCGTAGTTGCCCGTGTACGCCCGGGCCATTAACAAGGCCAGATCGTTCGCTTCCGAACCGGAGTTGACGAAGTAACAGACCTTTAATTCCCCCGGCAATTTCGCCGCGAGGTGCTCCGCAAACGCACCGATATTGGGGTGCAAATACAGCGTCGTCGCGTGCTGAAGCGTTGCGTTCTGCTGGTTCGCCGCCGCGACCACATGCGGATGGCAATGACCGACACTGATGGTGACGATGCCGCCGAGGCCGTCGAGGTACCGCCGGCCCTGATCATCCCAGACATACTGCAGCTTGCCTTCAACCACCATGAGCGGGGCTTGGTAATATAGAAAAATTCCCGGGTTCAGGAATTGTTGGCGTTGCGCCAGCACTGCGGCCGCGGACGGGCCGGTGTAGGGCTGGGGCACGTGGGTTGTAGGTGGCAAGCTCGGGGTTTTCATGATTCAATCCACGGATCGCTCGGACGGATTCCCAATTGCGAAGCAGGTTGGCGGTTTCGCCAACTATGTTCAACGAAGAACGGTGCAGGAAGAACGTTGCACGCGCCGCGACGGCTGAGCCGGAAACCCGGCCCCCCCGGCGCATACCCAGTTGCCGCTGAAATGAGGCAGGGCCCTCCGCCCGGAATCACTACTTCCACCCAAGCAAAGGCCAGCCTCGCCGCCGAACCTCAGGCGATGGTTCGCCGCAACCGCAGGACGCACAGGCTGAACAGAGCGACACCCATTGCCGCCAACATCACGAGGTGAAACCAGAAATCCCCCAGGCTCGCGCCTCGCAGCACCAACGCCCGTTCCAGTTCGATGTAATAGGTCGCCGGCAACACCGTGCTGATGGCGTAAAAAATTTCGGGCATGGTCTCACGCGGAAAAATGAATCCGGAAAAAAATACTGACGGCAGGATGAACATCATGGTCATTTGCAGCGCCTGCATCTGGTTTTGCGCCCGCGTCGAGATCAACAGGCCGAGGCTCAACAGGCAGAACACGTAGAACAACGTGCCGACCATCAGGGCCACGACGTCACCCGCAATCGGAACGTGAAACACCCAGCGCATGATGGTGAACAATAACGCCCCCATCACCATACCGATGGCCAGATAGGGGACGAGTTTGCCCAGCATCAATCCCCAGCGGGACAACGGACTTACCATGAGTTGCTCCAGTGTCCCGCGCTCGCGTTCGCGAACGAGCGACATCGCGGTGGCGAACGTGGTGGCGATTTGCAACACGATGCCGATTACGCCCGGCAGAAAGAAATTGGGACTTCGCATTTCCGGGTTGTAAAGCATCTGCGGGCGCACCTCGACCGGCAGATCTCGCAGGCCGATTTTCTGGGCCAGCGTCAACAGGCCATTACGAAACCCCACGTTCAACGCCGTGTTCAGTGCCGAGGCCGCGATGCTCGAGTTCGATCCGTCGATCAACACCTGCACCTTGGCGCTCCGCCCGGCGTTCAAGTTGCGCGTGAAACCCGGCGGAATCTGGAGGCCCACGTACGCCTTCCCCCGCCGGATCAACGCCGCGAGTTCCGTCACGCTCCGCGCCTCGCCCACGATGCGGAAGGTCTGGGTATTCTCGAACTGCGTTACGAACTGGCGGCTCTCCGTCGTGCGGTCCTCGTCCAGCAGCACCGTGGCAATATGCTTCACGTCCGTGTCCAACGCGTAGCCGAAGGCGATCATTTCCACCAATGGTGGAAAGATCATGAAAAACAGCGTGAACGGATCCCGCAGCACCATCAGGAATTCCTTGTAGAGAATGGCGGTGAAGCCGCGGAAAAGTTTGCTCATGCCTTCCCCTTCTGCGGCGGATTCAGCTTCCACTCTCGGCCGGGCAGCTTAAGCGTAAGCAACGGATTGTGATTAAGCGATGGATCAATAGAGGAACCCGGTTTTTGGTTCGGTGCCATTACGTTTCTCCATTCCGATTATTGGTCAGAGCGACAAACACATCTTCCAACGACGGCGCAATGGGCCGGATGTCCGCGTGCGGAATGTTAACCCGCGCCAGCTCCGTGCGAATGAAATCCTCGGACAAGCTCGCCTCCACCAGCAAGTGCATGGACTGGCCGAACACCGTGGCCGTCCGGACCCCCGGCAATTGCCGCACCGCCTGCAGGCCCACCGTCACATGCTCGCATGTCACGTCAATACGTCGGGTGTCCGGTGGGTTGACCACGGGGAGCTGCTTGAGGTCGTCCGGCTCCCCGCAGACGACGAGTTTGGACAGGTGAATGTAGCCCACCTGCGAGCACCGCTCGGCCTCGTCCATATAATGCGTGGTGACGAATAGCGTCATGCCCTGGCTCGAAAACTCGAACAACAGATCCCACAACTCGCGCCGCGCCACCGGATCAATGCCCGCCGTCGGCTCGTCGAGGAACAGCACGCTCGGCTGATGAATCAGCGAGCACGCCATCGCCAGGCGTTGCCGCCAGCCGCCGGAAAGCAGCGCGGCCCGGCGGTTCAGATAAGGCGCGAGATGCGTGAGGCCGACCAGCTCGTCGTAGCGCCGCCGGAGCGCCGCGCCGCGCAGACCGTAGAGCCGGCCATAGAAATTCAGATTTTCGTGCGCCGTCAGCTCGTCGTAGAGCGAAAATTTCTGCGACATGTAGCCGATGAGCGGTTTGATCGCAGCCGGTTCCCGGGCCACGTCGAAGCCGGCAATGCGCGCGTGCCCGTCGCTCGGTGATAGCAACCCGCACAACATGCGAATCACGGTGGATTTGCCCGACCCGTTGGGCCCGAGGAAACCAAAGATCGAGCCCTTGGCGACCGCGAAGGAAACGTGATCCACTGCCGTGAAATGACCAAAACGCTTCGTCAGGTTGTCGCACGCGATCATGGGTTGGAGCGGCCGCCCGTCGCAACCGGGCGGCGCGGCGGCGTGGTGAGTTGGAGTTTTCAAAAAATCAGTCGACCAGTGCGCCCTCCGGAGGGCCGGATGTCGAACCGGCACGCGCCGGGCACGCGCTCACGACCAGCCGGAATGACGGTGACGCCAACACCATCCAGCCTTCATACTCCGCGACCCAAAAACTGTCGAGCGGCAAAATCCGCTGCCGCGATGCCCACGCCCCAGTCTCGCCGTTCCGTCAATGGTGGGCCGTAAGTTCGAAAAATTCACAGCCGCAGCACCGACGCTTGGCCGCCGGGATCAACGGGTTCACGCGAGCAGCTCCAAGGTTACTCCGGTTGGCCGGGGCGGAGACCCAGTTGCGTGAGCTTTTCACGCAGCGTGAACCGGGAAAGGCCGAGCCAGCGCGCGGCTTTAGCTTGATTGCCTTCGGCCAGCGTGATGGCTTGCGTGAGAATCTCGCGTTCCGCTTCGGCGAGCATGCGGGCATGCGCGTCGTGGCGACCGCCCTGTTGCGCCCGCGCCAGCAAATCACCGGCCAGGGCGGCGAAGGAGGGGCCCGGGGAAGCCGTCTCCGCGTTGCGGGCGGCGAGCGTCTGGCGAACCGCATCGGCGTTGATCGAGAGGCCCCGCGCGCCGAGCAACAAGCGGCGGGTCATATTTTCCAATTCCCGCACATTGCCGGGCCACGCGTCGGCTTGCAGCACGGCCACAGCGTCGGAAGCAATGGCGGGACGGGCGACACCGAAATCACCGGCATATTTGCGGAGAAAGTGTTGCACCAACACCGGAATGTCCTCGCGCCGTTCGCGCAGGGGGGGAAGCTGGAGGCTTACCACATTGAGGCGATGGAAAAGGTCTTCGCGAAATTTCCCGTCCCGCATCATCGCTTCCAAATTGCGGTGCGTGGCGGCGAGGACGCGCACATCCACGGAGATCACCTCTGCTCCGCCGACGCGCTGAAAGGTTTGTTGTTGGAGCACCCGTAACAGTTTCACCTGGGTGTTGGGCGGGAGGTCGCCAATTTCATCGAGAAAAAGTGTGCCTTGGTGCGCCTGCTCGAACCGACCGATGCGGCGCTGGTCCGCGCCGGTAAAGGCTCCGCGTTCATGACCAAACAATTCACTTTCCAGCAAATTCTCCGGGATGGCCGCGCAATTGATCGCGATGAAAGGCGCTTTGGCGCGCGGGCTGTGTTGATAGAGGGCGCGGGCAATCAGCTCTTTGCCCGTTCCGGTTTCGCCCCGGATCAGCACCGTGACGGGCTTGGCGGCAACGCGGCCAAGGTCTTTGCATAAGTCCTGCATCGCGCGCCCCGTGCCCACGAGGGCCGAGCGGCTCTCGACCGGCGCGTCGGGCAGCGTCACGGGTTCCCGCATCAGTCGGCCGGCTTCCGCGGCCCGGTGCAGCACCCCGAGCAGCTCCGTCATTTCGAACGGCTTTTGGAGATAATCGTAAGCGCCCAGTTTGGTCGCTTCGATCGCGGTTTCAATCGTGCCGTGCGCGGTCATCAGCACGACGGGCAGGCGCGGCTGGGTTTCGTGTAGTTGCTTCACGAGTTCCAAACCGCCGAGTCCCGGCAAACGGAGGTCGGTCAACACAACGTCGCTCTCGGCTTGATTGGCGTGGCGCAGCCCTTCGTCGCCGCGATGGCGGACCGTGACTTCGAAGCCGTCCTCTTGCAGCACGTCGCTCAGATTCGTAGCCAGACTGAGGTCGTCTTCGATGAGAAGGATGTGAGCGGCTTTGGGCATAACCGTGACGCTGGTGCTAAATGCAATCGAGCGAGACACGCCGCTTGGTTCGGCGAACCGGCGGGCAGTCAGCGGCGGGCTGGCCCCGGGTCGGCGGGCGTTGGCGCACATGGTTTTGCAATCGCAGCACTGTCATCGATTTCACGCGGCAAGACAACGCCGAAGGTCGTGCCGTGGCCGAGTTGGGTGTGATATTCAATCTTGCCCCCGTGCTTTTCCACCATCCGCAAGGCGATGGGCAGGCCGAGGCCCGTGCCGGTTTCCTTGGTGCTAAAGAATGGGTCGAACAATCGTTGCTCGATCTCGGGCGGAATGCCCTTGCCGGTATCGCTCACCTCCAGCACCACGGCGTCGGTTTCGCGCCCGCCCAGCGTGGCGCGAGCGGCGCGGGCCCGCAACGTCACTTTGCCCGTACCGTCAACGGCATCGGCGGCATTGCGCACCAGGTTGATGAGCACCTGCTTTAAATGGCCGCTGTCAGCGCGGAGGAGCAATCCCGGATTGAGTTCGACCGCCAATTGCACGGCCCCGCCCTCCAAACTGGCCGCCATCAACCCCTGAACTTCCCGAAGCAAGGTGTCGGCGGGGAAAATTTCCAGCGTGGGATCCGACGGGCGGGCAAAACTCAAGGCGTCCTGCACGATGCGTTCGAGCCGGGAGATTTCGGCGCTGATAATATCTGTGTCCTTGCGTGCGGCGGGGAAGGCATGCAAGTGCTTTTCCAACGTGTAGAGGCGCGCCTTGAGCGACGTGAGCGGGTTGCGAATCTCGTGCGCGATGCCGGCGGTGAGCGTGCCCAGTACGGCCAGCTTCTCCTGCCGTTCCAGCAAACGCTCGGCCTGGAGCTTGGCCTGCTCCAAGCGTTGCCGCTCCGCAATCTCGGAACGCAACGCCGCCGTCCGCTGGAGAACTGTTTCTTCTAAACGCTCGTTCGCGCTCTTCAGCATGGCCTGCGCCGCGAACAGCGAGCGATAGGCATCCAGGAACGCAGTAACGGAATATACGGCCACCACGAAAACCGCGAGCAGCATGAACGCATTCCAGTCCAGAATCACCTTGGATACGAAGACGTGTCCGGACAGCAAGTCGGCGACCGCGAAAATGACGCTGGAGGCGGCGGCCAGGAACAGGCCCGCCTTACGTCCCGCGGCCCAACTCGCCCAGCAAATCGGAACGAGATAAAAGGCGGTCACTTGGAAATCATAACCCGTTTTCAAGTCCCAGAGCCCAATCAACCCGGCCAAGGCCAAGGCGAGGAAAACGGTCAATGGCTGGGGCCACCGCGATAAACCAGCGAGCAGTCGTCTCATCGGCACTCCAATCGTTTTGGAAATTTCATGGTCATCCGAACACTTCGGGTCGTCCGGGGAGAAAATTCGTTGCCCGGCGCTTGGCTGAAGACCGTTGCAAGTGCCATGCCCGTGATGGTGGCAGCAACCAGGCTGGGCAGCAGCAGGAAAATCAGGCCGCGATGGTGCGGCAGATCTTCTTGCCAGTCAGCAGCGGTCAGCCACTGATCACACGCCTGGTAAGTAACTTTCCCATTTGGCGCTCTGGGTGCCGGCCGTCGTTCTCAAATCGCAGAGAATCAACCTTGGCAGCTCCTGGCATGGCAGGTGCAACGGCAATGGCATGCATCCGAACATCGGGTTGCCGCGAAGTCGGAACGATCATGGAACCCAGGAATTGAAACTCAACCCTTACATTCACCAGTGGCTCGCTCCCTGGTTTTACCTCGGGTCACACCGACGCGCGACGACACTTCACCCGGCCGCAGTGCACTCAGCGCCATTCGACACTTTGCGATTTCCGGACGACAGCCAGAGGACTTGGCAATCATTGAGGAAAGCCACCGCCCGGGACCACGGAATCTCCACCCATTTCACGCTCGCCGAAAACGGATCCACCAAAACACCAACACCAGAGCAAACCTTATGCAAACCCTGAGTCTCACTCTCGAACATGGCCACGAATTCGAACCCATTTTACTTGTGCATCGGACTGACCCGCGACCAACCGTCGGAAGCCCTGAGCGGATAGTCCAACTGCGCCCGGCGGAGGCGGACAATGAAATCGTCGCGACCTTCGGGGCGGCCGAGCTCGTCCGCCATCGGGACGGTCGGTGGGAACTTCGGGGCGGCTCGCCTGCGGACCACGCGGCGGCCCGGGAATGGAGTTCCCTCTTTCAACACGAGGCCACCTTCCCCAGCCCTCCGCTGCTGGTCGCCTCCGAAGAATCACACTCTTCGCCCGTGATGCACAACCGCATCCTGTTGGCCGACGACGACGCCTTGGTGCGCGGCAGTCTGGCCGCCGTGCTGGAATCCGAAGGGTTTGTAGTGGACGAAGCCGAGACCGGGATCAAAGCGGTCATGCGCGCGATTGAACAGCCGCCGGATCTGGTATTGCTCGACCTCAACATGCCCCACTGGGATGGTTGGACGGCTTTCAGCCAGCTTGACCGCGTGACGCCCCTTTTGCCGGTCATTGTTATCACCGCCCGCCCCAATCAATATCTGAAAGCTGTGCAGTTGGGGGTGGACGCTTTCATGGAGAAGCCGTTGAACATTCCAATTCTGGTCAGCGCCATTAAACACCTCACCTCGGAAGACGAACAGCGTCATGTGCGCCGCATCACCAATCGCAGGTTCGTTACCAAGTTGCTCCGCGGCAATGAAGCCTAGCGCGCCGCGACGCTGAGAACTGTTTTTCGGAGACAAAAATGATCCTTCCGCTCCAAAGGTCCGGTTTCGTTGCCATCGCTGCGAGCGGGCCCGCGCCCGGCCTCATGGCGCGGCGGCTTGGGTTGGTTGGCGCTGCGGGGTGGGCTTGCCTAACGAAGTTAAAATTTGGCTGCGAGGCCACCGCTGACCTCGGCCAGCCGCTGGACATTGGAAAATTGATCCCGAGGCTTGACTCAGCGCTTTCGCAAACATCACCACCCAGTCACCGCATTTTCCCGCGTCACCTATGAAATCAACCTCCCCATTAAAAACCCCGACTCCGCCCGTCCGTTTGACAAAACTCCTTGGGCAACCGACTCCGCTTCGCGAACCGACCATTTCACTCTCAGCGGACGACAATTATTTCGGCAAACGCATCCTGTTGGTCGATGACGATCCGACGGTGCGCGATTCCTTGAACGATGTGCTGGTGTCCGAAGGCTACTTCGTCATTCCCGCCGAGAATGGCCAGCAGGCGCTGGAACTCGCTGGCCGGTTGCCGGTTGACCTCGCGCTGCTCGACCTCAACATGCCGGTGAAGAACGGTTGGGACACGTTTGAACACCTTACCCGGGAGCATCCGCTCATTCCCATCATCATCGCTACGGCACGCCCCAACCAACTCTTCACGGCGATCAACGCCGGCGTCGGGGCACTGCTGGAGAAACCCATGGACATCGCGATGTTGTTGCGAACGATGGAGAAACTATTGGCGGAATCCGCCGAGCAACGCCTGGCGCGTCTGGCCGGCAAGGAGACAACATTCCACTATCGGCCGGCGCCGGTTACGCCGGCGAGTCGCCCAGCAAAGCATCACTGAGTTTCCCGCCTTGCGAGCCAAGCGGCACAATGCTGCCCAACGAAGAGGTTGACAGCTAACCCCTCACCCAACTCCGGGCCCTCAATCCGTTAGCCACTGGTCAGAACGACCAGAAAGAAATTGTCAGCGCCTCCCGACCGGCCTCTGAACCATCCGGACCCGAAATCGTGCGGTGTCGGGGATTGCATTCCGCGGGCGAGCTATCAATGCTGAGCGGCGATTAAATCCATCGCAAACATGGACAGTTTTTCCGATTCGAATCCGGCAAACCTGGGCGGGTGGAATTTAGCATTCCCCAGGCGGGAAAGGTGGAAACACCTCCGGCGCTGGTTAAACGCGTTCGTCGCAGCGCTGCTGTATTTTGGCGTGCCACGAATGGGATATGGCGCCGTAGCATTCGTTCAGCTCACCGATCCGCATCTGTTCGAATCGAAAAAGCGCCAAGCGCAGGACATGGAAAACCGGGCGGCCTTCAAGGCATGTGTGGCCAAAATCAATGACTTGAACTCCACGCTTCAGCTGACCAACCGTCCCGGCTTTCAGTTCGTGGCGGTCACGGGCGACCTCGGCATTGAGGAATTGAATCCGACCAACCGCGCCGCTCAGTGGCAGAACGCGATCACCACCGTGGCGGACCTGATACACCCATCCGCCATCACCAACTGGCTTTTTGTGCCGGGCAATAATGACCTCGAGGCGGAAAATCCAGATACCATTTGGAAATACCACCGCTTCCTCAGAGAATTAAAAACTCGCCTGCTCGGCCTTCAACAAGTGACCGACCTTTGTCCACCCGGTGATAACCCGAGCCATTCCGTAGCCGCAACATATTATGTCGGACCCTATTGCTTCCTCGGGTTCAACGACGCCAGTTTTAAGAGCAATGATTCGGGAAAAGACGCCCGACGTTTCCAGGCGGCGCAGTTGGATTGCGTAGCCCAAGTCGCCCAGGAACTAACCAATCAATGGATCGGCATTTTCTATCACATCCCCGATATCGAGAATCCGTTCTGGGACTTCGACGCATCGCCCGACGCCCTTCACCAGTTAAGCTTGGAAAAGGGAATGGCCGGGGATCCCCGCTTGAATTCCGCCTGGACTGTGGCCTCGGATGTCCGGCGGGCCTGGGACCAAGTCGTTACGAACACCAACGTGAAGGCGCTGATGGCGGGGCATTTTCACTCCGCCCAGCGTGAAGTTTACCGCAATTTCACATGGATGAAGGAAAAGGGTTACGAATCCGTCGCGGCCGACAACTTAAAGCTCTTCGTCTGTCCACCCGTCGCCTGTAAATATCAGAACGACTCGGAACTGCAGGCGCGCGGTTTCCGCACCTACTCAATCGACAACAGTGGCAGGATCAGCTCGGACATTGTCTGGTATGGCTTCCGGAACGACACCGATATCCCGGCCGCCGCCCGAAGGATTGACCGCTGAAGCCGAAGCTATCATCTCCATTGCCGTCAGGCTTCCCATCGTCGTTCACACCGCCGGTGACTTGAACACGAAGCGAGACGTGTCCCCCTCCTGCTCGCTCGCAGCCGGAAGCTCGCCTTGGCGCTCGCGAAAGGCTGAGTTCGTCCGTGCCCCCGAAGAAGCTAGGCATTAACTTGAGGCGAAGAGACCGGGGGACCGAGGATAGTCACCGGCGGACGACGACCGAAGCGCGAAAACCCAAAAATTATTTATGCCGCAAACACCGCACATCGAAAAACATTTCACGGCCGGCGGCGCCGTACGGGACGTCGTGATCGGCATGTCCGATGGCTTGACCGTGCCCTTTGCCTTGGCGGCAGGTCTGACGGGCGCGATCGCGTCATCGCACATCATCCTCACGGCGGGCTTTGCGGAAATCGCTGCCGGCTCGATCGCCATGGGTTTGGGCGGCTTTCTCGCGGCGCGGAGCGACGCGGAACATTACGCGAGCGAGCGGTTGCGCGAAGAACAGGAAATTGTCACCGTGCCGGACGTGGAGGCGCAGGAGGTCCGGGAGATTTTCAAGAGCTACGGCCTGACGGCGGCGGAAAGCGCTTCCGTGGTGGCATCCTTGCGACAGCGACCGCAGGATTGGGTGGATTTCATGATGCGCTTCGAACTGGGCCTGGAAAAGCCCGAGCCGGGGCGCGCGTTGAAAAGCGCACTGACCATTGCCTTGGCCTATATTGTCGGCGGCATCATTCCGTTGAGTGCGTATCTGGTTTTCGCCGATGCACACCGGGCATTATGGGTGTCGGTCGGTGTGACGCTGGTGGCGCTGGGCGTGTTTGGCGGGATCAAGGGGCGGTTCACCGGCACGCCCGTGCTTCGCAGCGGCTTGCAAACGACTCTGATCGGCGGGCTGGCGGCCGCGGCGGCGTTTATCATTGCTCGTTCAATCTCGTAACCACCCCGATCGCTGGCGACCTGCGATTCAATGGCCGTGGTTAAACTTCAGCATTTCCAGGCGCGCCAATTCCGAGGGAGTTCGCTCTTGCCGCAGCGGGTTTGATTCCCGAACCTCACGGGGCATGAAGTTCGCCATCTGCAACGAGATTTATCAAGGTTGGAGTCTGGAAAGCACGCTGGCGCACGCCGCGCAACTCGGTTACGCCGGCGTGGAGATCGCGCCGTTCACGCTCGCCAACGCCGTCACCGACCTCTCCGCCACCGAACGCCAGCGCATCCGCGAACTCGCGGCGCGAAACCACATCGCCATCGTCGGGCTGCACTGGCTGCTCGTGAAACCGGAAGGGCTGTATCTGAATCATACGGACGCAAGGATTCGGGAGCGGACGGCGAAGTATTTTGTCGAACTGGTGGATTGCTGCGCCGACATCGGAGGCACGATCCTGGTCGTCGGCTCGCCCAAACAGCGGAATCTGATGCCCGGCGTCACGCCCGCCCAGGCGTGGGCGTGGACCGCGACCACCTTGCGCGACGCGGTCAAGCGCGCGGAAGATCGCGGCGTGACTCTTTGTTTCGAGCCGCTCGCGCCGTTCGAAACAAATTTTATCAACACGGCGGCGGAGGCGATTGAATTTGTGATGCCATTCAACTCGCCCGCTTTCAAGATCATTCTCGATGTGAAGGCGATGTCCGCGGAGTCCAAACCCATTCCGCAAATCATCCGCGAATCCTGGCCGCACTTCGCGCACTTCCACGCCAACGACAAGAATCTGAAGGGCCCGGGCTTCGGCGACGTGGATTTCAGACCTATCGCCGCCGCGTTGCGGGCGGCCGGCTACAGCGGCTATGTCTCCGTGGAAGTGTTCCAATTCGAGGAGGGTGCGGAGACGATTGCCGGGAAAAGTCTCGAGTACATGCGGCGGATATTTGGCGAAGCAAACACGGCGGTTGGGTGACTGAGCTTTGCCTCCCGTTCCAGGTATCGCGGCGCCCCGGCCGCCGGGAGTTTACGGCCGGGCCAGCTTCGCCTGATATTGTTCCAGCGCCGTTTCGAGTTGTTTGCGCGCTGGCGAGTTGGCCCCGGCAATGGCGATGGCTTTCTTCTGCCAGGTGATGGCTTCGCCGACTTTGCCGGCCTCCATCAGGGTGCGCCCATAGACGAACAAGGCATCAATATTCTTTTCCTCGCTCAACTCCACCGCCCGCTTCGCCAGTTGCGCCGCCAAGTCGAGGTCGCGGGGTTGCAGCGATTCGCCCAGGACGATTTTCCACGCGACTTGCAACAGCGGGTCGAAGTTCTTGACCTTGGTGCTGGCAAGACGCCGGGTCAACTCGGGAATCCGGTTCGTATCGCCCCGGCCGGTCGCCGCCTTCAGGTAGTCGTTGAAATCCTTGTTGAGGACGGCCACTTCGGTGAAGTCGGCCAGGTCGAAATTCTGCGGAGCCACCGCGCCAAGCTTTTGCGCCAACCGATCCAG
>JANXWY010000332.1 GCA_025350905.1 Verrucomicrobiota bacterium
CCAACCCAGTTGAAGCCGCCCATTTTCATTTACGAACCTGTGGATTTACTCGTATTTCGAGATGTTAATACTGCACTAAGCTACCTTGAGCCAATCGACGTAGAAAATGGAGTTGGCATTACTTTTGATTCGGAAGGACAAATGTTAAATGTTCGTGTTTCTCATTCTAAAGAATCCAATGGCAAAATAATCATTGAAGAATCGAACGGCCAGCCACGCCCAAACGAGCTAAAGAAAATTCTGATTAAGTTTTTATCGCATCCAAAATTACCTGAAGACAAAAGAGCAAGTGTTGACGTTTTGATGAATTGCTCGCTGCCCGATTTAGTTCTGCGCGCACTTCACTTTGAAGGCAGGTAGAATTTTGAAATCGGATTACCGATGACCACCACCGAACTCCTTGCAACTGTCCGCCAAGTGGAGTTGCGCACCCACCGCCTCGTGAACGACACGATGGTTGGCGCCTACCTCAGCCATTTCGAGGGCCGAGGCATGGACTTCGAGGAGTTGCGCACATGCCGCGCGGAAAAGCAAAACAGCCGACATTTTAATTCCCTCGAATTCGATGGGATTAGCAACCAACTGAACGGACACCATGGGTAAGTCGAAAAAATCCACCATCGAAGTTCACGGAACGGCAGTGACAATACTCTTCGGCAAGGATGGCGACTACATCTCGCTCACAGACATGCTCCAAGCGAAGGACGGTGAGTTCTTCATCTCGGACTGGCTGCGAAACCGCAATACGGTCGAGTTCCTCGGCATCTGGGAATCGGTTTTCAACCCTGGTTTTAATTGTGGCGAATTTGCCACAATTAAGAGTCAGGCGGGCCTCAACAGTTACAAGCTCAGCGTGAAAGATTGGGTCGAGAAAACCAACGCCATCGGCCTCAAAGCCACGCCGGGGCGATACGGCGGCACGTTTGCCCACCCGGACATCGCTTTCGAGTTCGGCATGTGGATCAGCCCGGAGTTCAAGATTTACCTGGTCAAAGAATTTCGCCGCCTCAAGGAGGAGGAGAACCGCCGCCTCTCGCTCGCTTGGGATCTCAATCGCACGCTCTCAAAACTCAACTATCGCATTCACACCGACGCGGTGAAGACACATTTGATTCCGCCCGAAGTCACACCGGCACAGGCGGCGATCACTTACGCGACGGAAGCGGATTTGCTCAACGTCGCGCTCTTTGGTCATACCGCCCGCCAATGGCGCGATGCGAATCCCAACCTGGAAGGGAACGTCCGCGATCACGCCGGCATCGAACATCTGCTCGTCCTGGCCAACCTGGAAGGGATGAACGCCGAATTCATTCACATGGGACTGCCGCAAGGCGAACGGCTGAAACGGCTGAATCAAATCGCCATTCGCCAGATGCAGGTATTGACGGCCACGAATCCGAAGACGTTGCCGAGCGTGAAGAAAAACTAAAATGACCACCACCGAACTTCTTGAAACCGTCCGTCGGGTAGCAGTACGCACTCGCCGCCTCGTCAGGCTGCTATCGGCGGAATCTCAGTCGCGCTGGGTCGCGGCTGGTACGGAAGACCGACAGGATGACGATGCGTTCCGGCTCGATCAGGAAATGAATCACAAACGGAAACCGCCGGGCGACCACCGCACGGCGAACCTCTCCACTCAGCTTCCGAAATCGCTCGGGATTCTCCGCAATGGCTTGAAACAGTTGCTCGATCGTGGCGCGGAATTCCTGACCCAATCCTTCGCGTTGGTTTTCGTAGTAGGCGATCGAGTCGTCAAATTCCTGCTCGGCAACGCGACGAAGGACAAAGCCGCGCTTCATTTGCGGTATTTGGCGTCGAGCTTGGCTTTGACTTCATCCAACGAAACGACGTCGTCGGGATTCAGGCGGCGGTCTTGGAGGCGGCTGGAAATGAGTTCGGCTTCGCTGGGCAGCAGGTCATCAAACGCACCATATTTTTCCCAGACCTTTTCGGCGACGACTAGTCGCTCGGCTGGTGGCAAGTGTTCGATCTGTTCCAGGATTTCTGCCGCGCTCATGGGGGAAATTTACTCCACTGATTTATTGGCGCAAGACGGAGTTTCTGTGGCGGCAGGCATCCGTCCCCGCCGTCGAGCCGGGCATCTAGCCCGGCGGGAAAAACCTTACAGTCACCGGAGTCATCAAAACCATCGAGAGCCTCGCGCGTTTTCGATGCTTGGCTCCGGGCGGCAGGATGCCGCCCTCTACGTCAGGCACGGATGCCCGACGCTACAACTCAAATGACCACCACCGAACTTCTTGAAACCGTCCGCCGGGTGGAGGTGCGCACCAACCGCCTCGTGAACGACACGATGGTCGGCGCCTACCTCAGCCATTTCAAGGGCCGTGGGATGGACTTCGAGGAACTGCGCGAATACATGCCGGGCGACGATGTGCGGGACATTGACTGGAATGTCACGAATCGCATGGGCCGCCCGTTCGTCAAGCGCTTCCGTGAGGAACGCGAACTCACGATGGTGCTCGCCCTGGACATTTCGGCCTCTTCGGCGTTCGGGTCACTGCGTCGGAGCAAGCGCGAGTTCGCCGCCGAAATCGCCGCGACCCTGGCCATGTCGGCCACGCGCAGCAGTGACAAGGTCGCGCTTTTGCTGTTCACCAATCAAGTGGAGTTGTACCTGCCGCCCCGTAAAGGTCGCCGCCACATCCTGCGCGTGATCCGAGAGATGCTTTATCACGAGCCGCAGCAACGGGGCACCAACATTCCGGCGGCGCTGGCGTTTTTGAATCACGTGGTCCGGCGCCGCGCCATGGTGTTTCTGCTGACGGATTTTTTACACAGCTCCGGCAGTTCCGCATCCGGCCGGTCGGCCCCCCTCGCCCCAGCCGATGGAGAGCGGGACCGGGTGAGGGGCAACCGCGACACCATCCAGGAAATCGGCCTCACCAACTCCCGGCACGACCTCGTGTGTCTGCACTTGCACGACCCCCGCGAAAGCACTTTGCCCAATGCCGGCTTGGTTACCATTGAGGATGCCGAGACGGGCGAGTTGCTGGAACTGGATTCCGCACGCGCCAGTGTGCGCGAGAAATTTGCCCAGACGAACGCCGAGCGGCTGGCAGGACTGGATCGCGCGTTGATTCGGGCGGGCGTCGAAACCCTGCGCTTCAACACTTCCGATCCTTTTGCCCAAACGCTCCAACGCTTTTTCGAGACCCGGCGCGGGAGGCGAAGGGGATGAAGCTCGGCAGGCAGAAGGCGGAAGGCAGAAGGCGGAAAGCGATGCGGCGGGTGGCCGGATTTGGGATTCGAGGCTTATGCAGCCTGCCTTTGGTCACGTGGGCTCAATCCACCAACGACATCCCGCCGTTGCGACCACCGCATGCCGAAATCCCGGCGACGTTTTGGGAACAACACACTACCAGCGTCGGCGTGATCGGTTTCACCTTGCTGGCGCTCCTCGGAGTTGCACTTTGGTTCGCGACGCGACCGAAGCCTCCCGTCATCGTCCCGCCGGAAGTACAGGCGCGCGGCGATTTGGAAGCGTTGCGCCAACTGCCGGAGGACGGCCGGGTGTTGAGCCGGGTATCGCAGACCGTCCGTCATTATTTCGGGGCCGCGTTTGCGCTGCCGCCGGGCGAACTCACGACCGCGGAGTTTTGCCGGGCCATGGCCGCGAACGATCAGGTCGGATCGGAGCTTTCGACCACGACCAACGACTTCCTGCGGCGTTGCGATGAGCGCAAGTTTGCCCCGGACGCGCCTCCCGAGCCAACCCGTGCCGCCGAAAGCGCCTTGAAGCTGATTGAACGGGCCGAAATTCAGCGAGAACAATTACGGCAAACCGCCCGGGCAAAATCCGAGACTCTGGCCACAACGTGAACGAGAGTTTCCAATTTCAATATCCGTGGGTGCTGGCGTTGCTGGCGTTGCTGCCGGTTTATGCGCTCCTGGTCGGACGCGCGGGCAAGTTTTCGGCACTGCGCTTTCCGGGGGCGGAAATTGCGCGCGCGGCCGGCGTGGCGGCGCGCGCGGCGGCGGGACGGTTCCTGTTGTTCCTCCGCTTGCTCACGGTGGGCTTGCTCGTGCTCGCGCTGGCCGGACCGCGGTTCGCGAACGACCGCACGGAGACCCAGGTCAGCGGTGTGGACATCATGCTCGTGCTGGATCTGTCGTGGTCGATGATGGCGCTCGACATGGGCCAACCCAGTGAAAAGGTGACGCGCTTCAGCATCGCTTCGAAGGTGATGGAGGATTTTATCCGCCGCCGGCCCAACGACCGCATCGGCTTGATCGCCTTCTCGGCCGTGCCGTACGTGGTGAGCCCGCTGACGCTCAATCACGACTGGCTGGTGCAGGGGTTGAACCGCCTGCATGTGGGCATCATTCGCGAACTCGGCACCGCCATCGGGGACGCCACCGGCGCCGCGACCAAACGACTCCGCGCTTCCAAGGACAGCAAAAGTCGCATCATCATTCTGCTGACCGATGGCGATAACAACAAGGGGGAGATTGATCCCGTCCCGGCAGCCCAGCTCGCCGCCGCCCTGGGATCGAAGATTTACACCATCGGCATTGGGATCGAGTCTCCGTGTCAGCTGCCGAAGTTCAATCCCGCCACCGGCAAGTTGCAGCTCGATCCGATGGGGAATGTCATCCCGACGCTCACCTTGCAGCCGGCCAACTATACGGTGCTCGACAAAATGGCGCGGCTTTCGCACGGACGATCCTACCGGGCCACGAACCGGAGCGAGCTGCAAAATATTTATGACGAAATCGATCAACTGGAACGGACCGAAGTGAAGCTGCGGCGGTTCACCACTTACACCCCCTTGTTTCAATGGCCCTTGCTGGCGGCCCTCGGGCTGTTTGGGCTCGAGCTTCTCCTGGCCAACACCCGGCTGCGGAGGGTGCCATGAGATCAATTAAAAATGTAAAATGTAAAATGCAAAATTCCGAGGCAGACGGCGGGCGAGTTTTTAATTTTGCATTTTTAATTTTGAATTCCCCTGACTTCGCCCATCCGCAATTTGCCGAACCGCGCTGGCTGTGGCTGGCGGTGCTGGGGCCGTTGGGGCTCGTGGTGCTGCACCGCTACTCGGCCTGGGCGCGCTCGCGCCAGCTCGCCCAACTGGCCGCCCCGCACTTGATCGCTGACCTGACCCGCTCGCATAGCCCGGCCCGCCGCGCCCTCAAGCACGCCTTGCTCGTGCTTGGCCTGGCGGGCATGGGCCTGGCTCTGGCCCGACCGCAATGGGGCGAACAGGAGAGTGGCGGACAAATGCTCGGCGAGGATATCATGTTTGTGGTGGACGGTTCGCAAAGCATGCTGGCGGCGGATGTGACACCGAACCGGTTGGAACGCACGAAACTGGCGATCCTGGACTTCGTGCACCGGCACGGCCGCGGGCGGATCGGGTTGGTGGCGTTTGCGGGGCAGGCGTTCTTGCAATGCCCGTTGACATTCGATCACGGCGCGTTCGAAGAAGCGCTGACGGCCCTGGATGAAAAGACCATTCCCGTGGCGGGCACAGACATTGGCCGCGCCCTCGATGGGGCCTTTCAGGGCATGGAAAAGCTGGATCGCCGCAAGGTGATGGTGCTGATCACCGACGGGGAAGATTTGGAAAAGGGCGGCGTCCGGGTGGCGCAATCTCTGGCGACGAATAACGTGGTGGTTTTCACGCTGGGCGTCGGCACGCCGACGGGCGCGCAAATCCAAGTCCGCAACGAGCAGGGGGTCGTCGAGTTTCTACGCGATGCCCGCGGCGAGGTTGTACGCAGCCGGTTGGATGAAGCGACGCTCCGGGCTGTGGCGCAGGCCACGCATGGAAATTATTTTCCCCTGGGGCCGGTGGGCGAAGGCTTGGCCCGGGTCCAGTCGGCCCTGGCCACTATGGACGCGGCCGGCGATGCGGCCCGAGCCAGACGATTTGCCATTGAGCGGTTCCACTTTCCGGTCGCGGCGGTGCTGGGGCTGCTGGTGATCGAATCCCTGCTAGGTACCCGGCGACGGCGGGGAGCAGCCACCGTTGAAAGTGCCAAGTTAAATACCCGCCCGGCGGCGGCCCCTACCATTGCCATTTTACTTTTTGCCTGCTCCATTCCCTTCGCAGGGGCGCCGACCGTCCGGGCCGAAACGAACGAAGTTGCAGTGGTCAAGGAACCGCCGCCTCCGGTCAATGCCCGCGAGTTCTTCAACGCTGGTACCCAGAAATTGCGGGCCGAGCAATGGCGCGAAGCCGAGCCGCTGTTGCAAACCGCGGTGGCGAGTCAGCAGGCAAGTTTGCAACCGGCGGCCCTTTAC
Organism: Verrucomicrobiota bacterium; assembly: GCA_025350905.1. Lineage (GTDB taxonomy): Bacteria > Verrucomicrobiota > Verrucomicrobiia > Limisphaerales > JADLHS01 > JADLHS01. The sequence goes on from JANXWY010000332.1 coordinate 6,266, forward strand.
AATCTCGGCCACACGCGCTTTGCCCTCGGCGCCGAGGAATTAAAAAAATCTCCGGAAGGCAAACAGACGACCGCGAAAGCCCGGGCCGCCAGCCAGGCCGCCACGGCGGCGACCCAAGCGGTCAAGGAGGCCGTGGCGAGTGAAGACCTGCAAGAGATGCTGGCCGCGTATCAACGGGGCCGCGGGGTGCGACGGGAAATCAAGGCGGCGACCGCCGCCATTCGCCGGGCGCTGGAAGTGCATGGGAACGTATTGACGAAGTGGCAGCGGGCCGCCGGGGATTTCAAAAGCGCGGTCGAGCTGAAGCCGGACGACGCCGACGCGCAGCACAACGCCAGCGTGGTGGATCGCCACATCGCCAAACTCATTGACAGTTTGCGGGAGATGGAAAGCGCCCAGAACGGGCTGGGCCAGAAACGCGCCGCGCTGGGCGAAGCGATGAAGGCGCTCCGAGGCAAATTACCGCGCGGTCTGAACCCGGGACCAGCGCCGGGCGGCGAAGAGGACGAAGACGAGGAGGAGCCGTTCGGTCCGCAACCCGGCATGCAGGAAGGGTTGGGCCACGAAGGGAAAGAGATTCCCCTTTCGCCCGAACAGGCCGGTCAACTACTTGATGGCTTCAAGCTCGGCGGCAATGCGCGGCTGCCGATCGGTCCGAGCCAGGAAAACCCACCACCGGATCGCAAGGGCAAGAACTGGTGAACATTCGCAATTCAAAACTGAGCGCCGGCCCGGCGGCAACTTCGGCCGTTTACCTTTTGCCTTTTGCCTTGTTGCTGGGCTGGGCGCTGACCGGCTCGCCGCTGACAGTTGCCGCGCAATCCGCAAACACGACCGACCCGTTGATGGTCCTGATGCAATCCCAGCCACCGATCATCACGGCGCCGCCGAAGCAAGCGCTGGCCGCCTTCGATCCGCCGATCGTCCACGTCGGCGAGGAAGCGACGTATCGGATCACGTTGGACGCGCTGTTGGATTCGATTACCTGGCCGGAGCAGTTGCCGACTCCCAACGGTCTCAGCTTGCGGCCCAGCGCGCGCGGGCAGATTTTCCGTCAGATCGGCGCCACGCTCCAGCCGCACAGCGCGTTCAATTACCGCGCCCGAAGCGAACAGCCGGGCACCTATTCCGTCCCCGAGTTCACCGTGCAGGCTTACGGGCAGAAAGTCACGATCCCCGCCGCGCGCCTCGAGGTGGTCCCGGCCGGGGTGACAACCACTCCGGCCGGGACCCGGTTACAGCTGGAGATGCCGTTGACCAATTTATTTGCCGGCCAGTCGGTGACGGCGCGGGTACGACAAAGTGCCACGGAGCCGGCGGCCATTCAGGGCTTGACGCAGGTGGAGTTGATCGGGGACGGCATTCTGGTGGATCGCAGTTTCACGCAGCAACGAATTGAGGGGACCTCCGGGAAAGGCAGCAACCGGCTCAGCTTCATCCACGAAACGACCTTGATACCGTTGCGCGCCGGAAACATCACCGTCACCGCGCAGGGCTTTGAATCCGCGAGTCCGTTCAACGGTCCCATCGCCCTGCCAGGGGAACCGGCCGGTTTCCGGCTCGCGGATTCCGATCCGGTGACAATCCGGGTGCGCCCGCTGCCGAAGGAAGGGGAGCTGCCGGGATTCACGGGCGGGATCGGTCACTTCACCATTGATCCGCCTTTGCTCGCGACGAATGTCCTACGAGTGGGGGAACCGGTGCAGCTCACGGTAACCGTCCGCGGTCAGGGAAATCTTGGCCGGCTGATGCGGCCGGTGCCCAACCCAACCAGCGAGTGGCAGATTTTTTCGGAAAACTCCGAGACGTCACCCGCATTGATTCGGGCCCGCGGATTCGTCACGTTTCGGTATTCGCTGATTCCGACTTCCGCCGCCACGCGCGCCACGCCGCGGCTGCCATTCAGTTTTTTTGATCCCGCACGAGTAGCGTATGTCGACCTGACGATTCCCGCCCTCCGGGTCACGGTTAAGCCCAGCGCTCAACCAATGGATACGCAGGCGGTGGCTTTCGCGGAGTCGCCCATGGCCGACGCGGTGGAAGAGCCGGCGCTGAGTGAACTCGCCACCCACCCCGGAATCACCGCGACGAGTCTGGTGCCGATGGCGTTGCGCGAGTGGTTTCCCTTGGTGCAAGTCACGCCAGTATTCGGCTTCCTGGGGTTGTGGGCGTGGGATCGTCGCCGGCGTTATCTGGAAACGCACCCGGACATCCTGGTCCGGCGCCGCGCGCGACGGGTGTTGCGGCAGGCGCGAAGAGCCTTGCGGGCGGCGATGCGCGATGCGGATGCGATCAAGTTGGTGAATTCAGGGCTGGCAGCGATGCGCGCCGCCGCCGCCCCCCACTTTCCGGCAGAACCGCGCGCCCTGGTGGGCGCCGATGTGCTGGCGTTGCTCACTGATCAAGAGCGCCAGGGAAAAATTGGTGAAACGGTGCGGCAATTATTCGCGGCCGCGGATGCGGCCCGCTTTGACACGCACTCAGCCGGCGGACCCGATTTGCCCGCGGCGCCCGCCGACATCGAGCGCCTGTTGAACCGACTGGAGGCCATGCTATGAGGTTGCCTGGGAATTTTTTCCTCGCGGTGGCGTTATTGGGAATTGGTTCGTCCGCCGGCGGGGCGCCAGCGCCGGACGAATTGTATCGCCGGGGAATGGAAAACTATCAGGCGGGCGATTTTGCGCTGTCGGCGAAATGGTTTGGTGACTGTGTGGCGCAGCAGCCGAGTTCCGGGGCCTGGCAAAATCTAGGACTCGCAGAGTGGCAGAACGGTCAAGTGGGCGAGGCGATTGTGGCTTGGGAGCGATCGGCCTGGCTCGACCCGGCGAACCACGCGGCGCGCACCAACCTCCTGGTCGCGCGCAAAATCGCGCAACTGGAGGCCCCCGTTCTCGCTTGGAACGAAATTCCTTCCACCTGGCTTTCGGTCAATGCGTGGGCCTGGCTGGGCGGGGTCAGCCTTTGGGCGGCCGTGGGGCTCATCACCCTGCCCGGCTTGCTCCGGTGGCCCCGGGCCACCTGGCCCCAAGCGCTGGCCGCCACGGGGCTCGCCTTGTTTCTGTTAAGCCTTCCCGCCCAGATCGGGGCCCACTCCCGCGCCCGGATCGGTTTTGTCATCGGCCCGGGTGCAGCCTTGCGACTTTCGCCGACGCAAGACGCGGAAACCGTGATGCGACTGGCCCCGGGTGAGCCCGGGCGCGGCGGGGAAATAAGGGGGAAATACGTATTCGTCCGCACCGAACGCAGCGCGGGATGGCTGGCGCGCGAGCAGTTTGAATTCATTTGTCCTCGCCCAGTCCGACCTCGGGAGATTCTGTAGCCGCTGGCCACCAGCTCAGCCAAAGCAACATGAAGCCGACGAAGTTAAACATCCGAACCCAGGCGATGGGCCGTGGTCGCGAATGAACCTCTCCATTCACCCGACGCCCCAGGCCGCCAACGCCGCGGCGGCGGATTGCCTGGCGGCTTGGCTCACGCTTCCGCGAACCCGTAACGTAATGGTGGCCGGCGGCAACTCACCCCTTGAAGTTTATCGCCTCCTGGCGGAACGGCGCCTGCCGCTGCCGCACTTGAATGTTTTTGTGTTGGATGAATACGTCGGCGTACCGTTAGCCGAGCCGCGCACCTGCGCCAACCTCTTGCGCCGTTCCGTGGTCGAGGCCTGGGGCATTCCATCGTCCCAGTTCGGGATCATCAGCTCCCTCGAATCCAACGCGCTGGCCAGCGTGCGCCAACAGGAGCAACGGATCGCTGACCGCGGCGGCCTCGATGTCATTGTGCTCGGGCTCGGTCAGAACGGTCATCTCGGCTTTAACGAACCGGGCAGTGCGGCCGATTCGGTTGCCCGGGTGACCCCACTCGACGCCGGCTCGATCGCGGCTAATCGCAAATGGTTCGCTGGCGATTATGCGCCGTCACTCGGGGCCACGGTCGGGCTGAGCACCATCCTGGCGGCGCGGCATATCCTCTTGTTGGCCTATGGGGCGCACAAAGTCGCGGCGGTAAAAGCCATGGTTGAAGGACCACGCAGCGAGCAGTGCCCCGCATCGTTTCTCCAAGGGCTTCCCGAAGTGCGCGTCTTCCTGGACCAGGCCGCTTCGACGGGCTTGCGCGCCAAGACGTAAGCTCAATCCCCGCGGAAAGTGATCACTCCGCAACTTGCTGACGTACTGAATTCGGCAACGGTCGTCGCGGATACCGGACCGGGATTCATTTGTGGATCAGACTGGGAAAGCGACGTTCGCTCGACGCGACAGCTCACCCGAGCCGAAAATTTCAACACCGCCTGACCATCGACAGCACGGCGCCCGGCCTGAACGCCGGAGCGAGCGGTGTCCGGCGCCCGCATTGGAAGAAATTCCTGCGGCGGTCAGCCGCATCGGAAAGCGCTCGTCAGAATTCCTGATTTCACCATTGCCAAAACCGCTGCGAACCTCCACAACAAAGCCATCAAGCCTATGCCTACGCCAGCACCTCAACTGAACCGTCGCGATTTCACCAAAACCACACTGCTTGCCGGCGCCGCCGTGGCTGCTGGCGCCGCCACCGCACTCGGCGAAGCGCCCCGGCGAATCCGGACCGGCGTGATCGGGTGCGGCAGCGTCTCGGGCTCTTATCTGCCGGTGCTGTCTAAATGTCCGTTTGTCGAGGTGGTGAGCTTGTGCGACATCCGGCCCGAGCGCGCGCGCAAGCGGGCGGAGGAATTCAAGGTGGCGCACCACTATCCGCACATCGACGCGATGCTGGCGGGCGAACCGTTCGATTTTCTGATTACGCTCACCGATATGCAGGAGCACGAGCACCTCAATCGGCAGGGGCTCGAAGCCGGCAAGCATGTGTGGAGCGAAAAGCCCATCGCCAATACGCTCGCCGCCGGTCAGGAACTGTTGCGTCTGGCGCAGCAGAAACAAAAACGGCTATGGGGCGCGCCCATCACTGTCCAGAGTCCGCAATTCGCTTTTATGGCGCGCACGCTGGCCCAAGGGGCCTTGGGCCGCGTCGCGGCCGCGCATGCGGATTACGGCCATGAAGGACCGAACTGGTCTTCCTTCTTTTACGAGAAAGGCGGCGGCAGCATGCCGGACCTCGGGGTTTACAATTTGACGTCGCTCACCGGATTGCTCGGGCCGGCGAAAAGCGTCACGGCCATGTTGAGCATCGTCACGCCGGAGCGGGCCATCACCGACAAAGGCCAGATCAAGGTGACCGAGGAGGACAACGCCATGCTGTTGCTCGACCACGGCCAGGGCGTGATCTCGCACGTGCAGTCGGGCTTCAATTACTTCAACCCCCACGGCCACGACGGCCGCGGAGAACAGCGGCACACGATTACGATCGTGGGTTCGGGCGGCTTCCTGGGATTGGTGGGCTACGATTGGGCGCCGCAGGGCGTCGATCTCGCCACGCACGCCCAGCCAAAACTCGAACGGCACGCCCCGGATGCAGAAGGCTACATCTGGCAACAAGGCGCGGCGCTGGCCGCCGAATGTCTCGTCACCGGCAAGGAATTGCTCGTCACGCCAGAGCAGGCGCTGCACGTACTGGAAATCATCACCGCCGCCCGTGCGTCGCAGGCCACCGGTCAGCGCATTGCGCTCGCGTCAACTTTCAAGTGGCCCCTGCTGAGCTGAGCTGAGCTACCTCTTGGGTTCCCGGCGCGCACGGGCCGTAGCCCTGGCGCTCAAAAAATCTCGCTCACTTTTACCGACCGGTTTTCCTGCAATGATTTTTTGGCCGCCAGGCCCAGGACGACAGCCATCAACCCATCCCGGCCCCCCACGGAAGGCGGGGTGCCCTGGTGAATACAATCAACGAATTGTTGCAACTCGGCCACGTAGGCTTCCTGGTAGCGTTCCAAAAAGAAATACTGCGGCTTGGCCGAGGAGACGCTTTCCGCATTCAGCAGGACATGGTTGTCCGGAGTGCGATTGGCCACCGCCACCATGCCGGCAGAGCCGAAGACTTCGACCCGCTGATCGTAGCCATAAACCGCTCGGCGGCTGTTATCGATGGTCGCCAACGCGCCGTTCGCCAAGCAAAGCGTCACCACGCAAGTATCCACGTCCCCGGCGCGACCAATCTCCGGATCCACGAGCGCTGCGCCGATCGCAAAAACTTCGACGGCCTCGCTACCGCTCAGAAACCGCACCATGTCAAAGTCATGGATGGTCATATCCAGAAAAATGCCGCCGGAGACTTTCACGTAGGCCAGTGGCGGCGGGGCCGGATCCCGACTCGATATTCGCACGAGCTGCGGCGCGCCAATTTTTCCGGCGACCACCAGGGCGCGGGCTTTGGCGAAACTGGGGTCAAAGCGGCGGTTGAAGCCGACCTGGAAGTTGACGCCCGCCTGGCTGACGGCGGCGAGCGCCTGTTGAATCCGTTGCAAATCCAAGTCAATTGGCTTCTCGCAGAAAATGTGGTTCCCCCGCGCGGCGGCCGCCGAAATGATTTCTGCATGGGTGTCGGTGGCCGTGCAAATCGCGACAGCCTCGATGTCCGGTGCAGCGAGCAACTGGCGATAGTCCGCCGTCGCCAGCGGAACGTGGAACTGGCCGGCCACTTCCTGGGCGGCGGCAAGATTCACATCGGCCACGCCGGCCAGTCGCGCACCGCGGATACGGGTGGCAAGATTCTCCGCGTGAATTTTGCCGATTCTGCCGGCCCCGATGACTCCGAGATTGATGGTTTTAGTGCTCACAAAATTGCTTTCAAAAATTTCTCAACCCGAATGCCGTTGACGCATTCCGCTTACCCCGACGGACGGGCCCGCCGGCCCTCGGAGCCGGAAGGCGCGTGTTGGCTTCCAAAAATTTTGGAGCCCCGCCCCCGCTTCCTAATCCTTGAGAAAGAAGGACGGCGACGGTTGTTGCTCGCTCGCAAATCCGCCCCTTCACTTGAAAATCTCCCCGAAGAACTGCTTCATATCCTCCCACGAACGTTTGTCCGCCCGCTCGTTGTATTGCGCCCCTTTCATAGTGCCGTCGGCATTCCAATCCGTGAAGCTGTGCACCGCGCCACCGTATTGCTTGAGCTGCCAGTCCACGCCGCTGTCGCGCATCTCGCTTTCAAACGCCGCCAGATCCTTCGCGGGCACAAAGGGATCGTCCGCGCCGTGGCACGCGAGTACCTTGCACTTGATGTTCTTGCCATCCGCCGGCGTGGGCGAATCCAGCCCGCCATGAAAGCTGACCACGCCCGCGAGCTCCGCACCGCTGCGGGCGAGTTCAATCACCGTCGTGCCGCCGAAACAGTAGCCGATGGCGGCAATCCGGCTGGCGTCCAGGAATTCATTTTTCCGGAGCACCGCGAGCCCTGCATTGACGCGGGCGCGCAACAAGGCGCGATCGGACTTGTATTTGCCCGCTTGCGCGCCGGCTTCGGCCGGCGACTGCGGGCGAATGCCTTTGCCGTAAATGTCGGCGCAAAAGGCCACGTAACCCAGCTGGGCCAGCATCGCGGCGCGTTTCTGTTCGTTCGCCGAAACGCCCTTCCACTGATGAACAATCAAAACGCCCGGCCGTTTGCTTTTTACCGCGTCATCGTAAACGAGGACCCCTTCGAGCGTGGCGTCGCCCTGGTGGTACTCAATGGTCTGGGTCTGGATCGCGGCCCGGGTGGTCAGGATGCCGGCCAACGTCACCAGCGTGCAAAATAATTTCTTCATGCGCCCCATTCATAGACCGCAACCCCCTGGGAAGACAAAACAATTTCGCCGGGAGTCGCGGATTTGTATTGGCCGGTCCCGGCCAATCACTATGCTGGGCGCGAGTTTTGGCAAGCATGTCAGCCCCCACGACGCCCCCCACCGGCTGGAAGCGATTCCTGCCCCGCATCAATTCGCCCGGCTATCACTTGTTGCTCGCCACGGTGGCGATTCTGGTTTTGGGCCCGCTGGGCGGGATTTCGGCGGCGTTCATGAATTTTTCCATCGGTTTCTTTGTGGGTGGCCAGGTGCTCGCGGGCATTCTCGGGAGCGCCGTCACGCTGCCCTACGGCCCCGAAGGCCGGCACGGCGCGAACTACATTCAAACCATGTCGGCGTCGGTCGCGGGGATGTGCGGCATGGGCGTGTTGATGCAGGCCATGGTGTGGCTCGGCCTGCCGGAGCCGGCCCCGTGGAAACTCGTCTTGTTTTACCTGAGCATCGGCATGTTCGGCGTCGGCGTCGGGATGCTCTACACCCCGATCCTCGTGGACAAAATGCAACTGTCCTTTCCGTCCGGCTTTGCGGTGGCGAACATTCTCCGCGCGCTGACCGACAAAAATCTGCTCAAGCAATCCATCACCAAACTGGGCGGGGGCATGTTGGGCGGTTTTTTCGGAGGCCTGGCCTCGCTGAAAATTGCTGCCGTCGAAAGCATTGGCATCTCCACCTCCACCTTCGGGGCGGGGATGATTGTCGGCGCGCGCATCGCCATCCCGGCGCTGGTCGTGGCGGTGGCGGGGGAAATGTTGAAGCCTTACCTGGTTAGTATCGGCTGGCTGGATGCCGGAGCGCCGTTTCGCAAGATCGGTTTCATCATCGCGCTCGGGACCATCCTCGGCGCGGCGTTGGTGGATGTCGGGCTGATCTTGATTCAGGCCGTGCGTCGTCTGCGGCAACCAAGCGTCGCGACTCAACCCACCGAAGATTGGAAACGCGTGAACACGTTCCGACTGGCGCTCTGGGTGGTCTTCTGGGGCGCCGGCGTCGTCGTGATCGGCAGCCAGGTTTTGCATCAACCGATTTCGTTCCTCCTGATCGCCGTGGCCTTGTGCTTTCTGTTTGTGCTGATCAATGGCATTTCCACCGGCATCTCGGACAGCAATCCGATTTCCAGCGCGTTCGTCATGACCGTGTTTATCCTGGCGGCGTTCGGTTTGAAGGATCCCGGAGTTGGTTTGATGTGCGCCTCCATCCTGCTCATTGCGTGTTCGGAAGGGGTGGACATGCAGCAAGATCGCTCGACCGGCTGGCGGCTGGGCACCAACCGGATCATCCAATTCCGCTATCAAGTCATCGGCATTGCCATGGGGGCGGTGTTGGCCGTCGTGCTAGCGAAAACTTTCATGACCGCCTACCCGGTGCTGCAAGCCGATCAGTTCAGCCAGAAGGTCGCCGGGGCCGAGAAATGGCAATCAGCCATGACGTTCAAATTCGTGGGCGCGCTCAAGGGGATCACGAATCCAAAACCGCACGTCATGAAAGCGCTCCAGCTAGGATTGCTCCTCGGCTTGCTGATCGAAATCACGCGGAAGGTGCTCAAGCGCAACCCGCGCTACCAAGCCTTCGCCACCGGCTCCCGCTCCGGCCGCGTGACGGATTTTGTGCTGGATGCGTTCATCATTCCCAGTCCCTACGCCTCCTCCTTCGGCGGATTTGTGGAATTGATGACCAGCATCTGGTGGACGCTGGGGGGCGTGCTGGCGTCGGTTTACGATTGGGGGCAAGCCAAACGCCAACGGGGCGCAGCCGCTCCCGCAGCCGGTGAACTCCCCGCGGATATGAGCACCATGTCGCTGGTTGGTGGCGGATTGATTGCCGGCGATTCCCTCGCAGCGCTGAGCGTGGGGATTTACGCGCTGTTAAAAACGGTACTCTAATTTCCACTCCGGACATCCCACGCATCGCGCAGGCTGTCGCCGAGGAAATTCAGCGCGAGCAACGTCGTCACCAACAGCCCGCCGGGGAAAACGATCAGCCACCAATAAATGCGGAGGGGATTGATGTGCTCCGCCCCCTCGGCAATGAGCGATCCCCAGCTGGCCATCGGCGGCTGGATGCCGAGGCCGAGGTAACTGAGGAAACTTTCGTAGAGGATGATCGCCGGGACGGTGAGGGCCAGATAGACGATGACGACCCCCAACACATTCGGGAGGATGTGCCGGCGCAAAATCCAGAGCGGGCCCGCGCCCAGCCCACGACTGGCCTCCACGAAGGGCCGTGAACGCAGCGACAACACTTGCCCGCGCACAATGCGCGCCATCGTCAGCCAGGACACCGCGCCCAGCCCGACGAACAGGAAAATCAGCCGGGCCGAGTTCGCCAGGGCGGGCGAACCCATCGCCGCAAGCCAGTTTTTCAGCAAACCCTCCAGCGAGGTGATCAGCACGATGACAAAAATGATCGACGGCAACGAATACAGGATGTCCACCAGGCGCATCATTGCGCTATCCAGGCGGCCACCGACGTAACCCGCAACCGCGCCCCACAGAACTCCGATCACCAAACTCACGCCGGCACCGACCGCGCCCACGAGCAAGGAAATCTGCGCCCCGTAGAGAATCCGGGAGAATTCATCGCGGCCATGGACATCCGTGCCGCACCAATTAATTGCGTTCGGCGGCCAGAATTGATGGTCGGTGATTTGGTCGGGCCGGTGGGCACGGGCAAATGGCTCGCCGCCCAGTTTCAGGCATAACGGCCAGACGAGCACTCCGACCACGAGCAAGCCGAGGAACCACGCGCTCATCACGGCGGGACGATTTTGCCGGAAGCGTTGCCAGGCGCGCTGACTGGGAGTCGGGTTAGCCATGCGTGTCAGGTAGGGATGGCGCGCTGCGCCGTCCAGCGGCGCGTGCAGCGCCGCAACCCTTCGCGGTCACCACGTGTCCAACCGCATTCATTCCGCCCGCTGTTACGCGTGCGGGGTCGTCGCAGCGCGACGACTCTACCGTGCTGAAATGCTCTTTCACTCATACTTCACGCGCGGATCGAGCCAGGTGTACGCCACGTCCACCAGGAGATTCATCCCCACCAACAGCGCGGCATAGAGCAACGCTAGGCCGACGGTCATGGTGTAATCGGAGTTGAGCGAGCTATTCACGAAGTGGGTACCCAGCCCCGGAATTTGGAAGATGGCCTCGATCACAAACGCGCCGGTCAGCAAATCCGCCAACAACGGTCCGGCGTAGGAAACCACCGGTAACACCGCGAGGCGGAAGGCATGTTTGAACAACACGGCGTTTTCCGACAAGCCCTTGGCACGGGCGGTGGTGATGTATTCGGATTTCATCGTGTTCAGCATCCCTTCCCGTAGCAGCCGGGCAATGCGGCCGGCAAAAGACAGTCCCAACGCGGCCACGGGCAGGACGAGATGCCACGGCGAGAGCCACAGGGCGACGGGCAGCAACCGCCACTTGATGCCGAAAACCATAATGAGCACGGGGGCCATGACCAGGGCGGGCACGCAGACCATGAGGATCGCAAAGAAACTACCGGCGTAGTCCGGCCACCCCCCGCGCCGCGCCGCAGTGATGAATCCTAGCGGCAACCCCACACCCATCGCGAAACCGAAAGCGACCACGCCGAGCATCAAGGAGACCGGCAGCGCTTGTTTGATGATATCGGCAACGGTGTGATTACGATACTTGAGCGACGGCCCGAAATCGCCGTGCAACAAACCGCTGAGGTAACGGAGGTATTGTTTGAGGAACGGTTCATCGAGGTGATACTTGGCTTGGATGGCGCGCTCGATCTCCGGCGATTCGGGCTTGCGTTCGCGATCAAACGGGCTGCCCGGCGTCAACCGCACCAACGCAAACGCCAGAAAGCTGATGACCAGCAGCAGCGGGACGAGGGCAAGCAAGCGGCGAAGGAAATACATTTTAGGTCGAGGGTCGAGAGCCTAACTTCGTACTCGCCGCGGAAAAGGCGTCTTGGACACTTCCACTTTAAGCGAGCGATTCAGTGATGCAATTCGTTTGGCGAGACGCTCGAGATCGTCGAACAACGGATCCAAGTCGGTTTCGGTTACGTAGCCTTCGTCCAAACCGAGGAAGAACACGGACGCTACCTCCATCAAGAAACCGTAAGACTGCTCAAGAAAGTGCGCAAAATCCTTGTCGGAGTTCCGGCCCGAACCTTCCGCAATATTTGAGCTGACCGAGATGGAAGCACGCCGAATCTGGGACGTCATTGCAAACATCTCCTGACGCGGAAATTTCCTGGTCAGCCGATAGATAACTTGATTGATCTTCCTTGCCTCTTGCCAGACCTCAAGTTTTTCAAAACGGAATCGCATTTTCATGAGTTCAATGGGTTGTTGGCTTTTTGTTTGATGTCAGATTTGGTGTGCGCGTCGAAGCACCGCTGTTTGGCTCTCGACCCTCGACCATCGGCCCTCGACCAACCTTGTAAAGGTACTGCATCGGATGCTCATCCAATATGTTCTGCCAGATGCCGCCGATTTTGTTGGGGTCAAAACAATTGAACCCGGCGTAGAAGTAGAGCGGGACGATGGGCACTTCGTCGGTAACGAGGATGGTTTCGGCCTGGCGAAAAATCTCCGCCCGTTGCTTCAAGTCCGTTTGATTGTTCGCTTCCCGAATGAGCGCGTCATAATGCTCGTTCTTCCAGCCGGTGCGGTTATTGCCGTTGTTGCCCACGAACAAGTCGAGAAAGGTGTTCGCGTCGTTGTAGTCGCCCACCCAGCTCGAAGTCGAGAGGTCGAAATCGAGTTGCGATTGCGCGCTGTAAAAAATTTTCCGCTCAATCTGGCGCAATTCCACCTCCACCCCCAAACCGTCCCGCCACATCTGTTGCAATTCAATCCCCACCTGGCCGTGCAGCTTGGCGCCGCCGCCCGCCGCGGAAAAGAACGTGTAACTGACCCGCGGAAAGCCTTTGCCGGCGGGAAAGCCCGCCGCGGCGAGCAGCTGGCGCGCCTCGTCGGGGGCGAACGTCGGCGCGTCGGGCGCGGTGTAGTTCGCCACGCCGGTGGGGACGAAATGATTCGCCACGCGTTCGCCCCCCCGGGTGAGTTTGCGAAGGAGGTGGGTCTTGTCGGTCGCCAGCGCAAAGGCCCGGCGCACCCGAGCGTCGTTGAACGGCGGGCGCGTCACGTTAAACCGAAAAAAATATGTCCCGAGGTAGTCGAAGCGATGAAAGTCCGGTCGCTTCACCAGGATATCCATGAGTTCGGTGGGGATGAGGTCCTTGTCCCACACAACATCGGCGACGCCGGTTTCGTAGAGGTTCAAGGCCGTGTTCGGCGAACCGGTGGGCAGCACGTCGATGATGGCGGAGGGCGTGTTGGCCGCGTCCCAATAACGCGGGTTGCGGAGCAGCCGCACCTTGTCATTGACGCGCCACGCGCCGAGTTGGAAGGCCCCGCTCGTGGGCAGCGGGCGCACGTGCAACCAGCGGTCGCCATACTTTTCGATGACCACGCGCGGCAGGACGGCCAGCGTTGGAAAGGAACATAATTCGAGGAAGAATGCGAGCGGCGCATTTAATTCCACCCGCAGCGTGTGGGCGTCGAGGGCATGGATGCCGACCTGGGTCGCGTCCTTGATTTTGCCGTTATACCAATCTTCCGCGCCCTTGATGTAGAACAATTGACCCGCATAATCGCCGGCCGTGCCGGGATTCAGCGCGCGGAACCAGGACCAAACCACGTCGGCGCTGGTGATCGGTTCGCCAGTGGACCAGACGGCGTTGGGGCGCAGGTGGAAAGTGTAAATGCGACCGTCGGGCGAAACCTCCCAGCGCTCGGCTAGCGCGGGAATGGGGGCGGCGTCGCGGGGGGCGAGCTTCGTGAGGCCATCAAACAACGCCTTGGTGAGGCGCATCTCCGATACGCCGGTGACGATCTGCGGATCGAGCGATTCGGGTTCGTTGGCGTTGAGGATGACCACGTCGGCCGGCGCTTCGGGACGGGTGCAACCGGAAAGCAGCAGACCGAAGACCGCGGTCATCAGGGAGAGGCGCGAGCGCGACGGCTGAAAGCAGAACCGCGCCAGGGAATTGCTTCCGATGGCGCGGTTTGCGATTTGCATCGCCGGCGAATTATTTGGTCGCGGCGTTGGTCGCGGCAGGCGTCGCCTCCGGCGTCGGAGCAGCTGCAGCCGGAGCGTTGGTGATGGTGGCCGGGACGACGATGGGCGCGGCGGGCGTCGGCCCTCCCGGCGGCTGGGTGGCTGGCATTTGCTTGTTTTGCTGTTCAATCTGCTGTTGAAAGCTCTTCGACGACGAGCGCGAGGCGCTGTTTTGCAACACGGAGATGAGGATGAGCAGCACAAAGAACGCGACCGTGGCGTATTTGGTGATCTTCGTCAGTGGGTTGCCGGCGCCGGCGCCGAAGAGCGCGTCCGCCGCGCCGCCACCGAACGCAAGGCCAGCGCCGGCTTCCTTTTTCGGGAGTTGCACCAGTACCAGCAGAATCAATAGCAGGCACACCAGCACCAGGACGACCGACAGAAAGACTGTGATTATTGTCATAAGCTTATTGTTATATGGAATTCTTGATGATGTCAGCAAAACTTCGCGCCTCCAGGGACGCGCCGCCGACCAGCGCGCCGTCGACATCCGGCTGGCTCATCAATTCCCGGGCGTTCGTGGGCTTCACACTCCCGCCGTATTGGATGCGGACTTTCTTCGCCACGGCGTCGTCGAACAATTTCACGAGCAGCCCGCGGATGAAAGCGTGCGCGTCCTGGGCCTGCTGGGTCGTCGCGGTCTTGCCGGTGCCGATGGCCCAGACCGGTTCGTAGGCGATGATCGTTTCGACCATCTGCTCCTTGGTCAGACCAGCGAGGCTGCCGCTGACTTGGGTGGTCAGAACTTTTTCCATTTGGCCCGCCTCGCGTTCGGTGAGCGTTTCGCCTACGCAGACGATCGGCTTGAGCGACGCCCCATGCACGGCGGCGGCCTTCCTCGCGATCAGGGCATCGGGTTCCTTTTGGAACTGGCGGCGCTCGGAGTGGCCGAGGATGACGAAGCGCGTGGAAAATTCCTTGAGCATGCCAGCGGCGATCTCGCCGGTGTAGGCGCCCATGCCGTGTTCGCTCATGTTCTGCGCCCCGAGCTTGATGTTTGAATCCAGGATGGCCCTGGACACGGATTCCAGCGCGGTATAAGGCGGACAGACCACGATGTCCACTTCCTTAAGGTTGGCGAGTTCCAGTTTTAGATCGCCCGCCAGCGCCAGCGCCTCGGCGACGGTTTTGTTCATCTTCCAGTTACCGGCGATAATGAGTTTTCGTTCTTTGTTCATGATTTTTTAACGCAAAGGTAAACAGCTTACTTCAAGGTCAACCACCTAGACTCGCTCTCACCATCAATGGAGATAAGCACTGCGTCTTGTTTGATTTGAACGCACTTCACTTTTAGCGGCCCCTCCTTCAGTGCAACAATTGAGGATTCTCCTTCTGAAAAAGTTTTTCCATTGATTACCGCCAGGGGCGTTTTGCCAATCGTCACACCGCTAAGTTTCAATCTCGAATCACCTTCGGCCAGTTTGCGCGGCGAAAGCGTTGGCCATTTGCCATCCTTGAATTCTAACGCCATCTCCTGCGCTCCTTGGAGGCTCCGCACGTCCATTTTTAACGCGAGCTGATTCAACCAATGTCGCCCCAAAATTGTTTCTGTTTCCGAGTAAAGCTGAAGCCAAGCGTAAGCTTCAATCAAGTTGGTGCTGACACCAATGCCATTCTGTAATGCTGTTGACATGTTCAAAAATGCTTTCGCATTGCGATTCGTTGCAGCCTCGAACGTCCAACGAATTCCTTCTGACGGATTTGCCTTCACGTTTTCGCTCACTCGAATTCCATTGTCTCCAAACAACAGCATTTCACCGAGATGGCTTTTGGCTTCCGTCAAACCTTGCTGCGCAGCCTTCCGATACCATTCCAAAGCTTCGGCCTTTTTGAAATTGGAAGACAGAGTGTCTGCGAGAGAAAGCTGCGCTTGTGGATCACCAGCTTCCGCTTTCTGTTTCGTGGCGGCAACATCGCTAAATCCAGTTTTCAATGCGCCACTCAAAGGTTCTTGAGCGAACAGAGCGCACGCGATCAGCAGAAAGAGTCCAATTGTTGAGATGATCTTCAAGACTGTCTGTTGCCTTGCGTTACAATCCTTTCTCTGAAAGGGCCGCCACCCCGGGCAGCTCCGCACCTTCGAGAAATTCCAGGCTCGCGCCGCCGCCGGTGCTCATAAAGGTCACCTGGTCACCCAGCCCGGCTTGATGGATCGCTTTCACGCTATCGCCGCCACCGATGATGCTCTTCGCGCCGTTTTTCTGGGTGGCCTCCACGACCGCTTGCGCCACCGCATTGGTGCCAATGGCGAAGCGTTTGTCCTCGAAAATTCCCATCGGACCGTTCCACAAAATGGTCTTGGCGCTGAGAATAACCGCGCGAAACTTGGCCGCGGTGGCAGGGCCGATGTCCACGCCTTCTTCGCTCTCGGGGATGTTGGCATCCGCATTCGTGCGCGGGTTGGTCAAGTCCAGGATGGGTCGACCTTTTTTGTTGAGCTTGTCGGTCTTGACCGGAGTGACACAGGTATTGTCCGTCGGCAACAGGAACTGGACCTCGCGCTGCTTGGCCTTGGCGAGCGCCGCCCGGGCCACGTCCGTCTTGTCCTTCTCAACGAGGGACTGCCCGATTTGGAAGCCCTGCGCCAGTTTGAACGTGTAGGCCATCGCCCCGCCGATCAAGAGGCTGTCCGCTTTGTCGAGCAACCGGTCAATGACCTTGATCTTGTCGGAAACTTTGGCGCCGCCGAGAATCACCACGAATGGCCGCGCGGGCTGCTCCAATTCGTCCCCGAGAAATTTCAGTTCCAGTTCCATCAGCAAACCCGCCGCGCACTGGCCGCCGCGTTTGGCCACGACCCGGGCCACGCCCTCGGTGGAGGCGTGCGCGCGATGGGCCGCACCGAAGGCATCGTTGACATAAATGTCCGCAACCTTGGCGAGCTTTTCGGCAAAGGCGGGATCGTTGGCTTCTTCTTCGTTGTAGTAACGGACGTTCTCGAGCAGCAAAATGCCGCCGGGCGGAAGTTCACGGGCAAGCTTTTCGACTTTTTCGCCGATGCAATCGTCCACAAAATTTACGTGGCAGCCGAGTAACTCCGCCAGGCGGGCGGCGATCGGACGCAGGGACATGGTGGTTTCGCGCTGGCCCTTGGGCCGGCCGAGGTGGGCGGCGAGGATCAGCTTCGACCCTTGTTCGATAAGCAGGCGCAGGGTGGGGAGGGTGGCTTGGATGCGCGTATCATCGGTGATGACCATGGCGCCGGCTTTTTCTTCGAGCGGCACATTGTAGTCCACGCGCACAAAAACGCGTTTGCCATTGGGGTGGAGATCGCGAACGGTCAGCTTGGCCATAAATCAGTGAATCAGTTTTCCCGGCCGGGAAATTCTTTTCCCGAAACGAAGCGCGCAGGATAACGGGTGAAGACTTGAAGTCAATGTTTTCGCCCGGCGAAATGGGTTGCTGGGCGCCGCCAGTAGCGCGACCTCCCGAGATTCGACCTCCCGGGGAATCAGAACGCCACGTTCACGCAGCAGTAGCCGTGGTCGAACCGGTGGTCGCCGCTTCAAGACGGTGTTCCGGAGAGGAGCGGCTCCGGCGTCCAGTGGCCTCCGGACGAAAAAGCACAAGCCAGCCCCAGTCCAAATGCCCCAGCCCGGACACTACGGTCCAGGCTGGGTGCGAAGGCTTAGGCCGGCCGCGCCTACTTCGCGGGCGCAGCAGCGGGGGCGACCGCTTCAGTAGGCAGGTTGGCGGCGGCGGGTGGCGCCGGCTTGCTTCCGGGGGTGGTGAGGGCCGCCGGCGGGTTGCCGAGCGGGGTTTCCCAATTCTTGGTCAGACGCCAAAGGATGCCCATGTCCGAAGCAAAGGCGTAAATCCACCAGATGACAAACAGGCACAGCAACACTTTTGGCCACGCGGCTGATTTCTCTGCGTACCGGTCGCTGATGTCCACCGTCGAACCCGGCGGGAGCTTGGCGATACCGGTGAGGCTCGTGCCAAACGGCACATTCACTTTCGCCTTGGCATTCACGGCCCACCCGTTGGCATCGAGAATCGGACCGAGGTTGCGCCGCCGCAATTTCATGTAAGCGAGGATCAGTGACGGGCCGGAAATCACCAACATTAACACCATGAGGAACAGCGGGAATTGCCAGGGAGCAATGCCTTTAAACAAGCCGAGGATGCCGGCCAGCGCGGCGCTCAAGGCCCCAAAGGCCACGCCCATCGCGGCGACCGCGCCCACATCCACTTTTTTCGCCTCTTCCTTTTTGGCCTTGTCCACATTCGCGGCCGCTTCGGCGGCCTTGGCCAGCTTGGCGGTGGCGTCGCCGTCCGCCGCGGCGGCGCGCTTGGCGATCTGTTCGTCGATCATGCGGACGAGCTTTTTGTAGGGCGACCAGAACGCCTGGCGCAGGCTGATCGGGTTGGAGAGAATCTTGGTGATGGTGGCGTCGTAGTCGCGTCCTTTGCGGTCGTAGAAAACGCCGTTGCGCCCGACCATCAAATTGTCGTCGTCGCCCTGCGAGAAGATGGCCACGATGCTCATTTTTTCGCCCGTGCCCCGGCGCACGCAATCACAGTAGGCCAGATACGCGCCCGCCAAGCCCGCCATGCTGGCATGTTTGCCGACGTCCTCGACCGTGAGACAGAGCGTGCAGGAGCGTTGATCGAGGTACAACGTGCCGCATTGGAAGATCGCAGGCTCGCCCCCATCGTAGAGGTCCTTGAAGTTGACGAAGTTGATGCAGAGGGTGTGCAGGTCGCGGACGAAGCGGCAGAGTTTCTCGACATTCGCAATCGAAGTGGCCTCCGGTTCGAGCGCTTTGTCCTTGGCGATGAGCGCGGCAATGTTTTCTTTCGCCTTGCCCGCCAGGATTTCGCGCACCCGCGGCAGGCCAAGTTTCTCGACGGCCGCGCCCGCCTTGCCGGCGGTCCAGCATTCAAACGGACCGAGCTTGGCCAGCAAGGTGGTCCAGTCGGTTTCGGTCAATTCCGATTTTTCCCCCAGCAATGGCTTTACCGCGTTGGCGTACAAAGCCGCCACGGCGGCGGCGTGCGCGGGATTGATCCCGCTCTTGAGGGGCAGCGCTTTGCCCGCCGCCACGAGGGCGAGCGGGAAGCCCGCGACTTCGGCGGCGGTGAGGCTCATGTCCTTGGCGGCGATGGGGAGGTATTCCTCCTCCTTGCGGTTGAGCAAGGCGACGGTGCGCGGATCAAACGCCGCGAGCCGGCAGCGGCCAAAGAAATCGTCCACCTTGGTCTTGATCGCTTTCACCGCCGCGGCGGCGGTGGCGGTGGCGGGGCCGGCGGGCAGGAGATTCGCGGCATCTGCCTCCGCTTTCTTATTCCACTCGTTGAACGCCGCCGCTTCGGTGAAGAACAAGTCGGCTTTGACCTGATCAATGCCCGGCTTGCCCGAACGATCCGGCACCGTGCCCAGGCACGCGGCCATGTCGTTGATGACGGCTTTGGTGGCGTCGTCGGTGGCGGACTCGGCGATGATGATTCCATCCCCGTTGAGGGTGGTGTTGACAAAAATTTTGTTCGCGTCCGAGGCGTCGGCCAGGGAGATGTTTGGGGACTCCGACTTGCCGAGATTGGCGAGAATTTGGACGGCGGAAGCGAGCAACTGTTTGCCTTCGGGGGTGGCGTCGCTGATCGCGGCCAACGGCAAGGAATCGCCGCCCTTCACGAGGTCGTTCGGGTTCTTGAGCATCGCCCCGGCCCATTTGGCGGCGGCGATGACCTCGGGCGCCCGCATGCGGCCATCCTTGTCGGTGTCAATCAGGGCGGCGGTTTTGGGATCGAATTCGAGTCCCGTCGTGGGACAGGCCAACGCGACCCAGAGCTTCTGATCAAGTTGGTCGAGGTTCAGCAGGTCGGCGCCGGTTTCCAGCTTGACCTGGTCAAAGCCACCGGCGCGAAAAAATCTCCAGGGGTGTGTGGATCTTGTGCTCATAGGTTTTTGGGTAATGCGTTGCTCGACTAACGGCCGCGTAGGGTAGCCAACCGCGCGGCTCTGTAAATTGATTTTTGGCCGGAGTTAAGACCGCGGGGCGACAAGGAAAACCCAACGCAGCGCGGAGGAACGAGTCGACTCGGAAGCTGGAGCCGGGCAAGCGCGGCGAAATGAAAAATCATGTTGGGGTGCGCCCCGGAACCGCTCACGCCACCAGCTGCAGGTCCAGGGTGATGTTCGCCTTGAGCAGGCGCGAGATGGGGCAACCGGCTTTCGCCGCGTTCGCGATTTCCAGGACCTTGGCTTTGTCCGATCCAGGCACCTTTGCCGTCACGTCGAGATGCGATTGCGTCACCGTAAACCCGGCGTCGGTCTTCTCCATCGTGATGGTCGCGCTGGTGTGAATGGATTCCGGCGTGAGACCGGCTTTGCCCAACTCCGCCGAGAACGCCATCGAGAAACAGCCCGCATGCGCCGCCGCGATGAGTTCCTCGGGATTGGTGCCGACGCCGTTCTCGAAGCGAGTACTGAAGGAGTATTGCGTTTCCTTGAGCACGCCGCTCTCGGTGGAAATCGCGCCTTGGCCGTCCTTCAATCCGCCCCGCCAGACCGCTGATGCTTTGCGTTTCATATTGGGTGTTGTGGTCGATTGGAGCGTGGATTCGCTCGCGGCGAAAAGCTAACCACGGGCCGTTCCCAATTCAAGCGTGGGGAAACCGGGCGGGCTTTGCGCCCTGCCGCCGGCCACGGCGCGTTCGTCCTCGGTCGGCCAGCGCGACGATTTGCAACCTGGAAATCCTGAATGCGCGAAGGAGCTGAATGCCAGGCCCCAAAGTCGTGCTGCGACCGATAAAGTCGCTTTGCTCCCGGCCAGCGATGCGACAGACTTCCGTCGCCGCATGATCAATCGCCCGACCTCCTGGATGCACTTTCTCGCTGCCTCTTTCCTGCTGTGGCCCCTGGCGGTCCACGGCGCATTGGCGGCGGGCGTAAGTGGACCTTGCCGGATTGAAATCGTGGAAGCCGGCAATGGTTGGCCCGTGCCGCTCGTGGAACTGCGCACCACGCATCAACTCCGGTTGGTTTCGGACAATGCCGGCCTCATCGCCTTGGACGCGCCCGAACTCATGGGACGCGAAACATGGTTCGATGTGATTGGCCATGGCTATGAAGTTCCCAAGGATGGGTTCGGTTATCGGGGCGTGCGTTTGAAACCCGAGCCGGGCAAAACCCTGCGGGTCGAGGTGAACCGCACCATGATCGCGAAACGGCTCGGCCGAATTACCGGCGCCGGTTTATTCGCCGAACGCCAGAAGCTCGTTGACGCACCAGCTTGGGTCGAGTCGGGAGTGGTCGGGTGCGACAGCGTCCAAAACGCGGTGCATCGCGGGCGATTGTTCTGGCTGTGGGGCGATACCACCCTGGCGAATTATCCGCTCGGCATCTTTGACTCAACCAGCGCGACCAGCGCCATTCAACCGCTGAAGGATTTTCTTCCCCCGCTTCGGCTCAAGTTGGATTATTTCACCAACGACCAAGGCGCACCGCGCGCGGTCGCCCGGATGCCCGGCCCCGGCCCGACCTGGCTTACGGCCTACGTCAGTCTGCCGGACAAAACTGGCACGCCGCATCTAGTCGCGTCCTACATGAAAATCAAACCGCCGCTTACCGCCTACGAGTGGGGACTCTGTGTTTGGAACGAGGACCTGGCCAGCTTTGAAGCCCTACGCGTCCTATGGACGAAGTCGGAGCAAACGCCCGTGCGCCCCCCCGTGCCGGACGGGCAGCCGGCTTTTTGGAACGATGCCTCTGGTCGCGCGTGGGTGTTGTTCGGCAATCCGTTTCCCACGCTGCGTTGTCCCGCCACCTTCGAGGGTTGGCAGAATTCCAATACCTGGGAAGTGCTGACGCCGCCACCAGCCCTCGATGCCCCCGCGGGCCCGAAGATCAAACCGCATAGCGGCAGCATTGCCTGGAGCCCATGGCGCCAACGGTGGGTGACGGTATTCATGGAATCGTTCGGCAAACCTTCGGCCTTCGGCGAGCTCTGGTATGCGGAAGCGCCCACGCCGACCGGTCCGTGGGGGCCGGCCGTTAAAATCCTGAGCCATGACAACTACACGTTCTACAACCCGCGACTGCATCCCGAGTTCACGGCAACCAATTCACCGGTGCTACTCTTCGAGGGAACGTACACCCAAACTTTCGCCGACCGACCGCAGCCCACGCCGCGCTATGACTACAACCAGATTCTCTACCGCCTCGATCTGGATGATGTGGCGTTGAAACCAGCTCAGCAGGGACACTAAGCCAAGCCGGCGAGAGTTTAACGAGACGGCAGGCAGCAAGCCGGAGGCGGAGCCACGAACGAGATTGAGCCAACGGCGCAGTACCGGTCGCGGTGGAGCGAATGGATCCGCTCTTTGTGGCACCGTGCCGGACCGAAGGAAAACCTGTGGTCGGGCTTAGGCGAAGCGATCAAGCAGCCCACTGGGATGGCAACAGCATTTACGGCGAAGCAGCATCCATGAAGTGGGCCATTGGGATACGCCATTTAATCACCGCTTCGCAAACGACTCCGCCAGCGCCACGGCTTTGAGCATGGCTTTGCTCTTGTTGACCGTTTCCTGATATTCCGCTTCTGGTTCGGAGTCGTTCACCCAGCCGCCGCCGGCTTGCACGTAGGCTTTGCCGTCCTTGAGCAGCGCGGTGCGGATTGTGATGCAGGTGTCCAGATTGCCGTTGAAGCTGAAGTAACCCACGCAACCACCATACGGTCCGCGCGTCGTGCCTTCGAGCTCGGCGATCAGCTGCATCGCGCGAATCTTCGGCGCGCCGCTGACCGTGCCCGCCGGAAACGTCGCCCGCATCAGGTCGTAGGGGGTTTTGCCGGCGGAAAGATTTCCCGCGACGCTCGACACGATATGCATCACGTGGCTGTAACGCTCGATGATCATCAGGTCGTTGACCTGCACGCTGCCGAAATCGCAAACGCGCCCGATATCGTTGCGCGCGAGATCCACGAGCATAAGATGCTCGGCCCGCTCCTTTTCGCTCCGCATGAGCTGGCTCTCGAGCTTATGCTCCTCGGCTTCGGTCGCCCCGCGCGGACGGGTGCCCGCGATGGGATGAGTCTCTAGCCTGCGCCCACG
>JANXWY010000423.1 GCA_025350905.1 Verrucomicrobiota bacterium
CCCAAGGGCCCGTCGGTTTTACAGGCCCCCAAGGCCCGATTGGCCTGACTGGTGCCACTGGCCTAACCGGTCCTCAAGGTCCGATTGGTTTGACTGGCGCGCCGGGCCCGACAGGGGCCACGGGGCCGCAAGGACCTCCGGGCTCGGCCGCACCGGCGACTCCGCCGGGCATGGTGCTGATTCCGGCGGGTGCGTTCACGATGGGGAACTCGATTGGTGACGCCGACATCAGTGACGCCGCGCCCATCACCGTATCCGTTTCCGGGATTTATATGGACGCGAACCTCGTGAGCTGGAGCCAGTGGCAATCAGTTTATTATTGGGCCACCAACCACGGATACGGATTCGTGAATGCCGGTTCGGGCAAGGCACCGAATCACCCGGTGCAGACGGTGAATTGGTATGACTGTGTGAAATGGTGCAACGCGCGGTCGCAGCAGGTGGGCAAGCTGCCGGTGTATTACCGGGATGCAGGTTTCACCCAGGTTTATACCAATGGCCAGGTGACCATCCTCTATCCGAATTGGGCGGCCACTGGCTTTCGGTTGCCTTCGGAAGCCGAGTGGGAGAAGGCGGCGCGGGGCGGCGCGAGCGGGCAAAGGTTTCCCTGGGGCAACGTCATCAATCAGGATCTGGCGAACTATTTTGGAGACAGCGTTAATTATACCTATGATTTGGGACCGGATGCTTACAACGGAATCGGGAGCATTGGCGGAACAACGCCCGCCACGAGTCCCGTGGGCTCGTTTGCCGCGAACGGCTATGGGCTGAACGACATGGCAGGAAATGTGTTTGAGTGGTGTTGGGATTGGTATGCGGCAACTTATGCGGGCGGGAGCGATCCGCACGGACCCGTTGGCCCGTTGAGTTTTCGTGTACTGCGTGGCGGTAGTTGGGACGACGATGTCTTCCTCGCGCGTTGCGCCGGGCGCGGCTACGAGCTCCCCGCGGGCTTGCCCTTCCCCACATTTGGGTTTCGCTGTGTGATTGGGCTTTAATCGCTGCGCTCCCTAGGTTCGCATTTTTGATATTATGGGCGTGTTATTAACGTAACGGCAACCGGCGGCAAGGCCCGTTTTCGGGCTTGGGGCACCGGCCCGCGGTAATCTTTGAATGAAGAATATGGCGAGGTAGAAATGACAACCACCTGACGAAATTGCGGGCTCGGCTCCTGGATCGGAACTCGCAGGGAGAGAAGTTTCCGCGCGCCTTGATTTTGGGGTTGAGCAAACCGGATCGAGACCGAGTTTGGCGGTGTTGGCGTGGCCGGGGGTGGGGCGCGGACACATGGAGACTAATCAAATTACGAGTCCAAAGCACCGAGGCACAAAATGAAAGCGACAACAATCTTAGCTACGGCTGAAAGCCGGAAGGCACAGGACAAAATCCCGAGCTGCGAGTTGATCAAGAAAGTGCGGCGTTACGGCACATACAATATCGCAGCCCCGAGCCGCTCCTCGTCCCTGCCTTTATGCCTTGGTGCCGTGGCGCTTTGGCTTTTCACCTTCACGGTCTGCTCGCAATCCTACTCCATCGACCGGTCCAAGATCGCCGGCGGGGGGGGCACGAGTGCGGGGGGCGGTTTTTCTGTTAGCGGCACGATCGGCCAACTGGATGCCGGTGGACCTTTGACCAACGGCCAGTTCACACTCACGGGCGGTTTCTGGAGTCTGATCAACGTTGTGCAAACTCCCAACGCGCCGGTGCTCACCATCACGCATACCGACAATTTAATTGTCGTTTCCTGGCCCGCCTCAGTGGCCGGTTGGACGCTGCAGACCAACCAAAATCTGACCGCGGGCCTCTGGGGTAATTACGTCGGCGCGGTCACCAACAACCGCGTGACCAACTCACCTACGACGGGCAATTTATTCTTCCGGCTTGCCCAGCCCTGACGCGGAAGCCCCGGGTCGGCGAAAGGAAAGCGAACTCCGGCGCCAGACGGAGGAAGTCTCCACCACTGCGATCGAAATCCGCTCGAGGCAAACCTATTGGTCGATCGGCAATGTTGAGCCGCTCAATTCTCGCGCTCGCAATCAGGTGAAAAAGACGGGAACGATACTGAGTTTGCTGGACCGGGAGGAATAGCGAATCAAGCAGTGCTGGATTTTCTTTGAAGGCCTGATGCACAAGAAAAATCGAAGTCGGTGAGCATCAACAGACCGGCTTCGACATCGTGCGGGATCTTAGACTGGCAGTGTCCCTCGCCCGTTATACGAATGCTCTGGGCGGTTCGGCCGCCGATCTCCCCCGGTCAGTTTCCCCAATAATGCCCCCTCCGGGCGCTGGTCGGACATCCGTTCAATGCGACCGAAATATTTTAAATTGCGGTACCAAGCGGAAAGATTCCCGTGGGGCGTGAATTCCGTGCCGGGGCGCGTTTAGGTGGCGCTATCCGGCAACATATTTCTCGCAAAAGCTCGACCGAACTTCCATCGCCAGCGGCCGGGAAATCAGCGCCGCCAATTGTGGCGATATCATTGATTTCATTGAATGGAAATTGCGCTTTGCCGGACCTCAAAATCTTGAAAATCAAGTTCTCGAGCGTTCCAACCCGTAGGATAAAATAATTGGGACTGGCGGCTGCGCCATTCGGTTGCTAATGGGGAATTCCCTGACAACAAGCCGCTGTTCTTCCCGACTATGCGAAAACCGCAGGTGTGTAACACTCTACACCGTCCGCAAGATCGTTTCCGCGCGACAGTCGGCGGTGAGTTAAAGGAGCGGTGCGATCGAGCAGAGCGCAACCAAACTATACAACCTGTGTGGCAAAAGATGAACGTAACGACAAAGGATTTTGTAGCGAACCCAAATGCCCTGACCTCCTTCCGAGGTGGGGAAATCAACTCCGGATTTTACCCCGGCTCCGGACGGTGGGTGAAGTCCTTCGGGTTATCTGGTGCGAACCAGTGAATTTTACCAAATCAGGAAAACGTATGAAGCAGCCAGTGAAGACCATTCAACAACCGCCCGTGACCAATTCCCGCCGCCCAGAGGACGTCGTCCTTGCCCGACCGTCGGCAAGCCAAAATTCCATGAACCAGAGACAAACCGTGAAGTATTTTATGAACCCAAATTCCTCCAGACTATTTTTTCAAAAGGCTGCTTTGTGCCTGGCCGCGCTCCTTGCGGCGGCGGCGGCCAAGGCGGCCTTGACGTTGACGGTCGTCGATGACGCCGGGGTGCCCGTCCCGAATTTCCGTTGGATCCTTCAAGAGGACAACTCGGCGCCGGGAGTGCCCAACGTGCCAACGAACAACACCGTCTCGATCGTTGCGCACAAGAGCGACGCCCGGCCCCTGGCGGCCGGCCAAGCGACCAGCAGCACCTGGCCCATCCGCGTACCCAAGTTCACGCTGCCGAAGCTGGTGCCAGACGGCACGGTGATCGCGGGCCAGACCAATCCCTCCTACGAGGACAACTACCTAAACACTGCTTATTTTGCGGACCCCGATCCCAGCCAACGCTACGTGATCGAGGTGATGGTGCCCGGCTTTTCGATGGGCGGACAATTAGTCGCCGCCGGCCAGACCGCCGTCAAGATCGTCCTCAATCACAACCCGCTCCCGACCTCGCAGGTTTCGATCCTGGTCTTCCACGATAATAATCCAATCAATAATGAACCTGATGCCGAAGAACAGGGATTGGCTGGGTTTCGCGTTTCGTTTTTCGACCAACTCGGCGGACCGTTCATCCAGGATGCATATGCGAACCCGATCGGGACGACTTATTTGCTCAACCCGGACGGAACGTATCAACTTGATTCCGGCGGCGCCCCGATCGTGGATAAGGCCGGTAATGGCTTTGTCTATACCGATAAGGACGGCAAGGCTCTGATCAAGAATATGTGGAACGCCAAGTTCGGCGTGCAGGTCATTCCGCCCACGGGTGAGAACTGGAACGGCGGGCATGCCTCAATGAAAGCCGATGGCTACAACTGGCAGAGCTCCACCATCGAAGGCACGCCCTTCATCGACGCTTGGGCGCCGGCCAATGGCGCTCGGGTGTTCATCGAAGGTTGGGGCGCGGGGTCTTATCATGTTTTCTTCGGCTTCGTGGATCCGGCCAAACTGCCGGGTGTTCCCAAGCCCACCGTGGCAACCGGCCCGGGAGTGAATGTGACCGGCACATTGCGCTATAACCACTACGGTCGGCCGCCCCACACCGCGATTATGGCGAGCGGGCCGGTCGTGACGGATGGCTGGGTCGGTTTGAACGCCTCAGGCGCGGGTGGGCCAGGCTACTATGTTGCTCCCTGCGACCCCGAGGATGGAACATTTACCATCACCAATGTTCCCCCGGGCACCTACGACCTGGTGTCCTGGGACCGGCCGCTGGACTCCATCTTCAATACCGTGACCATTACCGTGCCGCCGGGTGGAACTTATAATCTGAACGATGTCTTCATGTTCCGTTGGTTCGGCACGCTGCAAGGCAGTGTCTTCTACGACAGCGACGGCACGGGCTTCCCGCAAGACGCCGCGCACGTGGACAAGGAGAAGATCCCTGGAATTCCGTTGAACATCCGCTTCCGGGATGGAACGATTTACCAGTCCACTCAGACCAAAGTGGATGGCAATTACTCATTCACTGAAGTCTTTCCCTTCTTCAAATGGCTGGTGGCCGAGGTTGACAATCGCCGCTGGAAGGCGAGCGGTATGACGGCTGTGGTGGATGACGGGGGAGTGATCCCGCCGGATGCGGGATGGACCACCCCGTCTGGAAACGCCCGCAATCCCCAGCCTCAGTTTATGGTGAACCCGGCGGATGGTACTCTCACTACCACGCCAATTCCCAATCCGAATACGGGCAATAACCTTTCGCGCACGCAGACAAATGCCAGCCCGGCGGAACCAGTCCTGACTCAGGCTCTTGGCTTATACCATAGTCAGAATAGCGAGATTGACTGGGGGAAGGCCAACTATGGTCCGGGCGAAAGCGGTGGCATCTCCGGCAGCGTGGCCTATAACAACACCCGGGCGGAATCGAATCCGCGTTATGCGGTGCAAGAACATTGGGATCCCGGTGTGGCGCGGGTCCAGGTGACCCTTTATGAGTTTGAAACCAATTACGCCGCCCTAGCCGATGCCAATAAAAACGGTAAACCGACGGTTTACGGCAAGCCCGCCGATCTCAATCTGTGGAAGATCAAGCGCCAAGGTGCAAGCCCTGGCGATCGGCTTCCCCGGCTCGCCGACGTGGACAATTATCCCTTCGACTGGACGCATCCTGCGCCCGGCCATCCTCCAACCCGCGGTCCGGAGGACGTAGACCAAGATGATCTGGCGCATACACTCTATGACAACCTACAGCCATTCAACCCCGGCGATGCCATTCAAATTACCCACACGGACAGTTGGGATGATGACGTTGCCGTGAATGCCGCCCCGGGACACTTGGACGCCAATGGCTGGCCGTCGGGTACGCAGCAGGCGCAACCGCCAACAATTTTGGGCCGGAAGGTCATCGGCAGCGACAACATTGCAACCTTTAACCAGGTCCGCCCCGGCGTGTTCGATGGCGCCTTTGTCCTGAACTCCTATTATCCAGGGGGAATCGCCAGTCACAGTGCTGAGCAACCGAATCTGCCGCCCGGGGATTATATTGTCCAAGTCGCGCCGCCGCGGGGTTACCTGATCCAAACCGAAGAGAGCCGGAACATCGTCTTTGGCGACGCCTACAAGCCCAGCAAGCTGGACATCCCGGCGGAGTGCGTTGGTGACTTCCACCTGGTGCCGGCGAACTTGAGCCTGTTCAACGACCCGGACCATGCGTCGCCCTCGGATTTCGCCAACCAATGGCGACCCATGGCGGACCGCAAAATGGTAACGGTAGTGGAGAGCCGGAATGCGCCCTGCAACTTCCACGTCTACACCGAAGTACCCAAAGCCGCCCGCGTGGTTGGTCTGGTGATGAACGATCTGTCCGCTGAGTTTGATCCCAGCAATCCGAATTACGGTGAGAAGGAAGGTCCGGGTTGGGTTCCGATCTCCTTCCGTGATTGGGCCGGCAACGAAGTGGCGCGGACCTACGCTGATGAATTCGGTTCGTATGAGGCCATGCTGCCGTCCACTTATAATGCGGCGGTCCCTTGCCCCAGCGGTTTCGCCCCGACCATCCTCACGGTCATCTTGAATGATCCCACCATGGTGGACCCGTTGAATCCGAATGGCCCGCGCATCCCGGACCCGAATTTCAACCCGGGCTTCACCACGGGGCCGGTCCCGTTGGAATACTTCCCCGGCAGCGTTAATTATGCAGACACGCCCATTCTCCCGATCGGCGCTTTTGTGGGCACGCCCAATAAGACACTCGACATCGAGCCGCCGAGCGGAACGCCCGTTATTAAGAACGTGTCCGGCACGGTCGTTAGCGGATATGCCGGACCATACGTGGCAACTAAAGGGGCAGCGGGCGATTTGATAACGATCAGTTCGTTGGGACTCACACCGGTAACTGATCCGAACTACACTCTCCATGGAAACACGAGCAAGGTTATGCGCGATTACGGCTTTGGTGCGACGAAGGGGACCGGCAACGTCACTCTGAATGGCGCCGTTATCCCAACTGTCAGTTGGAGCGATGCGAGCATAACGTTTAAACTGCCCCCGACGTTACCTGCCGGCTCAACGACGCCCGGCAGCGCCAATTCCAGGGAATGGCAGCTAATGGTGAAGCGCAACAATTCGCTTACCACACCGATTGGCATCACACTTACCTATGAACCGAATGCAGCGAGGGTACACATGGTAATCCCCGTCGACCCGAACACCATTGCTGCCGGCGTAAACACGACCCAAATCCAGGACGCCGTGGACGCGGCTGGCGATCGTGACTTGGTCATCGTTCCCGGCCTCAAAGCTGATGGCAGCGCTCTCTGGCCTTGGAATGAGTACGTCATCCTGCACAAACCCGTACGGCTGCAGGGTTCGGGTTACAGCACGCTCATCAACGGTACGCCCGACCCGGAAATCCGGCTGGCGGCCTGGCATGATAAAATCAACGCCTTGTTGGGTGAGGATCCGTTTCTGGCCAATGAATGTCCGGGTGTCCAAGTAATTGGGCAACACACCAACCGTAATGGCGTGGTCGTTGACGCCGGCTTCGGGACTGGTCGTGCCCGCATCGATGGATTCAATATCAAGAGCGCGATCCACGGCGGCGGCATCCAGGTCTACACCGAAGCCCACAATTTGCGCATCAGCAACAATCGGATCACCGGCAATCGGGGTTCGTTCTCCGGCGGTATCTCCATTGGTATGCAGGATTCCGTCGATACCACCTATAATAACACCAACGTCTTGATTGAATTCAACCAGATCCTCAAGAACAGCAGCGGCAACGGTGCCGGCGGCATCGGCATCTATACCGGCGCCCGGGATTACAAAGTCCGGAACAACTACATCATGGGTAACTTTGCCACCAGCGACCCCGGCGGTATCATCGGGGCCTCCGGCTTCGGCGCCGGTGGTGGTGGTATCGGTCATGAAGGTCTGAGTCCGGGCGGCTTGATCGCCAACAACGTCATCGCTTTCAATGAGGTATACTTCGGTTATTCCTCGGGCGGTGGTGATGGCGGCGGCATCTACATCAGCGGCGAGGCCGATGGCTCGAATGGTTTGGGCACGACCGGCTCCGGTTCGGTGACCATTATCAACAACCTGATCCAGGGGAATCTCGCCGCCGCCGGACTTGGGGGTGGCATCCGCCTGGCGGGTGTGAATGGCCCGGACGTGGCGACCAACAACACCGACTCAATCTATTGGCACAAGATCAAGATCTATAACAACATGATTGTGAACAACGTCGCCGGCTACTCCGGCGGTGGCATCTCGCTCCAGGACGCGATCAATGTCGATATTGTCAACAACACCATTGCAAACAATGACGCGACCGCGACGGCGCACTCAGCCTTCGTCGCCGATCCAAACGTATCGGACCCGCAGGGTGCGGGCGTAGTCAGCCATCAGAATAGTGATGCGTTGAATACGGCGTTGGCTGGCCATGCGCCTCTGTATTCGCGGCCCGCCATGATTAACGACATCATCTGGCACAACCGGTCGTTCCACTTCAGCTTTACGGTTGCCGGCATCCCTCCCACTATCGGCGATGTGCTCAACCAGGAGCCGACCAACAATACCAAAGGCTTGTTGCCTGATGTTTCGACAACGCCTGCGGTGTACGCGGACGTCGTGGTCGTCGGCGGCGGCAATATCCCGCTCACCACTTGCACCACTTCAACCTCTGGGGGTACTCCGAGCTTCGTGACATCGTATTCGAACACGCTCTACACGGCCATCGTGTTTGACGAAGCTGGCAACAACATCTCGGTGCGGATGGATCCGATTGGTTTGTATCTGCCCACCATCAGCACCAGCACTGCTGTAACAAATCGTGGCAATTATCATCTCAACACTAATTTGCGTCCTGGGACATCGGTTAGCTCGGTCGCCGGATTAGGGACTGATTTTGACGGAGAAGCCCGTCCCGCCGCGAGCGCGACGACAGATATTGGCGCGGACCAACGCGGTGCAGCGACGGCGTCAAGCATCGTGCCGCCGCCAGAAGCAGGCACGTTGAACGTTGATATCGTCAGCGGATTGTTGCCGGACGTCACCGCCACTCCCGGTGCTGCCGGTGCGGTTGAAGCGAATCCATACGATCCACCGGGCGCGGCGGTCCAGCCCCCGCCAATCAACCCGGTTTGGATGACCAGCGATCCCGGCACCGCGAACCTTCCATTGTTCGTGAATGCCGACCTGTTCAGCCTGACCACGTTTGCCTTGCGACTGCAGGCTCAGACGCCTCCGGTGACCGGCCTTGGCGCCTTGAAGGATCCAGTGGCCAGTTATATCTATAGCCATCTCCGGCCTGGAACGGCCGCCCGCCCCGGATCGCTGCTCCTGCTCGCCGCGTACACGGGCGGGGCCGATGCCGCGCTGTTCGATGCCTTGATTGCCGATCTTAATATTATGCTAAAAGGCAATTCCATCTATGCCGCGGTCAACGGGCACGCAGGATATACTCCGAGTGACCGGACAACCACGCTGCTTCCTGGGGCGACTCCGTTTCATGCCAACACCTTCGCCGGTGTGCTCCTGAATCGCTCGGTCATCCAGGATGCCTTCACTGAAATCCGGCGTTGGTATGATCCGCAGATCACCTACATGCATCTGGTTTGTGGTGACGGATTCAGCGTGATGGCGGATGGCACCGAGCTTTACATCTTCGGCTTCTCGGATCAAACCGCGGTCGCGAATAACCCGCACAATGTCACGACCGTTGAAACGGCAACTGCCACGGCCAGCCTCAACAGTGCTGGAGCTGTCAGAGAAATCAATATTGATACTCGTGGTAACGGTTACATTGTCGCGCCCGACGTGACCCTGAGTGGTGGCGGCGGTAGCGGAGCGACCGCTACGGCCACCATTAATAATAATGGACGAGTCAGAGACGTTACGGTGGTAAGTGGTGGCTCGGGCTACACGAACGCGCCAGATGTGGCCTTCAGCTCGCCGGCCGCCCAAGGTCCGGACCAGGTGTTTGCGCCAGCGTTGGCCAACGCCACGATTGCAGCGCCGACGATTGTCGTCAATCAGGACCAGGATTTCCATCTGGACCTGTCCAACGTCGGATTCGCGTTCCGGCCGGACTTGTTCGACCCGCACACGGTACACTTCCACGGTTTCCCGCAAGCCGCGCCGATCTTTGATGGAATGCCGCTGGCCTCAGTCTCGGTGCTCGAAGGTGCCACGCTGCCCTACTATTACAAGGTGCAGGTCGAGGGCACTTACTTCTACCACTGCCATGTGGAAGCCACCGAGCATATGCAACAAGGCATGATCGGCAATCTCTGGGTGGAGGCACGCCAGAACAAACTCGCCGTCGGCGCGCCGCTCGCGCACCTGCCGACCGGTAAGGGCTCGACCCACCAAGCCGGCTATCGCTATGCCTATAACGACGGCGATGGGTCCACCGAATTCGATGTCGAATTCCCGTTGCAGATCACTGGTTTTGACCACTACTTCCACGACCAGGAAATCGGCATCCAGCCGGTCGCGTTTGCCACCATGTTTGACACCTACCCGTTGCTCAATGGCCGCGGTTACCCGGACACGGTCAAAACGACCACGATCGTGAACAGCTTGGGGAATGAAAGCCAAAAGGTGAATGCACTGGTGGCGGCGAAGCAAGGCCAGCGGATCCTGCTCCGGATTTCCAACGTCTCGGAGACGGAGTTCGACACCCTGACCGTTCCGGGCATTCCGATGACGGTAGTGGGCAAGGATGCCCGGCTGCTCCGCGGGCCGGATGGCAAGAATCTCTATTATGGGACCACCTCGGTAACTCTGGGTGGCGGCGAGACCACGGATGTGATCCTCGACACCACAAACACCACGCCTGGCACTTACTTCGTGTATAGCGCCCGGCTCACCCAGTTAAGCAACGATCAGGAAGATTACGGTGGCCTGATGACTCAAATCGTAATTGCCCCATGAGCGCCAATACTCAAAGAGACTCTCAACAAAAAAGGACTAACGTGAAATCGACAATATTGAAACTGTGGACCGGGAGCTTGCTGAGCGGCCTGGTACTGATGGCGGGCGGCGCCCGGGCGGAATGGCTGAACCAAACGACCGCTGACGCCCTCGGCAACCACCTGGTGGATGGCGTCACCGGGCCCGCCTTCACCCTGACGGCCAAGGAAGGACACATTAGCACGGCGGAAGGCAGTGCTGTGTATATCTGGGGTTTGGCCACCAACTCCGGCCCGACGCAATACCCCGGGCCGACGCTGATTGTGAACCAAGGCGATCAAGTCACAGTTACGCTCAACAACACGCTGCCGTTCCCGGTTTCCCTGGTCTTTCCCGGCCAGGTCGTTTCGGCCAGTGGCGGGAGTCCCGGGTTGTTAACGCAGGAGGCCACGACCGGTCCGGTAACCTATACCTTCATCGCCAGCCAACCTGGTACGTATGCGTATAATAGTGGCACGCGCCAGGATCTGCAGATCGAGATGGGCATGACCGGGGCGCTCATCGTCCGGCCGGCCGGTTTCAGTCCCAGCAACAAGGCCACTTGGAAAGGCTACAACACCACGGATTCAGCTTTTGATCAGGAGTTCCTGTTCCTGCTCACTGAGATGGACCCCAACATTCACGCCGACGTGGAACACCAGATGTTGGCTAATCCAACTGCCAGCCCGGTGATCGATACGACTACGCACTTCGCGAACTATTGGTTTATCAATGGCCGGACCGCGCCCGACACGATGATGATTCCCGGCAGCAAGGCCCTGCCGGCTCAACCGTATGACGCCTTTCCGATGATGCACCCCAACCAGAATCTCCTCATGCGGATGGTGGGCGGTGCGCGCGATCCCCATCCCTTCCACCACCACGCGAATCATGCCCGGAACATCGCGCGCAATGGCCGCGTGCTCCAAAGCACTCCGGGTGGCCCAACCGCTGATCTGTCGTATCTGACCTTTACCATTCCCACCTACCCCGGCGAAACCACCGACGCCATCTTTACGTGGACCGGTGCGGGCCTGGGTTGGGACATGTATGGTCACGCGCCCGGATCGCCAACTACCCCGTATAACGCGGTCACCAATCCCGACGGCCTACGCGCTAATGAAGATCCACACGACCACGGCAAACCCTTTCCGGTGGTACTCCCGACGGAACAAGACGTGGATTTTGGTAAGTGGTATGGCGGCAGTCCCTTCCTGGGAACGCCCGCCCCTCTGCCTCCGAATATTGGCGGCTTCGATCCTACTGGCGCGTTTCTCTACATGTGGCATTCCCATGCCGAACGCGAAATCGTCAACAACAATGTCTTCCCGGGCGGCATGCTGACCATGCTGCTCATCGAGCCTTGGGCCAACTAATTGAATCAGGACACAACTCTGATGTAAAAGAGGTAATATGAACTACTCGAAAATAAAAATCGCAGCGCAGCTCTTGGTGGCCGGCGCCTTCCTAATCACCGCTGGCCAAAGTTATGGCGTCACGTACAACCTGCGCGCCGGCGTCACCAGCAAGACGATGCCCGACGGTACGGTCGTGCCGATGTGGGGCTTCGCCGACGATACCACGGCCGGAGCGGG
This sequence comes from Verrucomicrobiota bacterium, assembly GCA_025350905.1. Classification (GTDB taxonomy): domain Bacteria; phylum Verrucomicrobiota; class Verrucomicrobiia; order Limisphaerales; family JADLHS01; genus JADLHS01. Next base: position 12,113 of record JANXWY010000423.1, read on the forward strand.
GCTGGGCACCGTCGTGGTTCCCGGGCCAGCGCTCACCGTGCCACCGGGCGATACCACCTTGACCATCAACCTCAATAATACCTTGCCCGAGGACGTTTCCATTGTCATCCCTGGGCAGTATGGATTTGTTCGGACCGCGAACGAATCCGTCGACAACGACTCGGCCGGTCCGTATGCGGGCCGCGTGAAATCCTTGGTGCATGTTGCGCCGGCGCTTGGCGGAAACGCCGCTTATACGTGGAACGGCATCAAGCCCGGAACGTTTCTATACCACAGCGGATCGCACGCGGCGGTCCAGGTGCAGATGGGCCTCTATGGGGCGATGACGGCGGTAGTTGACGCATCGCATGCTTATCCTGGTGTCGCGTTTGATTCCTCGGTTACGCTGTTATTCAGCGAGATCGATCCCGACGTGCATGCCGCGGTCGCTGGCGCCACTTACGGACCCGGTCCTTCATTCCAGGATGCCGAACTGGCAGCGGTGTCGGCCAGCATCTACGACGGTCTCCATGCCGCAACGGATCCGACGTATGCGTACCTTTATTCGCTTTTGGACCCTGACCTGCAAGCCAGCTTGCTGGCCGGCACCGGTGACCATGCGGCGCTCGTCTCCACCGCCATCAGCGAATTGCTGGGTGGTTCTTCGATCTATAATCCCGACGTGATGCTGGACAGCATGCTGTCGGCCGCGACCATGGATGCGCTTTGGTCGGCTCCCGAAGTGAACCAGCCTACCTCGCCTGTTCTCAACAACGGCTTCATGGTTCGGTTGAATCGGCTGCTCTTGACGGACGCACTCGCTACGGCCAGCCCGGCCGTGGTTTTGCCTCCCGTCAATACCATGACCAGCACGATCCGTTCGTATGCCCAGTATTTTCTCGTGAACGGAGAAGCTTACAATGGCATCATCGGCGCCGGCGGTAATAACATCTTCCCTAGTGCCGGTCTGCTACCCGGCAGCCGTGTCCTCCTACGGATGCTGAATGCCGGTATGGATTCGCATGTGCCCACGCTCCAGAACGGTGGCGACCTCCAGTTCGTGGCCGAGGACGGCCAGTTAGCTCCCTACCCACGAAATTCGTACTCGGTCTTTATGGCCGCCTTGAAGACGGTCGATGCCATCTTCGTGGCGCCAGCCCTCCCGGTGGGTGTGGCCTCGCAGCTTTACGCGGTGTCCGACCGTCGATTGGGATTGGTCAATGGAACGATGCCTCTCGGTGGGATGTTGGCCTACTTGAATGTAGGTGCGGCGGTAGTCCCAGTTAACCCAATGTTGGTGGTCAGTCCGCTGAATTTGAGTTTCACCGCGACCGTAGGTGGAGCTAATCCGGCCAACCAGACCTTTAACATTTCTAACGGCGGAAGTGGAGCGTTGAGCGGGGTGTCGGCGACGGTGGTAACGGGTTCGCCGTGGTTGACAACCTCGGGCGGCGCGGGCGTTGGGCCCGTGACCGTATCCGCAACCGTAGGCGCTCTCGCCGCGGGGACGTATAACGGGACAATTTCCGTGGCCGCTACCGGCGACACCGGCGTCACTGGCAGTCCAAAAACCGTGAGCGTGAGCTTCGTGGTGGTCGCTGCCCCGGTGCTGGTGGTTGCGCCGACGAGCTTGACTTTCAATGCGGCATTGGGCGGATTGAATCCGGCCAGTCAGACATTCGACATTTCCAACGGAGGTGGCGGGACGTTGAGCGGGGTGACGACGACGGTGGTAACCGGTTCGCCGTGGTTGACAACGTCGGCCGGAGCGGGCGCGGGGCCCGTGACCGTGAGCGTGAACCTCGCATCGTTGCCAGTGGGTACGCAGCCGGGGACGACGGTCCCCGGAGCAATCACCGTGAGTGCCGCCGGCGTCACAGGTAGTCCGCAAACGGTGAACGTTAGCTTAAACCTCGCGGCCTTAAGCACTCCACTCATCGTGGCTATCGATACCCAAATCAACACCGGGGGCAATGCCAACGTGGGCACCACGCATGTGATGACGGGCATACCAGCAGGGGCGCTGTTAGTGCTCACCACTCAAAACCAATATGATGGGGTTACCGCCGGTGAACAAGATTGCAATGTTACCAGCGGCGGCAACTTGACCTGGACCAGGCGGGTTGATGCGGGTTCAACTTCCCATGGCGGAAGTGCGGAAATCTGGACGGCACCTATCCCAGCTGGTGGGGTGACTGGTGGCACAGTTACTGTCCTGAGCCGATGGGGAACTGCCCGGGCTCAGTCGAGCGTTTGTTATGTAGTAACCGGTCAGGGCGGGTTCGCCGCCTTACCCGTCGCTGCCAATACGGCCAATAATCAATCTGCACCGTCGGTATCTATTACCACCACGCGGGCGAACAGCCTCCTGTTCGGAGTTACATCGGACTACAATCATATCGACGGTTCGACCAGGACCTATCTCGACACCGCGACCGAACGGTTATACTTCAACCAGCCCGGCGTAACTACCGCATATCATTTCACCGCGCCGGCGGCGACCATTGGTAGCTACACCGAAGGCTTGACGGCCCCGACTGGTCAAAGCGCAGGCACGGCCGTAATGGAAGTCCGGCATCCATGATCGCTGGCATCGCCCCGGACCGGCGGCTCAAGGCTGGCCGGAATTGGGTTGAAGATTAGTCCGGTGAACCAGCAAGTGTAGATATAGGTGTAGGCAAAGGAGAAAGCGCCCCCCCCGACCTGGGAGGGGCGCTGCCATAAATAGAACAAGCTTGTTGTGAGACGCGCCCATCGACTGGAAACTCGGATACCCCGTATCGCGGAACGTAGATGTACCCGAAGGAGCGTCCGTATTATCCGTGGTGTGGTAGCGGGTTCACCCGCTTGCGGAACCAAAGCGAGCGAGTAGACTGTCTGGCGGCTGAAGACTCACAGGATAAATATGAAACGCAATAATCATTTCCTTCTCGTTCTGACCTTTATGGTCGGTTTGGTCTCGGTCGCCAGCGCGGCTGAAAGCAGTAATTCTTTGGCTTCGGCAAGCGCGCTGGCTGCCACCAATGAACTCGCAAAAGTAGAGCAGCAATGGGGGATAAAATTCTCGGGTCTGTTTCTCTCGGCGGGTGGCAACATGGTGGACTTTCGGTACAAGGTTCTTGACCCGCAGAAAGCCGCTTTGCTAACGAAACCCGAACTGAAACCAATGCTATCAGATCAAACCACCGGGGCTAAGCTGGAAGTGCCCACCTCCCCCAAGACCGGGCCGATGCGGCAGACCACCAAGCTCCCCGTCACCGGCAAAATATACTTCATGCTGTTCGCCAACACCCGCCATCACGTGAAAAGTGGTGACAAAGTGACCATCACCGCCGGGGATTTCAAGATTGAAAACCTCATCATTGAATGAAGGGACGACAGCAGTACGGGGGGATTGATCGGCAGTGGTTGAGTGCCATCGCCGGATGTTTGCTGGCCACGTCGGTCGGCGCCGCGCCCGGAGCGGAGAAGCAAACCGTTTCCTTCACCTACCAGTTTGAGGCGCCGCGGATCGAAACCAACGGCGCGGGTGCGCATCTGACGCTCTCCGGCGGCCAGCAATTGCAACGGCTCGGGGAGCCGGCAATGCCATTCCGGACCGCGCGATTGCTCATTCCACCGGGGTATGCCGTCGAAACGGCAGAAGCGTTGCCGCTGTTGGAGCCGGAGAAGCTGGAGGGGAACTGGCAGCTCGAGTACGCGGACCAGCCCTACACCCGTTCGCGCGGCACGCCTGGTGCATTTGCGGCGGGACGCAGCCGGCGGGTTTATGAATCGGATTCCCTTTACCCGCCGAGCATGGCGGAATTGATCTCGGTTCAGCGGCTGGCGGGGCATGACATCGCGCTCGTGCGGGTCTTTCCGGTACGGTATCGTCCTTCCAGCGGTGAGCTAGTGTTCGCTCCGCGCCTAAACCTGCGTTTGACTTTGACTCCTCAGTTGACGTCGGGCGAAGCGCCGGTGCGTCCCCCGGACTCCGGCCCAAGCGCGAGTCGGGTTGCTGCCTTCGTTGATAATCCCGAACAGTTGACGTCGTTTAAGCTGCTGGCGAGCGCCGCCGTCACTTCGACCAACGCGGTGGTTGATTACCTGCTGATTACCAGCAGCAATCTGGCTGCGGCCTTTCAGCCGTTGGTGGACCGCAAAATTCATGATGGCCTGGCCGTCAAAGTGGCCTTCGTGGAATCAATCACTAACGAGGTGGCGGGTCGCGACGTGCCGGAAAAGATTCGCAATTACATCCGAAAGGCGTATGCCGATTCGGGAATTAATTACGTTCTCCTGGGTGGCGGGACCACCATAATCCCTTGCCGTTACGCCTTTGTACGAGCGGACCTCCCGTCGAAGGATTCCTATTTGCCCTGCGACCTTTATTACGCTTGCCTGGACGGGTCCTGGAACGGGAACGGTGACAAGCACTGGGGCGAGCCGGGCGACGGCGAGAACGAAGGCGATGTGGATTTGCTGGCGGAAGTTTATGTGGGGCGCGCGCCGGTCTCGACGGTCGAGCAGGTAAAGACCTTCGTCGAAAAAACCGTTCGCTACGAGCTGAGCGGCAATCCGAACTTGGACACCGCATTGCTGATGGCCACCTACCTGGGTGAGTTTCCGGGCGGTCCCTGCCAGGGAGCGGACATTTTTGATCCCTTGTTGCCGCTGCTGAGCCAGTGGCGATTGAACTGGCTGGACGATCGGCCCGAAAAAATGCCCCGCTGGTCGCGCGCGGAAGTAATCAGCGAATTGAACGCTTCACCGCATATCGCTTTGTACAATGGTTACGGCGATCCCGATATTCTGATGCGGATGCACACTTGGGAACTCAAGCAGTTGACGAATGTCTGGCCCTTTCTGGCCTGCAGCGTGGCGTGCAGTGCCGGGCAATTCGATCACGGCAAGTTTGCCCCCGATTCCTTCGGCGAAACCCTGGTGAACGGCAGTTCGCACGGTGCGTTTGCCACGATTCTAAATGCCCGGGCAGGCTGGTTTGATCCGCAGCATCCGTGGAAATACAGCGGCGAATTCCAAGCCAAGCTTTTCGCGGAGCTCTTGCAGACGGGGCATCGCAACCTGGGCATGGCCAACCAACACAGCAAGGAAGATTTGATTGGCCTGGTTGAGCGCGACGGTCCGATGACTTATCGCTGGTGCTATTATGGCATCACGTTGCTCGGGGATCCGCATGTGCCGTTCCGCGTTCCGGAAGGAACCGCGCGATCGGCTGCCGGAACGCAAGAGAACGCCATCGCCGGCAGCACAACTCTAAGAAAACCAAACTTGAACCACTAAGAGCGCTGGAAGCGACTGCTTTTGCCCAAGAGTTGGCCCGCAGTCACCGACCAGCCCATCGTACATTATGTTACCAACCAAGCAAAATGAGACCGGGACCCGACCGGGATTTCTGATTGTGGTGACCTCCGCAGTCGTCTTACTGATTGGCGCGCTGTGGTACTTGAAGACCAGGCAGGATCATCCAGTCGAAACCATCGCCGAAACCGCGGTCGTGGAGACCCCGCCGCCGGCCCCGGTCTCGAAACGCGCCCTCCAAACCGCCCCGCCCGCGCCCCTTCCAATGGCCGAAACGCTGAATGCTCCGGTCAAAGCTGCGGTGACGACCACCCTCGAAGACGGTTGGGGAATACAAGTCAGTAGTATGCGGCTGTCCATGGCTAACTCCATCGTGGACCTTCGTTACAAGGTACTGAACCCGGAGAAAGCGGCGCGGCTCGGCGACGGCAAGACTGCCGCCTACATTATTGATCGCGCCACGGGCAAGAAATTAAACATGCCAGCGCCACCCAAGGAAGGAGCTTTCCCGCCCACGTCGCATAAACTCGTGGCGGGGAAAATGTACTTCGCCATGGTTTCCAACCAAGGTGGCACTTTGAAAAGCGGCAGTCAGGTGACCGTGGTGGTGGGTGGTTCTGAAGCCACCAATCTTACCGTGGAGTAAGCGGGTATGACCAAAGTAAACCACACGAGCAACGTATTGATCACCTCGGCGCTCCTCGGCGCGGTGCTGCTTGGGGTCTGGCTCGGTCGAAGTTCGCGGGATGCGGTGGTGCGTTCGCCGGGCGGCGCGTCAAGCCGGGAAGCGCTGTTTTATCAGGACTCGATGCACCCGTGGGTTAAGTCGGCAAAGCCCGGCAAGTGCAGCGTCTGCGGCATGGAGCTAACGGCGATTTACGAAGGTCAGCCGGGGTACAAGCTGAGCGATAATCTCGTCGCACTGAGTTCCAACAACATCACGGTCCTGAATGTTCAGACCGAACCGGTTCAGCGGCAGGAGGTGACCCGGACCTTGGAGGTGGCCGGTGCGCTTGAGGCTGATGAAAACCGAAAGACCGTCGTGGCCGCTCCGGCGGCAGGTCGAATTGACGACTTGACCATCAGGTTTCCCGGTGTCGAGGTCAAGGAAGGCGAACGCTTGATCACCTTTTATAGTCCGGAACTGACGCTCGAAAAGCGTCGGTTTCTCGTCCGGGCCCGCATGTCCGTTCAACGGGATCCGACCGGTGGTCTGTCCTCCAAGTCGGTGTCGGATACCGACCCTTATTATAGTGACCTCGTTTCGCCGCAGGCGGGAACGATTGTCGAACGCAAGGTTTATAAGGGGCAATATGTTTCCGATGGGGAAAAAATGTTCACCATTGTTGACCTCTCGGTGCTGTGGTTTCGGTTTGATGTCTATGAGCAGCAGTTGCCCTGGCTGACCCTGGGGCAAACGATCGATGTCACCGTGCCCGCGGCGCCTGGGAAGGTGCTCCCGGCTGTCATCACTTTCATCGAGCCGATGCTCAACGAAGCCACCCGCACGGTTAAAGTCCGGGCCGAGCTCCAGAATCCGCTGGTGGAACTCAACGGACGTAAACAACGCCTGCTGGGGCTGGGCATGTATGCCCAGGGAGAAATTCGCGCCACATTGCGCAGCACATTGGCGGTCCCGCGTTCAGCCGTGCTGCAACCCGGGCGTTCAGCTTATGCTTACGTGGATAAAGGCAACGGCGTCTATGAACAGCGTCGCGTCAAACTCGGGCAACAAGGCGATGGTTATTGGGAAGTGCTGCAAGGATTGGAGGCCGGTGATCGCGTGGTGACCTCCGGCAATGTCCTGCTCGATTCCCAGTCGCAATTTATGCACTCCCGCGACAAGGCCGAGCTGGCTATGGAGGACAGCCCGCAAAGTGCGGCGATGGTTATTTTATCCCAACCAGCCATGGTCCCCGGCCCCATGGTTGCCACCGAGGATCATAAAATGGAGCCCGACCCGATGCCGCCAATGACTCCGGCCGGGGACCAGCAAATGCCCGCGCCGGATCGAGTTGGCCTCGTTCCTACGTCCGCGGCCGCCAAGCCCGCTTATAACCCGCGCCATCCGGTCCAGCCGGCCGTTTCCGCCGCCAATCCGGGCTATCGAAACTCGCGGATTGGACCCCACGACGCCGCCTTTGACGCTGCCTTCAACCGCGTGGCCGAACTGCGCTCCAGCGAGTTGGCGGAGCGCACCGCAGCCAAGGCTTCCCAACCTCTCATGCTGACTTCGCTGCAAGCGCAGGATCTCCAGGCCATCCTTGCGGCGGCCGATGAAGCCGGCGCGGCGTTGGCGGAGGACAATCTGGAGAAATTCAAGCTCCACTTGGTGGCGTTGACCGAGGCGCTGACACCGGCGGCGAACAATTTCCCGGCCGCGAACTCCTTGAGCCCGTCCATCCAGTGTTTGATTCAGGCTTGTCAGCCGGCCCCGGCCATGGACCTGATCACAGCGCGGGCCCAATTCCTACCGGTGGGTGCGGCGGTGGCGGGAATGGCCGGCGAACTCAGGAAACAATCGAACTTCGCGGGATTAAAGGTGTACCACTGCGCCATGGCACCAAAACCAGGACTGTGGGTGCAAGCCAAAGGTCCGCTGCACAATCCATTTTTCGGAGTGAAGATGCAGAATTGTGGGGAGGAAGTACTTCAATGACCGCAATCGATCACGGAACTGGGCCGATACACTGGCGATCGCCTGGGTTCCGTAATTTATGATCAATCGCGTGATTAAATGGTCGTTGCGCAACCGGCTGATCGTGGTCTGTGGCGTCCTGCTGCTGACCGGTTGGGGGATCCATGCCGTGCGCCATACGGCGGTCGATGCCATCCCGGACTTGAGCGAGAATCAAGTGATCGTTTTCGCAGACTGGCCGGGCCGTAGTCCCCAAGAGGTTGAAGACCAGGTCACCTATCCCCTCTCCGTAAACCTCCAAGGCCTGACGGATGTCAAGACGGTTCGGGCCTCCTCGATGTTTGGTTTCAGTTTCATCACCATTGTTTTTGAAGAGCAGGTTGACAATTACTTCGCCCGGACCCGGGTCTTGGAACGGCTGAACTACCTGGGTGATCATCTGCCGGCGGGGGTGGTGCCCAAGCTGGGTCCGGATGCCACGGGCCTGGGCTGGGTTTACCAGTATTATCTGCATGTCGATCCGAAGTTGTCGCCGAAGGCCGGCTATGATCTCTCGCAATTGCGCTCGTTGCAGGACTGGTTCATCCGCTACCAACTCAACGCTTTGCCCGGTGTAGCCGAAGTGGGCAGCATTGGCGGGTTTGTGCGTCAGTATCAAGTGGAAGTTTCGCCCGTCCACATGCGCACGTTGGGAATCTCGCTCGCCGAGGTGCTGGCCGCCGTCGAGGAAAGTAACCTGAATGTGGGCGGCAAAGTTATCGAAGAAAACGGCATGGAATTCGTCGTGCGCGGAGTCGGCTTGGTCAATTCCGTGAGCGACTTGGAGAATATCGTCCTGAAAGAAAGTGGGGGTACGCCCATCTACTTGCGCGATGTGGCCACGATTCAGCTCGGGGGCGATTTCCGTCGCGGCGCGCTCGATGTGGATGGCCGGGAAGTGGTCGGCGGCGTCGTCGTCATGCGCAATGGCCGCAATTGCCGGGACGTGATCCGTGCCGTCAAAGAAAAGATTGCCCAGATCACCCCCAGTCTCCCGCCGGGAGTGACCATCAAGTCCTTCTACGACCGAAGCACCCTGATTGACCGGTCGATCGCCACCGTCAATCGAACCTTGGTCGAGGAGATCCTCCTGGTCGCTCTCGCCCACATACTTTTTCTTTGGCACTTTCGCAGCATCATCATCGTGACGATCCCGTTGCCGGTATCGATTCTCTTTTCCTTCGTGCTCATGCGGTTGTTCGGCGTTTCCTCCAATATCATGTCGCTCAGCGGCATCGCCATCGCCATCGGGGTGCTGGTGGATGCCGGGATTGTGATGACGGAAAACGTGATCCGACATTGCGAAAGCCTGGAAGCCAAGTTGCCCGGCGGCGGGCGACTCACTCCCGCGCAAACCTTGCAGGCGACCCTTCAAGCGGCCCAGCAAGTCGGTCGGCCCATCTTTTTTGCGATGCTCATCATCATCCTTGCCTTCATTCCCGTATTCGCCCTGGCGGGACAGGAAGGGAAGCTATTCCATCCGCTCGCGCTGACGAAAACCTTTGCCATGACCGTCGCCACGGTCTTGGCCATCACCATCGTGCCCGTGCTCTGCACGTTTCTGGTGCGCGGTCCGTTTCGCCCCGAGCGGGAAAACTGGATCATGAAACGGCTGCTGCAGATTTACGATCCAGTGCTGGATTGGGCATTGTCCCATCGGCGGACGGTACTGGGTTCGGCGGCGGCGCTGTTGGTCTTCGCCTTGGTCCTGGCCTTCGGCGTCCCGCGCTCCGTGAGCGCAGCCCTCGCCAGACACGGTTGGACTCAAGCCGCGCGGTTGGCTGGGGGAATGGGCAGTGAATTTATGCCCACCCTCAATGAGGGCAGCTTCCTGTTCATGCCCGTGCTGCTGCCGAGCACTTCGCTCACCGAAATCAAACGGCTCATCGCCTGGCAGGACACGGTTTTAAAGCAGGTGACGGAAGTGCAATCGGCGGCGGGCAAGTTGGGACGAGCGGATACGGCGACCGATCCCGCACCGGTCGAGATGATCGAAACCACTATCGAGTTGAAGCCGGAATCCCAGTGGCGACCGGGCATGACCCCCGAGAAACTTGTTGCCGAGCTTACCGAAAAGCTCAGTCAGGCGCCCGGCTATGTGCCCGGTTTGCTGCACCCGATCGAAGGCCGGCTGCTGATGTTGAGCACGGGCATCCGGGCTCAAGTTGGGGTGAAGATCTTCGGTGACAATTTGGAAGCACTGCAGGCGAAAGCATTGGAAATGGCGCAGATTCTTCGCGAAGTGCCCGGGGCCACGGGCGTGGTGAGTTCCCGCTCTCAAGGCAAGCCGTACCTCAACATCGAGGTGGATCGAGTGGCGATGGCCCGTTACGGCTTACGCGCCAAGTCCTTGTTGGATGTTGTCGAGACCGGATTAGGGGGCAAGAACGTCAGTACCACAATCGAGGGACGGCAGCGATTCCCCATTCAGGTCCGCTTTCAACAGGACGACCGGAACGAAATTGGTCGGCTCGGCGATGTGCTCGTGTTTACCCCGAGCGGGAAAGTCATCCCGCTGGGGCAGCTCGCCAAGATCAAACGTGTGCTCGGGCCGAGCGAGATCGCGAGTGAAAACGGGCGGCTGGAAGCTTTCGTGCAGGCGAATGTGCAAGGGCGCGATTTGGGCAGCTTTGTTCAGGACGCCCAGGAGCGGATTCGCAGCGGCCTCAAGTTGGAGCAGGGGATGACGCTGGAATGGGCGGGTCAATACCAGAACCAGCTCCACGCCCAGCGCACGCTGCGCTTGATCCTACCAGTGGTGCTCGGGATCATCTTTCTGCTGCTTTGCGTTGTCTTCCACTCGGCGAAGGAGGCCGCGCACATTATCTTGGCGGTGCCGTTTGCCCTGACGGGTGGTGTGTTTCTGCAGTTTCTGCTGGGCTATAATTTCAGCGTCGCAGTTTGGGTCGGTTATATTGCGCTCTTCGGAATCGCGATCGAAACCGGGATCGTCATGGTGGTATATCTCGAGGAAGCCTTGAAGAAAAAGCGCGCGGAACGCGGTCGCGCTTTCAGCCACGCCGATCTGCTGCAGGCGGTGAAAGATGGCGCGAAGCTGCGGCTGCGACCGAAAGTGATGACGGCCGCCACCGCCATTGCCGGACTGATGCCCATCATGTGGAGTACCAGCACCGGATCGGAAGTGATGCGCCCGCTCGCCACTCCGGTGATCGGCGGCATGGTGAGCAGTCTCCTGCACATCCTGGTGGTGACGCCCGTGTTATTCGCCTTCTTGCGTGAACGGGAGATGAAATGTGAAGGTCAACGCCTTGCTAACCCCGAGGCGACTCCCCCAGCGCCCAAGCGTTTCGGCCCCCGGCGGGAACGCCAACCGCAAGGCGCTTTAGGTGCCATCCCCGCCCGCGCACCCAACTAAAGAATGACCGTCATTCAATTCGAAACCACATGAAACGAATCCGACCCCATTCCGCCCCGTTGGCACCACCGCTCCCCGAAGCGGACCCGGCCTTTGACTCGCCCGGTCGGCGTTCGCGCACCACTGGCATTCAACTGTTCGGGACGCTGGTGGTCTATGCAGTGCAATCCCAATGGGCCCACGCTGCAGACCATGTAGATTACGGTTTTGAATTTTACAAGGAGGAGGACGGGCGCATCCAGGTTGAAACGCAAACGGCTTACTTCGAGAAAAAAATCACCGATGCCATCGCCGCGAAAGGGGAGTTTGTTTACGACGCCATTTCCGGCGCCACCCCCACCGGTTTGCCCCCGAAACCAAACTCTCAGGAGGTGCCGCTCACGCAAATGCATGACACCCGGTACGCGGGGAACTTGGCGTTCGATTGCCGCTGGGGCCGGCAGTTGCTTTCGCCTCAAATTGCCTACAGCACGGAGAGTGATTATGAATCCATCGGGATCTCGCTGAACGATGCGATCGATTTCAACCAGAAGAACACAACGCTGCGATTCGGGGTGGCGCATAATTTCGACCGGGTGCTCGATTTCGTGCACACCGATCCTTCGCTCCCGCGCGCCTGGCATGACAAGGACAGCACGGAGGGGATTGTCGGCCTTTCCCAGTTGCTGGATCCCAAGACCGTCTTCACGGCTGATTTTACTTTCGGCGGCGAATCGGGCTTCCTCGATGATCCTTATCGCGAGGTGCTGTTTCGCGGGTGGTTGGCATTCAACCCGAATTTTTACATCGGCGGACCGGAAGCCCGGCCAACCGAACGCACCAAGGAGGTTTTCCAGACCACGCTCACGCACTTCTTCGATCGGGTGAACGGGAGTGCGGAGTTATCTTACCGCTTCTACCACGATTCGTACGATATTTTCGCCCAAACGGCCGCACTGACCTGGTACCAAAAAGTGGGTGAGCACCTCATTCTCGAACCCACGTTTCGCTTTTACGAGCAGTCGGCGGCGTATTTTTATTATCCGGAAGGGGTGGCTGGGTTTTCCGCCCTGACCCCCGATCCGGATCGACCCCAGTATTATTCGGCCGATTACCGCCTCTCGCACATGATCACCTACACGTACGGGATGCAGGCGGTGGTTATCATAAAAGACTGGCTGCAGTTTAACGTGGGCTATAATCGTTACACGATGTACGGGCGCGACGACCTCACGTCCGCCAGCGCGTATCCCAAAGCCAACATCGCCAGCATCGGATTCCGCTTATGGTTTTGAGCGCACCTAATTCCAGCCAGCAAGTGCTCGCCCGCGTGACCGATTCCGCTCGGGTGGTGGTGGACGGTGGGATGCACAAGCTGACCTTTCGCGCCATGAGTACCGAGTGCCGCGTGCATCTCCACGGGGTCACCCCGGCGGTAGCCGCGGCGTTTCTCGGCGAAGTGGTGCCGTGGGTCGCGGCCTTTGAAGCGCGCTACTCCCGGTTTATTCCGGACAGTTTGATCGGTGGCATCAATGCCGCCGCCGGGGAGCGTTGGGTGGAAATTGACCCCGAGACGGAGCGGTTGTTCACCCTCTGCCACGAACTGGCCTTCTTCACCTGCGGCGCGTTCGATCCCACGGCCCTGCCGCTCATTCGACTTTGGAATTGGAAAGCGCAACCGCCCGTGGCGCCGTCCGCGGACGCCATTCGCGCCGCCCAGGAACTGGTGGGTTGGCATAAAGTGCAGCGCCGGCCGGGCGGCATTTTTCTGCCGCGCGCAGGCATGTGCCTCGACCTGGGGGGCATCGGCAAGGAATACGCCGTGGACATGGTCGTCGGCATGGCGCTGGAGCGCGGCATCCCGAATGTGCTCGTGGATTTTGGGCACGACGTGCGGGTGCATGGTCACGCGCTGGACAAGAAATTTTGGTGGATCGGGCTTGAGGACGCCAATCAACCCGGCCGTTGCTGGACCGGCGTCGCCGTGCGCGACCATGCCGTCGCCACCTCCGGCGATTACATCCGCAACTTTCAAATTAACGGCCGCCGCTTTGGCCACATCATTGACCCGCGGACCGGTTATCCCGTGGACAACGGTTGTCACGCTGTCTCCGTCATCGCCCCGACCTGCACCATCGCGGGTATTCTTTCCACCACGGCACTCATCCTGGGCCCGCTGGAAGGCCTGCGCCTGATCGAAACCCATCCCGGTGCCGCCGGCGCCGTTACGACCAACCGCAATCGGGATTACACCCGGAAATTCCATGAATATGCCGCTCCTTAAAACCATCCTGGCGCTTGGCGCCCTTTGTTGCACGAACCTGTTTTCCGCCCACGCCGGTTGGAGCGTTGGTGATACTCTCCCCGATCTCACCGCGCAACAACTGGTGGGCAAACTCCCGGACTCCTTCAAAGGCAAAGTTGTGCTCGTGGATTTCTGGGCCTCCTGGTGCCTGCCGTGCGCGGAATCTTTCCCGGTCCTGGAAGAGCTGCACAAAAAATATTCGGATCAAGGTCTGGTCATCCTGGCCGTGAGTACGGATGAAAAGCGGGCGAACATGGACAAATTCTTGAAAAAACATGTCGTCACATTTTCTGTGGTCCAGGATGGCGCGCAAAAACTCGTCGCCCAAGCGGACGCGAACACAATGCCCCGGTCGTTCCTGGTGGGTCGCGACGGTAAAATCCGTTTTATCCACGATGGCTTTCGGACCCACGAAACCAAAGCTCAATACATCGCTGAGATTGAATCGCTGCTGAAAGAAAAACCATGAAACTTCGTCGCCTTTTTCTCCCCGGCGTTATCGCGCTGCTGGTCAACAGCGGTTGCGCTAACGTAAAACCGTGGCAACGCGAGACGTTGGCGGATTACACCATGCGGGCCGATCGCGATCCCCTCCGCGTCTCGCAAATGCAGCACGTCTGGTTTTCCCGCGAGGAAGCCAACGGCGGCGGCGGCGTGGGTGGCGGCGGCTGCGGCTGCAATTGAATTGAATTGAATTCCTGATCAAACCTAAAACACCAAACAAACATGAAAATCATTCGCATTCCAGCCCTGTTGCTCGCTGCCGCGATTCAACTCCTGCCCATGTGCCGCACGGTAACCACCAGTCCGGCCTTTAGCTCTACGCTGGCCATCATCTTTCGCTGGACGGTTGGCGCTTCCGCCGCGTTTAGTGCATTCGATTCGGTTTCCGGCAGCACTCAGGTATATTTTGATAGCCCAGGCACCGCCGTCGGGACGGTCGGTGTCCCGTTCACCTATTTCATCACCCTGGGTGGCAGCGTGGGCGACAACGCGGGTTCAATTGTCGCGGCCGCACCTTTACCAACAAGCCTTACCAACTACACCCAGCAACATTTGACTTCCCCTCTTGCTGACTGGGGCGTTATCAGCGGCACTCCCACCAGTACCGTGACCAACCTTGTTATTAACCTCGCGGCGTCGAATCCAGCCTACCAATCCGGCGTGCCTATGACGGGCACCCTCCGCCTCACAGTTTATCCGACTTCCACTCCAGTAGTCATCACCACCAACCCAACGAACCGCATAGCTACGAATGGCCAAGCGGTGTCTTTCAGTGCTGCGGCCACCGGGAGCGGCCCCTTGACGTATCAGTGGTTCAAGGGTGACACCAATATCTGGAACCACATTCAGAGCGCGACCAACGCCACCTACACCTTCACCGCGAGTACTAATCGCGCCGCCACCTCCTTTGCCGTCAACTCCGGTACCTACATGGTGCGGGTTGCCGGCGCCGCCGGGATGGTCTGCAGCGACGCGGCCACCCTCATCGTCAATTCACCTCTGCTCAGCATTACCGAGTCGCCCACCAACCTGACTGCCTTCGCGTGCGATACGGCTAATTTCTATGTCACCGCGAGCGGTACCACCCCGGTCAGTTACCAATGGTACCTAAATGGGACCGACCCCATTCCCGGCGCCACGGGTAGCACCTACAGCGTGCCCAATGTTCAGTTCACCGATGCCGGCTTTTTGACCGCCGTGGTTGCCAATTCCTCCGGCGCGCTCACCAGTGCCGTCGCCCGGTTGACGGTCATCGCGAACCCGGCCATCATTGCCCCCTCCATTTCGACCTCGCCCACCAATCTCACGATCGTTGCCGGACAGTCAACCACGCTCGTCGTCGAGGCCGGGGGCACGGCCCCGCTGAATTATCAATGGCAATATTATGGCGATAATATTCCCGGGGCGACCAGTGCGCAGCTGGATTTGACGCCGGTGACGGTTGGTCAAGCCGGCGATTACACCGCCGTGGTGTTCAATTGCTCGGGTTCCGTTACCAGCTCGGTGGCGACGCTGACCGTTTTGGAGCTGCCCGCGATCGCGATTCCGCCGCAAAGCCAGTCCGTCGTGGTCGGTGGCAATGCGACCTTCGACGTAACGGCGACGGGCACGGACCCGCTGAGTTATCAATGGCAACTGAATGATGTGGATCTTCCCGGCGCCAACAGTTCGACCCTGATCCTGACCGGCGTGACGGCCAACCAGGCGGGCAATTACGCCGCCGTGGTGGCCAACAGCGCCGGTTCGGTCACCAGCATCGTGGCGACGCTGACGGTGTTGGTACCCCCCGCGATCGCGACGCCACCGGCGAGTCAGACCGTGACCGCAGGCGGCAGTGCGAGCTTCAACGTGACGGCGACGGGGACGGCGCCGTTCAGTTATCAATGGCAATTCAAAGGTGCGAATATTCCCGGGGCCACCAGTGCGACGCTGGCGTTGACGGGGGTGACGACCAATCAAGCCGGCAATTACGCAGTCGTAGTGATCAATAGCGCAGGTTTCGTCACCAGCTCCACCGCGACGCTGACGGTGCTGGTACCACCCGCGATCACGACGCCACCGGCGAGTCAGACCGTGACGGCGGGCGGCAGTGCGACCTTCAACGTGACGGCGACGGGTACGGCGCCGCTGAGTTATCAATGGCAATTCAATGGCGCGGATCTTTCCGGTGCCAACAGTGCGACGCTGGCGTTGACCGGGGTGACGACCAATGAAGCCGGCAACTACGCCGCCGTGGTGGCCAACAGCGCGGGGTCGGTGACGAGTATCGTGGCGACCCTGACGGTGCGAGTACCACCCGCGATCACCGCGCAGCCGGCCAATCTATCAGTGACGGCAGGCGCCAGCGCGACTTTCAGCGTGACGGCCACGGGCACCGAGCCGTTGAGCTATCAATGGGCCAAGGACGCGATCAATCTCCCAGGCGCGACCAATTCCAGTTTGTCGCTTGCCACCGCCCGAACGAGTGACGCCGGCAACTACAGTGTGGTCGTCACCAACGCCGCCGACCGCATCACCAGTGCAAACGCGCTGCTCACCATCACGCTGCCGGCGGCACCGACGTTGACGGCGCTCGCGTTCAACGGAAGCAATTTCCGCTTTAGCTTCACCCCGGTTATCGGCCTGACCAATTCCGTCCTCACCAACGGCACCTTGGACGGCATGGGCTGGAGCGTGCTCACCAACATTCCCCCGCCCGCCACCGCCGACAGCATCATCGTCACGGACGACATCAGCGGGAGTGTGAAATTTTATCGCATCTCCCTCGCACCTTAGCGCCCTGCTCAATTCGGAAATCCAGGTTTTATGCCCGCTGTGAAATAGCGTGGTAATCCGATTAGAATTTGAAATTCCACTCGGCGCGTGAGTATTTCTCGGCCACCAGGGCCGCCGTACGGCCTTGAGGCGGTTGCGTTAGCGGTTGCTCGGCGTGCCAGGCAAGTGCGAGGGCGGCTCTCGCTTGGTCGCGAGAAAGTGGTAAGCGGGTGAGAAAATCATCATGACTACGACCGGCACGGTAATCGGGCTGTAGGGCCGGGAGCCGCAGGAGTTCATTAACCATCGCCAGATCAAAATCGAGCAGCAGGGTGCCGTGAAAGAGCAGGAACTGGCGCCGCCGGCGCTGGGCATTGCCGGAAAATTTTCGCCCAGCCAACGTAAGGTCAGTGTGGCCCTGGACCCGGACGGCGGAGGGCGGAAGCCCGAGGGCGGCGGCTAGTGCCGCGCCATTCCGCTCCATGATGAATTGATTTGCGGCCCGAATACTGCGGGTGGGACCGTCCTCTTGGATGCGCAAGCTGAGCGCGTAATTCAGACAACCCGGCCCTTGCGCCACCGTGCCGCCGCCGGTGCAGCGCCGCAGAATGGGAATCCCCCGGGCGGCACACGCCGCCACGTTGACTTCCGCGGCCACCTGGTTGGCATAGCCGACGACGACGAAAGTTTGCGGTGATTCCCAGAAGCGGAGGACTTCGTCGGCCCCGTCCGCCTCACCGGCGTCGAGCAGCGCTTCATCGCCCGCCAGGTTTTCGGCTGGCGAGGGCAGGGTGAGGTCGAGGAGTTTCATGCGCGGCGGGCGGTGCTAATTTCGCTGGCGTTCGGCGTCCGCATTGGGTTTAATCTGCCGCTCTTGCCGGGGGCACCACCTGCGCTTCCATTGCCCGGCGACTACCTTTGAACTGAGTAACACAGTGAAACCCGATAAAAAAGAAGTTTACGGTTCGTCCGCGTCGGCCCTTCCCGACGCCCGCCCGCATGGCCCCAAGGGCGACAAGCTCGCCGACTCGGTGCAATCGGTCTTTGACCTGGCCATCGCCAGCCAGGGACCGGAGCGCACGGCGCAACTACTCGAGCAGCTCGCCGACCGCTTGCGCGCCAACCAGCACGAGTTGCCGCGCGGCTTCAATACCCCGTACGCCAACACCATTCCGGTCGCGCAACAACCCGAGTATCCCGGCGACTGGAAGACCGAAGTCCGCCTGAAAAGCCTGATGCGCTGGAACGCGATGGCGATGGTCGTGAAGGCCAACCATACGACGAACGTCGGCGGGCATATCTCGACCTACGCTTCGGCGGCGACCCTGTACGAGGTGGCGTTCAATCATTTCTTCCGCGGGCGTACCGAGGACTTCCCGGGCGATGCCGTTTATTTTCAAGGCCACGCCGCGCCCGGCGTGTACGCGCGGGCGTTTCTTGAAGGGCGTTTGACGGAGACGCACTTGCAGAATTTTCGCCAGGAACTGGCTGAGGGCGGTGGGCTTTCGTCCTATCCGCATCCATATCTGATGCCGGATTTCTGGCAATTCCCGACGGTCTCCATGGGCCTCGGCCCGATCATGTCGATCTACCAGGCGCGGTTTAATCGCTACCTGCAGGCCCGTAAGTTCATCGGCGATCAGGATCCCAAGGTCTGGTGCTTTATTGGCGATGGCGAAAGCGATGAGCCGGAAACCTTGGGCTCCCTGACTCTCGCGGCCCGCGAAAATCTCGACAACCTCGTCTGGGTCATCAATTGCAACCTCCAGCGGCTGGATGGTCCGGTGCGCGGAAACGGGAAAATTATTCAGGAACTGGAAGCGCTCTTCCGCGGCGCGGGCTGGAACGTCATCAAGGTGGTCTGGGGCTCCGACTGGGACGACTTGCTCGCGCGCGACAAGTCCGGGCTGCTCCTCAAGCGCATGGACGAGGCGGTGGACGGTGATTATCAGAAATATGTCGTGGAGCCGGGCAGTTACACGCGGAAACATTTCTTCGGCAAATATCCCGAGCTGTTGAAGCTTGTGCATCACCTGACCGATGAACAGATTCGCAAGTTGCTGCGCGGGGGTCACGACACGCGGAAAGTCTATGCCGCTTACAAGGCCGCCACGGAACACGCTGGCCAGCCCACGGTGATCCTGGCGAAAACGGTTAAAGGCTACGGCCTGGGGGAAGCCGGAGAGGGCCGCAATATTTCGCATCAGCAGAAAAAAATGAATGAAAAGGAGCTGCGCGAATTTCGCGAGCGCTTCAACATTCCGGTCAGCGATGACGTGATCGCCGACACGCCCTTCTATCGCCCGCCGGCGGACAGTCCCGAAATCAAGTACTTGCTCGAACGCCGCAAGATTCTGGGCGGTTTTGTGCCGACCCGCCAAGTCGCGCCCGTGAAACTTGAGGTGCCGGTGCTCAGTCATTTTGCTGAGTTCTTCCGGGGCTCCACCCGCGAAATCTCGACGACCATGGCGTTTGGCCGCCTTTTCAGCCTGCTGTTGCAACACCAAGGCGTCCGCAAAAATCTCGTGCCCATCATTCCCGACGAGGCGCGCACGTTTGGCCTCGATACCCTGTTTCGAGAGATCGGAATTTATTCTTCGAAAGGGCAGCTGTACGAGCCGGTGGACCGCAAGACGTTGTCGTTTTATCACGAAGCCAAGGATGGCCAGATTCTCGAGGAGGGTAT
This sequence comes from Verrucomicrobiota bacterium, assembly GCA_025350905.1. Lineage (GTDB taxonomy): Bacteria > Verrucomicrobiota > Verrucomicrobiia > Limisphaerales > JADLHS01 > JADLHS01. The sequence continues at coordinate 31,677 of JANXWY010000423.1, forward strand.
CACGGAGGCGGGTTCGATGGCGTCGTTCATCGCGGCGGGCACGGCCTACGCGACCCATGGCGTCCCGATGATTCCATTTTATATTTATTATTCCATGTTCGGGCCGCAGCGCGTGGGCGACTTGATGTGGCTCGCCGGCGACATCAAGGCCCGCGGCTTCATGCTCGGCGCCACTTCGGGCCGCACCACGCTCAATGGCGAGGGCTTGCAACATCAGGACGGTCACAGCTTGCTGCACGCGAGCACCATTCCCACTGTGCTGGCCTACGACCCGGCGTTCGGTTACGAAATTGCCGTCATCATCACCGATGGCTTGCGCCGCATGTTCGTCGAAGGCGAAGATATTTTCTACTACCTCGCGCTGTACAACGAAAACCATGTCATGCCGGCGATGCCCGCGGGCGTGGAGGAAGGCATCCTGAAGGGCCTTTACAAATTCAAAGCCGGCCCGGAGAAGAAAAAGCTCAAGGCTCACCTCCTCGGCAGCGGCCCGATCATCAACGCCGCGCTCGCGGCGCAGGAAATTCTCGCCGAACGCTACGGCGTCTCCGCTGATGTCTGGAGCGCGACGAGTTACAAGCTTCTGCGCATGGATGCGATTCGTTGCCAGCGCTGGAACATGTTGCACCCGACCGCGACGCCGAGAAGGTCCCATGTCGAGTCGTTGCTGGCGCCCGAAAAAGGCGCGTTCGTCGCCGTGTCGGACAACATCCGCACTGTGCCGGACCAGATTGCACCGTGGGTACCGGGCGGCTTGCTGACGTTGGGCACGGATGGTTTCGGTCGGAGCGACACGCGGGCGCGCCTGCGCCGCTTTTTCCAGGTGGACACGGAAAGCACGGTGATCGGCACGCTCTACGCGCTGGCCCAACGCGGCGAAATTGACCGCACCGTCGTGGCCCAAGCCATCACGGACCTGGGCGTGGACCCGGAAAAAGTGCAGCCGCAGATCATTTAGGCTACCACCGGCTGGGCGATGATTAAATCGCCGCGCTGGGCGTCGAGCGTGACGTGGGCGCCGACCGGTAGCGTCGCGTTCTGCCGGACGTGACCGAAGGGCAGGCCGGTGACGACGGGAATTTTCAGCGGGAGCAGTCTTTCCTGCAAAACCTCCGCCAGCGTTTGCCGGTATTCTTTTGTGCGCCGGGCTTGCGGATCGGCGCAATCGGCATTGAGTCCGATGGCGATGCCGGCCACTTGTTGGAGCAAGCCGCAGTTGAGCAAGTGCGTGAGCATTCGGTCGAAGCGGTACGGAGGCTCGCCCACGTCCTCGAAAAATAAAATGCGGCCCCGGAACGGCGGTTGCCAGGGCGTGCCGATCGTGGTGCAGAGCAGGGAGAGGTTGCCCCCGATGAGCTGGCCGTGGGCCACGCCGTGGCGGAGAATTTTAACAGTCTTGCCGCGGTAGCCTTTTGTGATGCTGACCGACGACCCCTCACCCCGTCCCTCTCCCCATCCGCTGGGGAGAGATTCCATGAGCCGTCCGGGCTCACGATTTCTTCTCCGGAACCGGACCACTCCTCTCCCTTCCCTCTCCTCTCCTTCCGAAGGAGAGGAGAGGGTGGCCGCAAGCCGGGAGAGGAGTGGTTCATGGA